>DASQWC010000076.1:0-5287 GCA_035640475.1 Actinomycetota bacterium | reverse complement strand
ACAAGATCGCCAAGGCGAAGGCCACGATCACGGTCACCCCGTACGACGTCACCTACGACGGCGCCGAGCACAAGGCGACCGGCTCCGCGAAGGGCGTCAACGGCGAGGATCTGAGCGGCCTCGACCTCGGCAACACGAAGCACACGAACGCCGGCACCTACATCGACGGCTGGTTGTTCTCCAACGACAACTACGCGAGCGACAGCGGCTCGGTCACCGACAAGATCGCCAAGGCGAAGGCCACGATCACGGTCACCCCGTACGACGTCACCTACGACGGCGCCGAGCACAAGGCGACCGGCTCCGCGAAGGGCGTCAACGGCGAGGATCTGAGCGGCCTCGACCTTAGCGGGACGAAGCACACGACTGCCGGCACGTACAGCTCCGACAACTGGTCGTTCTCGAACCAGAACTACCTCAACGACAGCGGCACCGTCACCGACAAGATCGCGAAGGCGAAGGCGACCGTCACGGTCACGCCATACGACGTCACCTACGACGGCGCCGAGCACAAGGCGAACGGCTCCGCGAAGGGCGTCAACGGCGAGGACCTCATCGGCTTCGATCTGAGCAACACGAAGCACACGAACGCCGGCACGTACACCGACAACTGGTCGTTCTCAAACGACAACTACCTGAGTGACTCGGGCTCGGTCGTCGACAAGATCGCCAAGGCCAAGGCGACCGTCACCGTCACTCCGTATGACGTCACCTATGACGCGACCGAGCACAAGGCGACCGGCGCGGCGAAGGGCGTCAACGGCGAGGACCTCGTGGGCTTCGACCTCAGCAACACGAAGCACACGGACGCCGGCACGTACACCGACAACTGGTCGTTCTCGAACGACAACTACCTGAGCGACGGCGGCGCGGTCACCGACAAGATCGGCAAGGCGACCCCGACCGTGGCGATTGACTGGTCGAACTCCACCTACAACGGCAATTCGAACGCGGCCTCGGCCTCCGTCAACGGCGTCGGCAATGCCAACCTCGGCCCCGCGGACGCGCTGACGTACTACAACGGAACCGGCACCGGCGGGACGCAGCTCAGCGGCGCTCCGAAGGACGCAGGGACCTACACCGTCAAAGCCGACTTCAATGGCAGCGCCAACTACAAGCCGGCGTCTGCCACGAAGACGATCACCATCAGCAAGGCCAACCAGACGATCAACTTCCTCGGGCCGGCGGACAAGGACTACGGGTCCCCGGACTTCCAGGTGGACGCGACCGCTGGGTCCGGCCTCCCGGTCACCTTCGCGGCCAGCGGCCAGTGCACCGTCGCGAAGAACGCCGACGGCAACTGGATGGTCACGCTGACGAACACCGGCAGCTGCACGCTCACCGCGTCGCAGGGTGGCAACAACAACTGGAACGCCGCCTCCCCCATCTCGCGGACGTTCACGATCAACCCGGGCGTCGGACGCGTGGCGTACATCGGGCAGACGGCGTTCTTCACCTCCGGTAGCAGCAGCACGAGCGCGCAGGTGACGCTGACGGCGAGCGTCGCGGCCGAGGGCGGCTCGATCGCCAACGCGAAGGTCACCTTCAAGGACCTGCTCGCGAACAAGGTGCTCGCGAGCGGCGTCAAGGTGAGCCCCGTGGCCGGCTCGAGCTCGCCGACCGGGACGGCGAACACGGTCGTCACCCTCAGCACCGGGAACTACGGCTCGCAGTCGTACCTGATCGAGGTCAAGCTCGACACGGCCGCAGGCAGCGCGTACAAGAACTGCCAGCAGCTCGATGCGGCCTCGAACCCGTGCGGCACCGCGACCGCAGGCAGCGATCCGTGGAACGCAGCGCACCCGACGGTTCTCGTCGCGATTCCGCCGACGAGCAACACGCTGCAGGCCGGAGGGCCGATCTCACCGCTCGCCCCGGCCGGCAAGTACGCGAACGCCTCGCCCGTCAACTACTCCGCCGGGATGCAGTACACGAGCAAGGGCACCAACCCGCAGGGCCAGATCCAGCTGATCCTGACGCGACCGGACGGCACCTACTACGTCAAGTCGAACTCGATCAGCTCGGTGGCCTTCACCCCGGTGGCGTCGACGCCGAGGACCGACGTCACCATTTACACCAAGGCCAGCATCTACAAGGTCACCTCGGCCGGCGTGGTGAGCATCGACGGCGGCGTCACGCTCCGGATGGACGCGCACGACGGCGGCCTCTCGAGCGGCGACAAGGTCGGGTTCACCGTCCTCTCGAGTAAGGACAGCAGCCTGTACTACTCGAACAACTGGGTCTACGACAACGCGACGGCCGGATGGAAGACGGTGCCGCAGGCCGTAACGCCCGGCGGCACGTCCGTCACCATCGGGTAGTTCTCGAAGACCGCTGCGGCGACTCGAGGCCGGGCCAAGCGCCCGGCCTCGGTCGTTCTTGCCACGTCATGCTGCTGACCGGGCCGCGACGGCCGGCCAGCGTTCGAGCGGGTCGGTCGAGCGCACCACGTTCATTCCCGCCTCGGCGAACCGCCGCATGGCTGCGTCCGCCTCCTCGGTGTAGTCGACGACGCCGGGGACGACGACCGGGGAGGTGCAGTCCTCGAGCAGGTACACGCGGCGCGCGAGCTCCCGCTCCTCGGCGTCCGGATGGCGGAGGAGGTCGTCGATCGTCCAGGCGACGCAGTGACTCTTCGCCTGGCCGGCGAACACCACAACGTCGAACGAGAGCAGCTTGCGGATCAGCTCCTCGTTCTTCTCGCCCATGACCTCCGGGCCGAGGACGGAGTAGTGCTCGGTGAGCGGATTGAAGCCCTTGATCTCGAAGCTCGGCCCGACTCTCCTGGCGACCGCATGGAAGAAGAACGCCTCTTCGACCGCAGAGACCAGCGCGTGCCCGATCCCGCCGAGCATCGCGTGGTAGGGCCACACCGTCAGCTCGTAGCGCCCGCCGGCTTCGAGCTCACGCGTGTACCGGAGGAGGTGGTCGGGGTCGACGCCGATCTCGGGATCGATGCGCCACCGGCCGGCCTTGACGTCCTCAGCGGAGACGAGCGTGTAGGGGTCGGGTCGCCGGCCTTCGTCGTCGACGAGGAAGGCGGCGTGGAAGATCTGCACCGCCTGGTGCGTGTCCAGCGTGGGGACGATCTCGGTTAGGGAACCGAGATTCCGATAGATGAACTCAGCAAGGCGGCGGTTGTCGTCCACGGCGCCGGGCACGACGAGCTCGAACCCGGGCGTACAGAACGTGTTCTGGACATCCACTGCGACCATGCAGATCCGGAGGTCGTCGCGAGACGCCGGGGCGATCTCGTGCTCGCGCGCCCACTCCTGCGCCTCGCGCGCTCGCTCCTCGTACGGCACCCGCCAGACCTCGGCAACGCGTTCCGGACGGAAATGCGGCGGGATGGGAAGCGCCACGAAGCTAGTCTAGGATCGGGCCGATGGAGCCGCGCGGAATCCACCATCTCGGCGTCGCAGTGGAGGACCTCGACGAAGCGCTCGGGACCTACGAGAACCTCTTCGGCGCGCGGCTCGAGCAGCGGGAGACGATGGCCGAGCAGGGCGTCGAGGCCGCGGCGGTGCTCGTCGGCGATGGTCGCGTGGAGCTCCTCGCCTCGCTGGGGGAAGATACGCCGGTCGGGAAGTTCCTAGCCAAGCGCGGACCGGGAATGCATCACGTCGCCTACGAGGTACGCGATCTCTCCGGCGCGCTCGCCGAGCTGGAGCCGAAGGCCGAGCTCATCGACCACGAGCCCAGGCCGGGGCTGTACGGGATGCAGGTCTCGTTCATCCATCCCGACTCGGTCCACGGCGTCCTCGTGGAGCTGGTGTCGAAGTGAGCGTGCAGGAACGGGTCCGCATCGAAATCGCCTTCATGGGCGGGCAGGCGATCTCCGTGCTGGTCGACCCGTCGGAGGCGGACGCGCTGCAGGGCGCACTCGAGACGCGGCACGACGGGGCCTACACGCTCGACGCAGAGGACGGGCGCTACATCCTGCCGGTCTCGCACATCGTCTACATCAAGCGCTTCGCCCGCGAGAGCCGCGTCGGCTTCGGCGCCACGTAGTTGTCCCTCGAAGCCGGGATCGTCGGGCTTCCCGGGTCCGGGAAGACGACGCTCTTCCAGGCGCTCACGGGGGCCGAGCCGCACCTGGGCCGGGACAAGCCGAATGTCGGGATGGCGCCCATAGAGGACGAGCGCCTGCGGGCCGTTGCTGCCGTCGTCGGCTCCCCGAAAGTGACGGACGCGGCCTTGCGTGTTCTGGACGTCGTCGGAACGAGCGCCGCGCAGCTCGGGACGCTTCGCCAGGCGGACGCGCTGCTGGCAGTCGTCGATGCATTTTCGCCCGGAGCCGACCCGCCCCGCCATCTCGCGGCGCTCGAGCTCGAGCTCCTCGTCGCCGACCGCGACCACGTCGAGCGGCGGCTCGAGCGGGTTCGCCGGGAGGCGAAGTCGGGCGACCCGGAGTCTCGTCGCGAGGCCGAGGCGCTCGAGCAGGCGCTTGCGCACCTCGAGGGGGAGCGGCCGCTCAGGGACTTCGACGGCGAGCTCCCGGAAGCGCTCGAGCCTCTGACTATCAAGCCGGTGGTCGTCGTCGAGAACGGGCCGGGCGGTATCGACGCGAAGCTCGAGGTGGAGCTGGCCGAGCTCCCGGCGGAAGAAGCCGCCGAGTACCGGGAGGGGCCCTCGGCGCTGAACGAGGTCGTCCGCCGCCTGTTTGGCGCGCTCGACCTCATCGTCTTCTTCACGGCGAACGAGAATGAAGCCCGGGCATGGACGCTGCGACGCGGGAAGACGGGGCTCGACGCGGCTGCGGCCATCCACACGGACATGGCGCACGGCTTCGTCCGCTGCGAGGTGATCCGCTGGAGCGATCTCGTCGAGAGCGGCTCGCGCGCGGAGACGGCGAAGCGGGGGCTGCAGCGGCTGGAGGGAAAGACCTACCTGGTCGAAGACGGCGACGTCTTGACGATCCGCTTTACACCGTAGGTGTTCGAAACAAGAAACCAAGGGGGTCTGACCCCTGGTGTTCGAATTCTCTCGAAGGCGTTACGAAGCTTTGCGGTAGCGGTAGCCGAACCCGCGCACTGTCTCGATCAGCTCCGGGCTCGACGGGTCCTCCTCGATCTTCTTGCGCACGTAGCCGATGTAGATCTTCACCGGATCGCCGGTCGAGGAGTAGTTCTGCCCCCAGACCAGGTCGATGAGCTGCGAGCGCGAGAGAACCTGGCCGGCGTGCTCGGTCAATACAGCAAGCAGCCGAAACTCGAGCGGCGTCAGGGACACGGACTTCCCGCGCACCGTCACCTCCCGCGCGGCGAAGTCGATGCGAACCGTCCCG
>DASQWC010000075.1:0-30264 GCA_035640475.1 Actinomycetota bacterium | reverse complement strand
CGAGAGCATCGCGCTGAAGGCGTCCGTGTTCTCGAGCATCCCGGCCCCCGACACGTTCGTCGTCTTCATCATCCTGCTCGTCGTGCTCGTGGCGCGTCCGCAGGGGATCCTCGGGAAGGCGTCGTGAGCAAGACCGCGCGACGAAAGGGAACGACGCGCCGCAAGCCGGCCAAGCGCAAGCCGGCGAAGCGCAAACCGTCGCGATCGCGAGCCGCCCGGACGCAAGAGATCAGCCAGGAAGAGATCGAGCGGGAGCTCCACGATCAGGAAGTGGCGCCGTCCGATCAGCGCGACGTTCGCATCAAGCGCGGCGGCGAGGTCCTTCCCACCGATCAAGCCCCCGCCGACGCCGCCGAGAGCCTCGGCACGGTCAAGGAGCCGGTTCCCCGCGCCGAAGGCTTCCGTCCGTCGCCGCTCGGCTGGGTCGCGCGCGGCATCGTCATGGCTGCGGTCGGCGCGCTCGTCCTCGGGTTCCCGGCCAGTCAGCCGGCCGCCGACGTCACCCTCTTCACGAAGGCGATCACCTACGCGATCATCGGCCTTTCGCTGAACGTCCTTATCGGCTACACGGGACAGATCTCCCTCGGCCACCAGGCGTTCGTCGGTATCGGCGCGTTCACCTCCGCGTACATGGTTTCGCAATCCGAACAACCCTTTTTGATCGCGGTGGTTATCGCGATGTTCGTCGGGGGCGCGCAGGCCGCCGTGCTCGGTCTCGTTTCGCTCCGCGTGCGCGGTCTGTACTTCGCGCTCGTCACGCTGTCGTACGGGCTCTTCGCGGAGAAAACGCTGTTCAAGATCGAGACGCTGACCGGCGGCGCGGCCGGACAGAATGCCCCGCGGCCGGGCGGCTTCGAGAGCGAGCACCGCTACTTCTATCTGTGTGTCGCCGTCCTGGCCGTCGTGCTGTGGATCGATGCTCGCCTGATGAAGTCCAAGGGCGGACGCGCGCTCCTCGCGCTGCGGGAGAACCCGCGCGTCGCGTCGACGTTCGGCGTCAACGTCACGATGTACACGCTGTTCGCGTTCGTGCTGTCCGGTGTGTTCGCCGGGCTCGGCGGAGCGCTGCTGGCCCACAATAACACGCAGGTGTCGAGCGTCGGCTTCGACTTCCAGCTCGCGCTGATCTTTGTGATCATGACGGTGGTCGGCGGTTTGAAGAGCCGCCCGGGCATTGTGATCGGGTCGGCGCTCTTCGCACTCACGGGGTATCTCATCGAGAACATCCCGGGCGTCGAGTCCGCCTTGCGCAATATCCCCGGCCTTCCCGAGCTGACGCCCGGTGCTGCGGCCCTCGTCCTCGGCCCCCTGCTGTTGCTCCTGACGCTCACGGTCTTCCCCGGCGGCATCGGGCAGCAGATCCGTCCGATCACGCAATGGCTGATCGGCAAGCGCTTCGACCCGAAGGATCGCGGCCTGAGAGAGGTATTGGTGACCGATGTCCGTGCTTGAGGTCGTCAACGCGTCGATCACGTTCGGCGGCGTGCGCGCGAACTCGGACGTCAGCATCTTCGTCGGCGAGTGGGAGATCGTCGGCGTCATTGGTCCCAACGGCGCGGGCAAGACGACGGCCTTCAACATCATCACCGGCTTCTACGAGCCGGACAGCGGCAAGGTCATGTACCGCGGCAGCGACGTCACCGGCCTCGGTGTGCACGAACGGACCGCGCTCGGCATGGGACGCACCTTCCAGAACGTCGGCATGGTCAAGGGTGCGACCGTGCGAGACAACCTGAAGTCGGCTCAGCACTTGCGCGCCGAATACTCGACGCTGTCCGGCATGCTCGGCTTGCCGCGGTCCTTCCGCACTGAGGACGACCTCGCCGACCGGGCCGAGCGGCTCGTCGAGCTGTTGAATCTGACGCACCTGCTCGACCTGCAGGTGGCCGGGCTCCCGTACGGCGACCTCAAGCGCGTCGAGCTGGCGACGGTGCTGGCCACCGACCCCGACGTCCTGCTTCTCGACGAGCCGACGTCGGGCATGGGCCCGGAGGAATCCGAGGAGCTCGGCGACACGCTGCTCGAGCTGCGCAAGGACTTCGGATTGTCGATCTGCATGATCGAGCACCACGTGCCGATGGTCGTCCGGGTGTGCGACTACGTGTACTGCCTGAGCTTCGGCCAGCTGCTTGCCGAGGGAAAGCCGGACGAGGTGCGCAACCACCCGGAGGTCATCAAGGCCTATCTGGGGGACGAAGCGTGATGGACGACTACGGAGCGCGAAGCGCGGAGCAAGCGAAAACCTAATGGCGCTCCTCGAAGTGAAGGACCTCCGCGTCAGCTACAGCTTTCCCGTCCTGCTCGGCGTCAGCTTCGAAGTCGAAGCCGGCGAGACGTGCGTGCTGTTCGGACTGAACGGCGCCGGCAAGACGACGACGGTCTCCACGATTGCCGGTCTGCTTCGTCCGGACTCGGGCTCCATCGTCTTCGACGGCGAAGAGGTCGGCGGGCATGCGACGCCCGAGCTGGTGCGCCGCGGCATCGCGCTGTGTCCCGAGGGCCGCCGCGTGTTTCCCGAGCTGACGATCAAGCAGAACCTCAAGCTCGGCGCCTGGACGCGCCGCCGCAGCCCCAAAGAAGTCGACGAGACCGAAGAGCTCGTTTATGAGTACTTCCCCGTCCTCCGGCAACGCACCGGTCAAATGGCGGGGACGATGTCCGGCGGTGAGCAGCAGATGCTCGCCGTCGGGCGCGCGATGATGTCGCGTCCGAAGCTGCTCCTCGTCGACGAAGCGTCGCTCGGATTGAGCCCGTTGCTCGCGACGACGGTGTTCAAGGCCGTCAACCGCGTGAAGGAGAGCGGGACGACCGTGATCATCGTCGAGCAGAACGTCGGCGTGCTCCCGTACGCCGACCGGGTGCTCATCCTCGAGAAAGGAACGCTCGTCTACCAGGGCGTGGGAGCCGAGATCCGCAAGATCAACCTGCGCGAGCAGTACCTCGGCGGGACGAAGCCGCGCGAGGACGGCAGTCGCCGCAAAACGAAAGCAAGGAGTGGACGACGATGAAGATTCCGTGGGATCGGTTCGGGGCCAAGCTCGGAGTCGGCTTTGCCCTCGCCGGGTTCGTGCTCGTGTTCCTCGGATGGAACGGCGCGGCGTCGACGGACCGGGTGCCGAGTCAGTTCCCGTACCTCATCTCCGGCGGCCTGGCCGGGCTGTGTCTCGTCGTCATCGGCGCGGCGCTGATCATCACCGAGGCCGGGCGTGAGGATCGTGAGCACCTCCGCGCGGAGATCGAGCAGCTCCGCGCCGCGATCGGCGCGATGAACGGCGGATCGTCCAACGGATCATCGAGTAGCTCGCGGGGACGAGGTTCGTTCGTCGCCGGCGACACGACGTATCACCGACCGTCGTGCCGGCTCCTCGAGGGACGCGAGAACTTGCCGTTCGTCACGCGAGAGGACATCGCAAATCGCGGCCTCATCGCTTGCCGCGTGTGCACGCCGGCCGGACGGCCTGCGCGCAAACGTTAGCCGTTCGTTGGAGACCAACCGACTCGAAGCGTTCAGCGACGGCGTCTTCGCCATCGCGATCACTCTGCTCATCATCGAGGTCGCCGTGCCCGAAGGTCACGGCCCGCTCCTCGACCGGCTGATCGACCAGTGGCCCAGCTACCTCGCGTATACGCTCAGCTTCGCGACGATCGGCGTCATGTGGGCCAATCACCACAACATCTATCCCCTCATCTCGCGGCCCACGCACGGTCTGGTCGTCGCCAACCTCGCACTGCTCCTGGTGGTCGCGTTCATTCCGTTTCCCACGAAGGTGCTGGGCGAGAACCTGCGCGGCGTGGCCTTCGCCGACAAGCGGACGGCCGCGCTCTTCTACAACGGGACGTTCTTCCTCATGGCCGTCGCGTACAACACCATGTGGCAGGTCGCTGCTTGGAACAACCGGCTCATCAAACGCGGTTGCGAAGGTGCCGCGGCGGCCGTGAGCCGGGTCTATTGGCCGGGATCGCCCGCGTATGTCGTGGCGATCGTCATCGCGTTCTGGAGTCCGGTCGGCAGCATCATCGCGAACACCGTTGTGATGTTCCTGTACGGCCTGCCGATCCGCGGGCTGCTACACCTCCAGACCGACCGGGCATGACACGCCCGTCCCGCCGATCCCGCAATACCCGTGCGGGTTCTTCGCCAGGTATTGCTGGTGGTACGGCTCCGCGTAATAGAACGGCCCGGCCTCCGCGATCTCGGTCGTGATGTCGCCGTAGCGCGCGTCGTGCAAGGCCCGCTCGTACGTCTGTTTCGATGCCTCGGCCGCCTTCCGCTGCGCGTTCGAGAACGTGTAGATGGACGACCTGTACTGCGTCCCGACGTCGTTGCCCTGCCGCATGCCCTGGGTCGGATCGTGCGCTTCCCAAAACACACGGAGCAGCTCGTCGTAGCTCACCTGCTTGGGGTCGAACACGACCAGGACGACCTCCGTGTGCCCGGTCAGTCCGCTGCACACCTCTTCATATGAGGGATTCGGCGTATAGCCGCCGGCGTAGCCGACGGCGGTCGTGTAGACGCCCGGCGTCTCCCAGAACTTTCGCTCGGCTCCCCAGAAGCATCCGAGGCCGAAGACGGCCTGCTCGAGGCCGTCCGGAAAAGGCGGCTTCAAGGGTGTCTTGAGGACGACGTGGATGTCCGGAACCGGCATCTCGGCGTCGCGGCCGGGTAGCGCCTCGTCCGGCGCGGGCATCCGAGCCTTCGTACCGAACGCCACTACGACCTCCGGAAATAGGCGTTGGCGCTCACGCCGACGAATGCAAGGGATGCCGCGAACTCGCCCATCCACCACAAGCCGAACGCGTGGTGTCCGGTGGCCGGGCACGCAAAGACGCCGCCGAGCAGGAGCAGGGAGCCGAGAAGGGTCGCGGTCACGCCGTATCGCGCACGACGGGTCAGTCCGACGAAAGCGGCGACGATCGTGCCCAGCTGCGCGTAGGCGGCGATCCAACCCCAGAGCGGAATCGCCTCGGCCGTCCGAGGCTCGAGAATCTCGATGACGGCGAGCACGGCGACCCACGCGCCCATCAGCGAGTAGGACGTCCGTTTCGACAGTTCTTTCGCTGTGGTCGGCGCTGTTGTGCGGAGACGCTCTTTGGTCAGAGCCAATGTCGACCTCCTTGTCGGCCTAGGGCTCACAGTACCCCTTCATAGGGGGCCGCTTCGCGGCATCCTGCTTTCCGCAAGGGCCGCTTCGCGGCATCCTGAAGAACCGTGACCACGCTCGAGAAGTTCCTGGGGGCCGAACCGGCGGGTGAAGGGGCCTGGCGGTTCGACGTGCCTCGTGAGCTCCACGGTGCGTTCGGCGGCGCCTTCGGCGGCATCGTCGCAGCTTGCAGCCTGATCGCAGCTCGTTCCGCCGCTCCCGGGCGAGTGCCGAACGCGCTCGACTGCCGGTTCGTCCGCGGACTTCCCGCGGGGACGGCCACCGCTCGCGTCACCGTGCTCCATTCGGGCCGAAGCCTGTCCACGATCGCCATCGACTTGCTGTCCTCCGAAGACAAGCTGTGCACGCGTTCGACGATCTCTCTGGTCGATCCCTCCTTATTGGTGCCGATCGAGCGTCGGGCCCGGGAGCCCGGAGCGTGGAAGCCGCACGCTGACGCGTCGCAATGGCCGGCGGTGGCTCCGATCATCTCGACGATCGACTGTCGGCTCGTCGGCAACGACGAGAACGGCATGGCCACCGCGATGAAGATCCCCTGGGATTCCGATCCCTCGAGCTCTGCCGAGTCGGCGTCGATGGCCGCGGACATGGCTGTGGGCCCGCCGCTCGGTCGGCTCGCGAGTGAAGGAGCGTCCACGCCGAACCCGGACCTCTCGCTGCGCTTCTGCGGCGAGGTGACGGAGAAGGAGATCGTCGGCGTCGGCCGACTCGTGCGCGCGGGCGGCGGGATCGCGGCGATCGAGGTCGAGGTCTGGTCGAGCGGTTCTTTGGTCGCCATCGGGGTCTCGACGGCGCTGTTGCTTCCCCTGGGCTGAACCCGGACGCCGGAACTGCAGCGAGGTTCACACTTCCGTTTGGACTAGTCCCGTACCCTCGATACGCGGGGGGCGTTTTCCCGGCAAGAGACGTATATCCAGGGGCACATTTGATGAGAACGCGTCGCGGGCTTTGCGTCGTTTTGACATCCGTCCTTCTTGTGGCCGGGCTCGGCTACGCGCCGTCTGCGCACGCCCACCACTCATGGAACGGGTACCACTGGGCCCGCACCGCCAACCCATTCACTCTCGGCACCGGCGACAACGTCACTGCCGTATGGGACGCATATCTCAACGAAGCGATCAATGACTGGAACAGCTCAACTGTTGTTCGGCTGGCCAAGCAGTCCGGTTGGGGGAACCCGAAGCCATGTTCGGCGAAATCCGGACGGATTCAGGTCTGCAACGCGAAGTACGGCAACACCGGGTGGCTCGGAATCGCACAGATCTGGATCAGCGGGTCGCACATCACCCAAGGACGTGCGCAGATGAACGACACGTACTTTTCTCAGGCCTACTACAACACTCCGGCATGGCGCCGCCTCGTCATGTGCCAAGAGCTCGCCCACGACTTCGGCTTGGATCACCAGGACGAATCCTTCAGCAACCCCAATCTCGGGTCGTGCATGGACTACACGAACGACCCCGACGGACCGCCGAGCAACGAGCATCCCAACCAACACGACTACGAGCAGATCGTTTCGATCTACTCGCACCTCGACGGCTTCACGACCGTCGGTTCGACGGCCGCGCAGGGAGCACCGCAGGACGTCAACCGGCAAGACGAGTGGGGCCGGGCCCACCAAACGGATGAGCACGGCCGTCCGACCCACTTCGAACGCGACTACGGCAACGGGAAGAAAGTGATCACGTTCGTGATCTGGGCCTAGCCGTAGTTTGGACCAGGTTCAGCTCCTGACGCGTTTCCACGCGGCCCTGCTTGCTCGCGACTGGCAGACGATCCAAGGTTCCTTCGCAACCGGCTGCGAGTTGGCAATCAGCGGTCGCAGTCCGCTGGCCGGGTTCTACAAGGGACCCACTGACGCCGTCAATGCGTTACGCGGACTTGCCGACGAGACGGACCTCGGGACCATCGAGGACGACACGCACGACGTGTGCACCAGCGATTACCACGCGATCCTCATCGATTGGCTCCGGGCCGCACGCAACGGTCGAACCGCCCAGTTCTACATCCACCTCATCTGCGCGTTCGATGGAGACACAATCCTGCGCGCGTTCGCAAGCTTCGACAGTCAGTACGAGTTCGACGATCTCTGGTCCTCATAAGTTCGGCGGCCGTCGCGCGCGCCGGTTTGTCGGTACCGGAATGTATGTTCGTGTCGATGACGCTGTGCGACCTGCCCTCCCTCCCCCTCGAGGACCGGATGGTGGACGTCCATGCGCGGATCAATTGCTCGTATGCCGACCTCTTCGACCTCATCGTGGAGTTCGAGCGTCGCGACGCATACCGCGTCGACGGTGCGCGCAGCATGGCCGACTGGCTCGGCTACCGCTTCGGGTTCTCCGAGCACTCGTCCCGCGAGCTGTGTCGAATCGCGCGCAGTCTCGAGTTCCTACCAGCGATCGCCGACGCGTTCCGGGACGGCTTCCTGACCTTCGACAAGGTTCGCTGGCTGACCGAGTTCTGCACGCCGTCCGAGGACGAAAGCTGGGCGCGCGATGCCGTCGGTCTCAGCGCACACCAGGTCAGGGCGTTCGCCATTCACCGGCGCCGACTGGCGCGCGAGGCGGCCGATGCGCGGTTCAAGCGCCGGTATCTGCGTATCGTCCCGGACGCCGAGGAAGGCGTCGTCCGGTTGTGGGGACGACTCTCGGATTCCGAAGGAATGCTCGTGAAGCGGGCGATCGATCGCGCAGCCGAGCATCAGCCGGCCGATCCTGAGACGGGCGCCCTCGTTGCATTCGAGCAGCGCCGCGCCGACGACCTCGTCGAGCTCGCGTCGCTGTCTCTTGGCGCCGACCGGGATACGGATCGAGCGACCGTCGTGTGTCATGTCGACGCGGCAGTGCTCGCATCGGAGGACGGCGTAGCCACGATCGAGGGCGAGATGCCCGTTGGCGCCGAGACGGTGCGGCGGCTCCTGTGCGACGGGCGGCTGCAAGCACTCGTGCATGCCGCCGACGGACAGCCGATCGGTGTCGGACGTGTGACTCGCGTCGTTCCCCATTACTTGCGCCGCGTGTTGGTCGAGCGGGACGGCGGCTGCGTCTGGCCGGGTTGCGCGTGCGCGCACTGGCTGCACGCGCATCACGTGATCCACGTCGCTCATGGGGGCCGCACCGACGAGGACAACTTGGTCATGCTCTGCCCGACTCACCACCGTCTGGTGCACGAAGGCGGCTGGAGAATGCGAGGGGAGCCGAGTGCGCTGCGGATCGTCCGCCCGAACGGCGGCGAGCTGCATTCTCGTGCTCCGAAGCCGGCGCGTGTCGCCGTGGGAGCGCGGGGACCGTGAACGGCACTTTAGGCTGGTCGGCGTAACCGGGAGTTAGGCGGATGGCGGGCGATCAATGTTGGGCTTGCCGCAGGGAAAACCGCGATCGCGAGTTCTTCGACGCTGATGGATGGTACGCGCTGCTCGACTGGCGCCCTATGGTTACTGGTCACAGTCTCCTCGTTCGTGTTTCCACCGACGAATGCCCGAGAGAGCTAACGAACGACACATTGGCCGGCTTTGAGGAAAACCTCGTGAAGGTGACCTCCGCGCTGCGGCGTCACTACGCCGCTACAACCAATGTCCTGGTTGCGAGCCTCACAGGGAAGGACCCTCACGTCCACTTCCACCTGGTGCCTGTCTGGCCAGTTGATGAGGCCCAGTGGCGCGAGGAGTCCGGGCTCAAAACTGGAAGCCTGTTCCAGTTCCTCGGTGCTCGCGAAAGGTCCAAGCCCGACAAGGAGTTGCCGCTGTCGGCCTTTGGTGCTGACGTAGATGCGTTGAGAGGAATCGTTGGATACGTTCCGGCCTAACTCACCGCAGTACCGGACCGCGGCTCGCCCAGCTCGCCAGCGGCGGCCGAGCGACGAGAGTCGTTAGTCGGCGATCGCCACATCGATTCGCTCAAGGACCTCGTCGTCAAGCTTCGGTAGCACTTCCAGCGCGCCCAGGTTCTCTTCCAGCTGCGAGACGCGGCTCGCTCCCAAGATCACTGATGACACGTTCGGGTTCGCCGCACACCACGCGATCGACAGCTGCGCCAGCGAGCAGCCGAGGTCGTCCGCAATGCTTTTCAGCTTCCGGACCTTCGCGTTCGCCTCCTTGTCGGTCAGCATGTCGCGCAGCCAATCGTAGCCGGGCAGGGCTCCGCGGCTGTCCTTTGGGACGCCGTCGAGGTACTTCCCGGTCAGCAGGCCCGAGGCGAGCGGCGACCAGATCGTGAGCCCCAGCCCGATCTCCTTATACAGGCGGGCGTACTCGCGCTCGACCTTGCGCCGCTCGAACAGGTTGTACTGCGGCTGCTCCATCACGGGCTTGTGAAGGTGGTGACGCTCCGCGATCTCCCAGGCCGCGCGGATCTCGTCTGCCGACCACTCCGATGTTCCCCAGTACAGCGCTTTGCCGGACGACACGATGTCAGACATCGCCCACACCGTCTCTTCGATCGGTGTCTCGGGATCCGCGCGATGGCAGAAGAGCAGATCTACGAAGTCCAGGCCGAACCGATCGAGCGAGCCGTCGATCGCCTGCATGAGGTACTTGCGGTTGAGCGTGTTGGTCATATTCACGACATCGCCGCTGATGCCCCAGAAGACCTTCGTCGACACGACGTAGGAGTTCCGCGGCCACCCCAGCGATGCGATGGCCTTGCCCATGATTCGTTCCGATTCACCGCCGGCATAAGCCTCGGCGTTGTCGAAGAAGTTCACGCCGGACTCGTACGCGGCCCCGAGAATGTCCGTCGCGTCCTCGATCTGGGGGCCGAACGTCACCCACGACCCGAACGACAACACGCTGACCTTCAAACCCGAGCGACCGAGACGTCTGTATTCCATGTCCATGCGGGAACTGTACCCTGGCCGCCGTGCGCGATATCAACGTGAAGTCGATCGACGGACTCCGCATCGCCGCTCGCGACTACGGCGGCAATGGCCCGGACGTCGTCCTGCTGCACGGCGCGACACGCAATCTCGAGGACTGGGGATCGGTGCTGCCGCACCTCACCAACATGCGGATCGTCACAATGGATCAGCGGTTCCACGGCCTGTCGGACATCGGGCCGCCGTCCACGTCCGAGGATTGGGTGCGCGACATCGAAGCGCTCGTCGATCAGGCGGAGCTATCCAACCCGTACGTCGTCGGGCACTCACTTGGCGGCGTCAACGCGCTCATGTACGGCGCGGCGCATCCGGACTGCCCGGGGGTCGTCGACATCGACGGCTACGACGTCCGTCAGCCGGAGCTCTACGACGAGCTCCCGCCGGACCGGGTCAAAGAGTTCCTCGACGGATTCGCGTCGATGTCGGCGTCCTTCGTCCCGGAGGACGAGGGGGACGACGCGTGGCACACGCAGCAGGTGGCGATGGCCGAACAGATGGATCGCACGTGGGGCGTCGAGCCGGCGGTCACGAAGAAGGTGCTCGACCGCGCCTTCGCGCGCGTCTCGGACGGCCGGTGGCAACGGCGTCCGCCGGGCAGTTTTTGGGCTCCGCATCTTGCCGACGGCCTGAGCGTCGACGCGCTCGACGTCCTGCGCCGCACGTCGTGTCGCGCGCTCGTCGTGCTCTGCACCAGCGACGCCCAGGCGTTTGGACCACCGGAGTTCTTTCAAGCTCGCAAGCGCGGTGTCGTCCGGCATTTCCAAACGATCGCCGACGGCAAGCCGAACGTCGGCATCGAGACGATCGACGCAACGCACGGCGTCATCCACGAGCAGCCCGTCGAGGTCGCAAAACTCGTCACATCGTTCGTCTCGTCGTGAGCAGGCTCGAACCGCGCAAGTACTCAGAGCGCCTGGGCGTAATCGATCCCGGCCAGCTCTTCGAGGTCGCCGAGCGCTTCGATCTGGGAGAGGTCCTCTCCGCCGAGCCGCCGGTCGGCGGGCTGTTCGGGCAGAACCTGTTCCTCACAACTACCAAAGGCGACTACGTGTTGCGCGGGCATCCGCACGGACACGTCCAGCTGACCAAAGAGCGCCGCGTCGCAGACTTCATCGACCAGGGATCGTCGCTTCCGGCGCCGTGGCCGTACGTCGTGTCCGACGACACCGAAACGTTCGGCTGGACGTACGCGATCATGCCGCGCCTGGAAGGCGAGTCGGGAGCCGAGCTGTGGGAAGCGGCGAACGAAGCCGACCGACTCGAGATCTGCAAGGCCTCCGGAGAGGCGCTCGCACGCCTGCACGAAGCCGACGGCGATTTCTTCGGTCCCTACGACGCGCAGCTCGACGACTTCATCGAGATGGACGACTTCGCCGATTGGCTGCTTCACCGCCTCGAACACTGGCGATCGATGGCGCGTGCCGTGAACTCGCTTTCCACGGAAGCCGAGGTCTACATCGACGAGCTCATCGAGACATGCTCGCCGGCCCTCGCCGAGCCGTTCGCGCCGGTGCTCGTCCATCACGACTTCAAGCCCGGAAACCTCAACTTCGAGCGCACGAGCCACGGCTTCGAGCCGACCGGCATCTTCGATCTCTTCGAGGCGTACCTCGCCGACGGCGAAGAGGACATCGTCCGGATGCTATGGACGGTGCGCACGACCGAGGAGCGCAAAGCCTTTGTTGATGCTTACACCGCCCATCGGCCGTTGCGGCCCGGTGCCGCAGATCGCCTCGCCCTCTACGCGCTCTCCGACTGGCTCGTGATCTGGGAGTACGGCCACCGGATGGCGACGTGGTTCGACGATACGAGCTTCATGGAACGCATCCAGCCGATCATCAAGAACGCCCGAGAGATAGGGTCTTGACGGCCATGAAGCTCCCGGACGTCTCACTGCCGGCGCACGGAACACCACACATCGACCTCATCGCGCGCATGCGCCAGGCCAAGCAGGCCGACGCCGACTGGCGCGGCGCGCGCACGTTCAGCCTCATCTACCCGGCCGGCGAGGAAGTCGATGCCGTCCTGCACGACGCGAACAACCTCTACCTGTACGAGAACGCGCTGAACCCGTTCCGCTTCCCGTCGCTCGCCGACATGGAGAAGGAAGTCGTCGCGATGACGGCCCGGTTGCTCAATGCGCCGCCGGAGGGCAGCGGAACGATGACCTCCGGCGGGACCGAGTCGATCGTCCAGGCCGTTCGGGTCGCGCGCGACCGCGCGCGGGCCGAGCGGAACGTCACCAACCCAACGCTCGTGATCCCCTTCTCGGCGCACCCCGCCTTCGCCAAGGCCGCGAAGTACTTCGACCTGGAAGTCATCCACATCCCGCTCGCCGACGACCTGCGCGCGGACGTTGCCGCGGCCGAGCCCCTCGTCGACGACCGAACGGCACTCGTGGTGGGCTCGGCCCCCAACTATCCGCACGGCGTCGTCGACCCGATTCCCGAGTTGGCGGCGATCGCCGAATCACGAGGCATTCCCTTCCACACCGATTCGTGCGTGGGCGGGTTCCTGCTGCCGTTCATGGAACGCGCCGGATACGACGTCCCGCCCTTCGACTTCCGGGTCCCGGGCGTGTCGACCATGTCGGCCGACGTCCACAAGTACGGCTTCTGCACGAAGGGCGCGTCGATCGTGCTGCATCGCGACGGCGATCACGTCCTTACCTACCAAGCCTTTCTCTACGAGGACTGGCCGGGCGGGCTGTACGGATCGCTCGCGCTCGCCGGCGCGCGCCCGGCCGCGCCGATCGCCGCCGCGTGGGCGGTCATGAACTTTCTCGGCGAGGACGGCTACGTCAAGCTCATTCGCCAGACGGTCGAGGCCGCGCGCGCCATCCGCCGCGGCATCGAAGACGCTGGCCTCGTGATGATCGGCGAGCCCATCGGACCCGTCATGGCCTTCGGTTCCGCAGACCCGCAAGTCGACATCATGGCCGTCGGCGACAGGATGGACGACAAAGGCTGGCATCTCGACCGGCAGCACGGCCCTGACGCGCTGCACATGATGCTGTCGCCGGCGCACGCCGGCATCGTCGACGAATTCCTGTCGGATCTGCGCAACGCCGTCGAGCACGCCGGCGAGTCGCGCGGTGTGAAAGCGAGGTATTCAGATGTCCAATAGCGAACAAGTCGTCCGTGACTTCTGCGCCGCGTGGGAACGGTGCGACATCGAGGAGCTCCTCGGCTATTTCACCGAGGACGCCGTCTACCACAACATCCCGACGGATCCGGCGAAGGGTCACGAGGCCATCCGCGGGGTCATGAATCTGTTCGTCCCGATGTCGAAGACGATCGAGTTCCGGATCGACCATCTGGCCGTCGCGGGCGACGTCGTGTTCACCGAGCGCGTCGACACGTTCACGCTCGACAAGGGACAGATCTCGCTGCCCGTCGCCGGCGTCTTCGAGATCCGCGAGGGCAAGATCGCCGCATGGCGCGACTACTTCGACATGCAGCAGTTCATGACGCAGTTCCAAGCGGTCAGTTGAGCCCGCACGACCCGACCAAGCTCCCACCGGACCTGCCCGTTCCCGGAGACGACGGCGCCGCCGATCACCTCAAAGGAATGAAGATCCCGTCGATCGCGTTGCCATCGACCGACGGCACGTACGTCGACCTCGCGGCGATAAAGGGAACGCTCGTGCTCTACGTCTACCCGAAGGCCGGTCGTCCCGGCGTCGATCCCCCGGCCGAGTGGGACGCGATCCCCGGCGCCCGCGGGTGCACACCGCAGTCGTGCGCGTTCCGCGACCACCACGCCGAACTGCAGGATCTCGGTGCGACGGTGATCGGGCTCTCGACACAGTCGACAGGCGAGCAGAAGGAGTTCGCGGCGACCAACCACCTGCCGTTCGTGTTGGTCAGCGATTCGGAGCTCAGCTTCGCTCGCACGCTCGATCTGCCCACCTTCGAGTTCGACGACGTGACGCTCCTCAAGCGCATCACGCTCATCGCGTCCGACGGCGAGATCGTCAAGGTGTTCTATCCTGTCTTTCCGCCGGATCGGAACCCGACCGACGTGATCGACTGGCTGGAGGCCCGCAGCTAGAGCTTCGTCGTTCTCGGGCAGCTCGGCGCTTCGTCTTCGACGCGCTCGGCGTCGCCGCCGCCGCTCCAACAGATGTCGAGCGGCTCCGCGCCCAGGTACGTCCCGTCACCGCCGAACTCGAGCGCGACACGCGCCCGGTAGCCCGTGTCGCAGGCGTGGCACCCGTCCTTCAGCGACCACTGGAACACGAACCGGATCTTGCCTTGCTTGCGGTCGACACGCTCGAAGACCTCGTCGGTCTCCCACAACACGAGGTCGTCCTCCTCCGGGACGTCGTCCTTCGCGTTGACGGCCGTGCGTAACGGTTCGTACGCGGGATCCTGTCCGAACAGCGCGACCGGCGGCGCCTCTCGCTCAACCGACACGACCGACGGGCTCCCGTTGAGCAGGAGGTAGTCGTCATTGGCGTTCGCGCGCCACGGCGTCACGACGGCGCCGATGTCCACCACACCGGTCTCACGAAACGCTTGCAGGAACCAGTGCGTCTGGCGGAAGAAGGAGCGGGCCGACTCCGACGCGCCGGCTTCGTCCATCACGTTCAGCGCACAGCGCGTCTCGCCCTCCTCACCGACGTTGCCGCAGTCGATGAGACGGTCGCCTTCCTCGGAGTAGGCCCACACGGCTTGCGGCCCGAATGTGGATGCCGTCTCAGACGCCGGACGGAGAACAGCGAAGCCGAGCGCACCGATGACGATGCCGACGAGAAGCGTAAGGAGCCACTTCACGAGTTAGCCGGTAAACCCGATCTCCTTGTGGGTGCCGTCGCACAGCGGCTTGTTGCTCGACTGCCCACACCGGCACAGCGAAACGCGGTTGCGCGTCTCGAACGTCTGTCCATCTGCCCGCGTGACCGGGATTCCTCCGGTCACGCGGTACGGTCCGTCCGTCTCGACGCCGATCTGAACGGGCAGATCCGGCTCGACGACCGCGCCGTCGACCGAATAGGTCAGCGCGCCGGACGGGCAGCGCCGCACCATCTCGACGGTCTGCTCTTGCAAGGCTTTGTCGTCGTCGAGCACCTTCGCCGCCTTCCACACGTTCGTGATGCGGTTGGCGCAGAACCCGGCATGCGAGCAGATCTTGCGGAAGTCGCGAATCGTCACCGTCGTACCACCGAGCGTCTTCGCCCGGTCGTCGTAGGACTCGGTGGGAGCCGACTCCGTACCATCGAAGTTCGCGCATCCACCGTCGTCGGCGAACGGCTTCATCGAGCAGTTCCCGCACCTGCACAGCCGGTACGTCTCCGGCGCCTCGATGGCGTCGTCGACCAGCCACTCGATCGGTTCGTCCTGCTCGCTGTACACCGTGTGAACGCGAACGAGCGGTATCGCGCCGCTCACGATGTATGCGCCGTTCGGCTCAATCTCGATGCCCGCCATGACTACACCCTCCCGTTGCCGTCGGCGTCGACGACGGCCACCCACGCGCGCTGGTGATGAACTGCGGGCGGCCACTCTGCCTTGTCGCGCTTGCTCATCCGGTATGCCTCGCATCGGACGATGTATGCCCACGAGCCGGCCACGGCGATCTGGTTGTAATCGCCGAGGAACGCGCTCTCGCGCGAGAAGGAAGCGAAGCGAATGTCGGTGCGGACCTTGTTGATCCGCAATGGTTTCGTGAAGCGCACGCCGTCGGACGACTGCTGGTAGTAGGTGTCGACGAACGGGGTACGGTCCGGGATCTCGAGCGGATCCTTCGTTTGTTTGTGCTGCCGGTACATCACGCGCAGGATGCCGTCCCGGCCCACCTCGATCGCGGGCGTGAAATGCTCCGTGTAGTCGTCCGTCTTGCCCGGGTTGACGCGCCGAACCGGCGTCCACGTCCGGCCGCCGTCGTCCGAATGCGTGATCACGATGTCGTTGACTTCGTCGGTGCGGAAGCGGTTGTCCTCCCAGGCGACGTAGATCCGTCCGGACTTCGGGTCCACCGCCGCCGTCTCGATGTTCTCGCCGGCGCGATGGTAGCGGACGTCGACGCCCCGGTACGTCCCGGCCACCGCAGGCGGAAGGAAGATCAGCGGCGCACCAGTCGGGAGGCTGCCCGCACCGGGCGCGACGGCGACGAGGTACTTCTCCGTGGCCGTGAGCTCGGACGGGTCGGGCGAGCCTTCGGAAGGAAGTGTCGGCAGCACCTGCGTTCCCTGTACTACCACTGCGAGATCGCCGTTGGGCATGACGAGCGGAAGCGAGCCGATGCCCTGTCCCGGATAGACGACGAACGGGCCCTGCCACGTCTTGGCTTGGTCGTCGGAGTACATGGCGACGACAGGTGCGACGTTGTCCCACACCAAGTAGACGCGGCCCGTGTGGTGACCCGGCCCGGTGCCGTTGTCGACGGTGATCCAATTCTTGTCGTCGAGAGGAAGGGTGCGCTCGGTCGGCACGGGAATCGGCGGTCCCCACGTCTTGCCGCCGTCGGTCGACACGCTCGTGGCGAGGTCGTTGAAGTCGCCGTCGCACATCAGGTGGTTCGCGTACACGACGTTGTTCGGCCCGAAGGCGACAACTGGGTCGGATGAAAGCGGGACGGACCCGCCGTTGGCGACGGTCAGCTCGGGAAACGCGCCCGTCTTCCACGTCTTTCCGCCGTCGAAGGTCGTCGCGTACCCGTTGGCTTGCGAGCAGCCGGCATCGACTCGTCCCGTTTGGAACATCGCGACCGCGTTCAGTGGGTTCCGCGGGTTGACGGAGATGGACGGCTCGGTCACCGTGTCTTGCTGCTGCTGCCCTTCCGCCTGGAGGACGTGTCGTCCGGCATGCACGTCACGAATCACTCTCGGCCCGGACGCGGCCTCGGCGGGCCTGAACGATCCCGCAACGAGGATCAGAAGGAGGGGCAGCGGAAGGATCGATTTCCGCATCCCGCGCACTCTAGCAGGCAGTTCAGGACTCGCGACGCAGCAGCGCACGCAGCGTGTCGATGGTGTCGGCCTCCTGCGGAGGCTTGTCGTCCCGGTAGCGGCGGACGCGAGCGAACCGCATCGCGATGCCGCCCGGATAGCGCGGTGATTGCAGGACGCCGTCCAGCGCGATCTCGACGACGAGCTCGGGCCGGACGAACACGGCGATGCCCTTGCGGTGGTCCTCGATCGCGAGCAACGCCTTCGTCTGCCACTCGAGGAGCTCGTCGGTCAGACCCTTGAAGCACTTGCCGACCATCACGAACTCGCCCGTCGACGGATCGCGGGCGCCGAGGTGCAGGTTCGACAGCCATCCCCGACGGCGGCCGTGTCCCCACTCGGCCCCCAGGACGACGAGGTCGTAGGTCTCGTGGGGCTTGACTTTCCGCCACGCCTTGCCCCGGCGGCCGGCGATGTACGTGGACGACGCGTCCTTGACGACGACGCCCTCGTGTCCGGCCGCGAGCGATTCCTCGTAGACGCGCTGCGCTTCAGACGGCTCGCCCGTAATGACACCGGGGATGCGCAGCTTGGGCGCGATCCGCTCGAGCGTTGCGAGGCGGTCGCGTAGCGGCGTGTCGAGCAGGTCCTCGCCGTCGACGTGCAGAACGTCGAATAGGAACGTCACGATCCCGGCCGGCTGGCTTTGCGTGTCGATGCGCGACATCGTCTCCTGGAACGATGCCGGCCCTTCGCCCCACATGCCGATGGCTTCGCCGTCACAGACGAGCGTCCGCGGCTCGAGCGCCCGTACGGCGTCGACGATTCCGGGGAGTGATCCGGTGATGTCGTTCAGGCCGCGCGTGTAGATCCGAACCTCGTCGTCGCGGCGATGGATCTGAATGCGGATGCCGTCCAGCTTCCAGTCGACAGACGCCGCCTCCAACCCGTCGATCGCCGTCGCCACATCCGGTGCGGTCGAAGCGAGCATCGGCAGGATCGGCCGAAAGATCTCGAAGCCGACCGCGCGCAGCGCGTCCTCACCGTGCGTGAGCGCGAGCTCGGCCGTCCCGGGCAAGTCGCCCGACAGCATCAGCGCGCGCCGGACGATATCGACCTTGATCTCGGACGCCTTCGCGATCGCATCGATCATGAGTCCGGCGAGTGCGCCTTGGCGCAGCTCGCCGGTGAACAACCGCCGGATGAAGTCGGCCTCCCCGGCCGTCGCACGGCCGAGGAGACCCTCGAGGATCTCGCGTCGGGTCCCGGCCGATCCCGGACCGGTCGTCCGTTGCACCTCGTCGATTGCGCAGTCTATGTCGAGCACCTCGAGCACCGGCGTTGCTGCGTGCTCGACCTCGATGCGATACACGGCCGCGTAGCCGATGCCGACTTTTCCCTGTCGGGCTGCGCCCGACAGGAAGCCGACGACGACACCGACTTCGTCGGGCTTGAGTCGCCGAAGAAGATCGGCGAGAACGCCGATCTTCTTCGACCGCGACGACGTCGACGCCACCTCACTCGACGCAGCGACCACGTCAGCAAAAAGCGTCACGAGTGCTAGGGTACGTGCGAGATGAGCGCCGAGATCTCAAGCGCCGAAGCCGGCAAGGTCTGGGAAGACTCGTCGGCCGGGTGGATCCGAAACGCCGACCTCATCGATCGGATGAGCGAGCCGCTCCGGCACTGGGTCGCCGACAGCGTCGACCCTCAGCCCGGGATGACCATGCTGGAGCTCGCATGCGGCGCCGGTGACACCGGGTTCGAAGTCGCACAGAGGCTGGGCGAGAACGGCAAGCTCATCGCGACAGACATCTCGCCGTCGATGATCGAGGGAGCCAAGCAGCGCGCGAAGGACCGCGGAGTGACGAATGTCGAGTTCCGCGTCATGGACGCGCAGGCCATCGATTTGCCCGACGCGTCGGTCGACGGCGTGTTCCACCGATACGGCCCGATGCTGCTGCCCGATCCGGACGCCTCCTTCGCCGGCGTCCGTCGTGTCCTTCGCCCCGGCCGTCCATACGTGACGGTCGTTTGGGCCAGCCCGGACCGCAACCCGTGGATCTTGCTGACCGGAATGACGCTCGTGCAGATCGGGCTTCAGCCCCCAGGGGATCCCTTCGGACCGGGTGGGATGTTCTCGCTGTCCGATCCGGAAGTGATCCGGGCCAAACTCACGGCCGCCGGATTCACCGACGTCGAGGTCGAGCACAGGGACAATCCGTTCGTGTTTGCCGACTTCGACGAGTTTTGGCGGATACCGACCGAGATCGCCGGGCCGATCGCGGTCATCCTCGCCGGCCTCGAGCCGGACCAATTGGAGGCCTACAAGAAGGCGTTCCGCGAAGGAGCCGAGCAGTTCCGCAGCGGCGACGAGTACCGGCCGCAGGCCCACTCGGTCTGCGTTGTCGCCCGCTGAGTCCGATCAAGACGTGCGCCGCCTGGAACCGCACGACATCGGTCGCGCGGCCGAGGTTCTCGCCGAGGCGTTCACCGACGACCCGTTCAGCATGTGGCTGTTCCCCGAGAAGCGACTTCGAGAAAGGCTCGTTCGCTCGTGGGCGATGCAGCTGCGCGTCGTCTACATTCCGAAGGGTCACTCCTACGCAACCGACGGCCTCGAGGGCGTCGCGTTGTGGACGCCGCCCCCCGGCCTCGTGCGATCGAGCCTGTCCGAGCAGCTTCGCCTGCTGTTCCCCTACATCCGGATCCTCGGCCCGGGACGCCTTCCGCGCGCCGCGTACGGCTTCGGCATCATCGAGCGCGCACATCCTTCAGAGCCGCACTGGTACCTATCGGCGATCGGCGTGGCCCCGCACCAGCAACGCAAGGGCTTCGGCGGCACGCTGCTGCAGCCGGTGCTCGACCGAGCGGACCGTGAGAACACCCTGACGTACCTCGAGACGTTCCGGCCGGAGAACGTGCCCTATTACGAGCGGTTTGGGTTCCGGGTCGTCGGCGAAGCAGACATCGCGGACGGCCCGCACATGTGGTCGATGTCTCGCATACCATCGTGACCGTTCCGATGGAGACACCCAACGCCACAAAAGACGTCGAACGCTTCGCGTTCACCGAACGCGGCCCGTGGGTCGTCGATCCCGACGGGATGCAATGGCGCCGCGGCATCGACGAGCTTCGCGCGCGCACACGACGCGAGGGCGCCGACCTCGCGCGCCCGCCGACACTCCCACCGGCCGTGCGCATGCTTCGGACCGGCGTCGAGCTCGGCCAGGCCGTCGCCTTGTGGCAGCTCCTCGACCGCCGGAAGGGTGACTCCGAATCCCGGGCCGGGATCTCCAGACGCCTTCGGAAGGCGTTCGAGCGGCTCGGTCCCACGTACATCAAGCTCGGCCAGATCGTGTCCGCCGGTGAAGGCATCTTCCCGGCCGAGCTGGTCGAGGAGTTCCGGCTGTGCCGCGACGAAGTCCCGCCGGAGCCGTGGGAGACCGTGCGCACCGTCGTCGAGCAAGACCTCGGCGGCCCGCTCGAAACCGTCTTCTCCGAGTTCGTGACGAAACCGATCGCGGCCGCATCCATCGCACAAGTGCACGCCGCGCGTCTGCGCACCGGTGAGGACGTGGTCGTCAAGGTGCAGCGTGCCGCCGTCGCCGAGTCGGTGCGTCTCGACCTCAAAGCCATGGCGTGGGTCTCGCCGAAGCTCGTCGGGCGCATCCCGGTCGCCGCGCTCGCGAATCCGCCGGCGATCGTGGAGCTGTTCGCCGACACGATCGTCGAAGAGCTCGACTTCCGGCTCGAAGCGCAGAACATGCTCGACATCGCACAGGTCCTCGCGGAGACCGGTCAGCGTTCGCTGGTCGTCCCGCGCCCGCACCCCGAGCTCGTCACGCGACGTGTGCTCGTGATGGAGCGGCTGCACGGACATAACTTCGACGACGTCGAAGCGCTGAAGGCCGCCGGCGTCGACATGAAGGCCGTGATTCGCGCAGGCATGATCACGACGCTCGAAGGCTCGATGCTCTACGGCATCTTCCACGGCGACCTGCACGCAGGGAATCTCTTCGTGGACGACGACGGCCGCGTAGCGCTGCTCGACTTCGGCATCACCGGACGCCTCGACGAGCAGCGCCGCCTCGCGTTCATTCGTCTGCTGATGGGCGGCGTGACCAACGACATCAAGGGTCAGCTCGCGGCCATCCGCGATCTGGGCGCCCTGCCGCGGGACACCGATCTCGACGCGATGATCAAGGACCTCGGCCTCGACCGCCCTCCCGTAGACCCGACGAAGATGTCGGCCGAGCAGCTCATCGGCGAGATCCGCGAGATCGTGAAGAAGCTCGTCGAGTACGGCGCCCGGCTCCCGAAGGAGCTCATGCTCTTCGTGAAGAACCTGCTCTTCCTGGACGGCGCGATCGCGATGCACGCGCCCGATCTCGATCTCATCGCAGAGACGTTCCAGGTCGCGACGTACTTCGCGACCAAGCACGGCGAGCGCCTGGCTGCCGAGACGGGGACACCGGGCGATGTCGAGATCAATTTGGACGGCTTCAAGGCGTCCTTCGGCCTCGACTCCGACGTCGAGTCGCTGACCTACGCCGATCTTCAGGAACGGCGCAAGATCATCCGCGAGCGCTTCGAAGCCCACCGCGGCGGCCGCCGCCGCCGCGGCCGCTCCTAAGCGCTACGTCACCTTGACTATCCCCGCCATGCCCGGATGCAGCACGCACACGTACTTGTACTCCCCGGCATTCGGGAACGTCAGCGTGAAGGGTCCCGCCGGGAACGGACCGCCCTTCGGTCCGAAGATGCCCGAGTTCGCGTCTCCGCCCGCATACGACCCGCCGGACTTCGTTCCCTTCGGGCCGAACACATCGGGCTGAGCGTTGCCGGCCTGATACGCACCGAAGCTCACCGTGTGCGGCTCGTACGCGCTAAACGCTTCCCACGAGACCTTCTGACCGGCCTTCACCTCGATGGTCTTGGGCAGGAAGCGGTTCACGGCCGTAACGCTGTCCCCACCCCACCCGGCTGCCGCCTTGAACGTGTCGCCCTCCAAACCCGTCTGCGGATCCTCGATCCCGTTCGCGTCGTCCTGAACGTCCTTCAGCTGGTCGGCTGCGTTCTCGGCAACGACTTCCTTCTCGTCTCGGTCGCCTTCGGCTTCGAGCACGTTGAGAACCCCGGCCATCGGCCCGTGCAGGATACAGACGTAGCGGTACGAGCCGGGCGTCATGTCGTCGGCGAGCTTGAGCGTTACTTCCTTCGGACCGGCTTGGGCGGGCGCCGGAGCGGGAAGAAGGAATCCCGAGTTCCAGTACCTCTCACCGTTGAACGCAGGCAGGCTCTTGGACGGGCACTCAACGAGCTGCGCCGTCGGCGGATTCTCCGTGTAGCACGGCTGCTGGACGACGGGACTCTCGGTTCCGTCCGGAAGGATCACCGGCGGCTGGTTCGACCTGCGCTCGTCGATCCCGAAGCTGACCGTGTGCGGCGCCTGTGTTGAGTTGTTCTTGAACACGATCGTGTCGCCGGGGCTCGCCTTCAACGTCGACGGGAAGAACGCGGAGTACTGGAAGTTCTTGCCTTCCGGGGACGCGGCGTCGACGCCGACGGAATAGGTTTGCGCGCCGCTCGGCCCGGACGCGCAAGCGGAAGCAACGAGCAACACTCCGAGAATTGAAGCACCGAAGATTCGCCTCACCGAGACCTCCCTGTTAACGGACGACAACGACCCCATTCATACCCGGATGCAGTGTGCAGACGTACCTGTATTCACGTGCCTTTGTGAACTTGAGGGTGAAGGGGCCCGATGGGAACGGCCCTCCCGGCGGGCCGAGCAGACCGGAGTTGGCCAGTCCGCCGGAATAGGACGATCCCGACTTCCGCCCTGAAGGACGGAACGACTTCGGGTCCGCCGTTCGCGTGTACGGCGACGCGAAGGTCACCGTGTGCGGCTCGTAGAGGGATTGCGTGACCCACTCGACCGTCATTCCCACCCGGACGACCACCCGCGCCGGTGCGAACCTGTTGACCGAGATCACGCGGTCTCCCCACCCGGCCGACACGGTCACCGCGTTGCCGTGGACGAAGAGCCGCGGACGCTCGAGCGCTCTCGCCGCGGCCAGCGCGCTCTGCGCATCGGCCGCGCCCTCAGCGGTGACGTCCTCCGGTGAGGACGGAGAGTCTTCGGCAATGCCGACGGACAGCGTCCCGTTCATGAAGGGATGCAGGACGCACACGAAGGCGTACTCACCCTTGGGCGTTCTCTCCGCGATCTTCACCGACACCGATTTCGGTCCGGCCGGATCGGGAGCAGATGCCGGCTGCAGGAGTCCGGAGTTCCAGTAGCCGGTGCCGTTGTACGCCGGCAGCGTCTTGCTTGCGCACGTCGTGAGCGACGGCTTCGGCTTCCCCTTGCCGTAGCACTTCCCGAACGCCGACGGATTCTCGCCGTCCTGCGTCAGCAGCTTGGGCTGATTCGAACGATCGGGCGCGACGCCGAACGTGATCGTGTGCGGTGCTTCCGTCGATCGGTTCGTGAACGTGATGGTGTCGCCGGCGCTCACGCGCAACCGGCCCGGGAAGAACGCGGAGACCTGGAGCTTGCGGCCGCCCTCGGACGGAACGTCGATGTCGACTTGGTAAATGCGCGAACCGCTCATCTCCCGGCCGCAGCCCGCAGCGAGAAGAGCGAGGCACAGCAATACCTTTCGCATCGGGAAACTCTAGACGGCGAAACCCGAGAACAGGTACAACCATCTCGTGGGGCTGTATCAGCGTGTGGCGCGGCGCCTTGGGCACCAGAAGTTGTTCGCCGACGTAATGAAGCACATCGCGCCGCCCGTCGACCGCTTCGTCTACAGACTCAGCGGCGGGCGCCGCGTCATGGTATCCGGCGTGATCCCGACATTCATCCTCGTTCACAAAGGAGCGCGAACGGGAAAGCGTTACCGCACACCGCTCACTTACGTCCGACTCGGCAATAGATTCGCGCTTGCCGGAACCAACTTCGGTCAAGCTCACCACCCCGGCTGGTCGGCAAACCTCATCGCGAATCCCGACGCCGAAGTCGAGATCGGAGGCAAGACGATTCCCGTACGAGCACGCCGTGCCGATGGTCGCGAGAAAGCGGAACTTTGGCCGAAGTTCGTTGAGATCTGGCCCGCCTACAACACCTATCGCGAACGAAGCGGCCGCAACATCCGCGTGTTCGTGCTCGAGCCGTCCTCATGAGAGAGCTCGTCAACCAGAACTCGTTCGTTCTCGCGGCCATCGTCCTGCTCGTCCTGCTCTGGTTCGTGGCCGGACGCTTCGTGAAGCGCTTTCTCAAGCTCGCAATCGCCGGAGTCATCGTCCTGCTCGTCGCGGCCGCTCTTGTGCTGCGCACCGGCCCCAGCGATGTCGCATCGGGAACCGAGCTCGATCGCGTGCTCGCCAAAGGCAAGCCGGTCGCGCTCGAGTTCTTCTCCAACTTCTGACTCGTCTGCCTGGCGAGCAAGCCCGTGGTCGACGGGCTCGAGAGACAGTTCGAGGGAAAGGCCTACGTCGTCCGGGTCGAGCTCTCGAGCGCGGCCGGCGAAGAGCTCGGGGATCGCTACGGCATCGACACGGTGCCGTCGTTCGTTGTCTTCGACGACGACGGCAAGGTCGTCTTCAAGCGCAACGGGGCCGGCGGCGTTCCGTTGAAGGAGCTGCGAAGAGCGCTCAGCGGCTGAGCACGAGCAGCAGGATCGCGG
Source organism: Actinomycetota bacterium (assembly GCA_035640475.1). Lineage (GTDB taxonomy): Bacteria > Actinomycetota > JAICYB01 > JAICYB01 > JAICYB01 > DASQWC01. The sequence goes on along the minus strand of DASQWC010000075.1, from coordinate 5,644 downwards.
CGTAGTGGCAGAACGCCGCGCTCACGACCGCAACGTGCCAGATCTCGTGATAGCCGAACACGGCGGGATTGGGATCGGGTCGGCGGCGCAGGAACACGATCGACCCGAGCGTGTATAGGACACCGCCCGCAGCGATCAGCGCGACGACGGGCAACGCCACACGCGTCACGAACTGCGGCGCCATAATCACGGCCACCCAGCCCAGCACGATGTACATCGTCCCGGTGATCTTCCGCGTGCGTTCCATGCCGATCAGCTTCATCAGCACACCGGTGATCGCCCCGGCCCACACGACGGCGAGCAACGCGATCGCCCACGGCCGGTGCAACACCAACAGGCTCACGGGCGTATAGGTGCCGGCGATGAGCAGAAAGATCATCGAGTGGTCGAGACGCCGCATCCGCAGCAGCGCCTTCGGGGACCACTTGAGCCGGTGATACAGCGCGCTGACGCCGTACACACCGGCGAGCGACAGCGAGTACACCGCGGCCGCGGCGCGGGCGACCCAGCCTCCCGCCGACGCGACGAGCGCGATCCCTTGCGGGATGGCCAGGAAGAACGCGATTTGGTGCAGGCGTCCGCGATATCGCGGCTTTACCAGAGCGGTATTCGCAATCATCGCGAGTAGCTGCGCAAGGCCTCTTCGAGCGTCGTCGGCGTCGCGCCGACCTCTTCGGCGACGGCCGTCAGCCAATCGGGCCGGGCCTTGGCGACGATGGCGAACGGATTGTGCGCGTTCGTCGAGGCCAGCTGTGCGAAGTCGACCGCATAGTCGGGGGGACGCACGTCCTTCGACAGCTCGGCGAGCGCCCACGGATCGGGCGGTGACGGCGCGTCCGGGTCGACACGCGCGACCTGGGGTGTGCCGGGCGACGGTCCGCCGCCGGCGATGCCAGGTCCGTCGCACAGGATCGCACCCCGGACGGCGTCGGGACGCCCACCGGCCGCAAGCAGCGCGATGTACGCGCCGAGCCCGCGTCCGATGAGCGTGACTTCTCCCAAGTGCTGGATGGCGGCGTCGACGTCACCCATCAGGACTTCGGGGGTGTAGCCGCCGCCGGTGGGAATGGTCGATGCGCCGTGGCCGGTGAAGTCCAACGCGTAGACCGGGCCGGGCCAGCTCGACAAATCGTCGGGCAGCACATCCGGCGACCGGAGGCCGAGGCCGTGCAGGTGCAGCAAGGGTCGGCCGTCGCCTTCCTTAAGTGGGTGCAGGGCAAGCGTGATGCGCCCGTGCGTGAGCGAGATCGTCTTCATAAGGAGTCCTAGAGTGACAAAAGGGCCCGCCGCATGGGCGGGCCCTCTCGTCGATTCGAAGCGGTTAGGCCTTACGGACGTTCACAGCCTGAAGCCCCTTCGGGCCCTGCTGCACGTCGTAGGTCACCGCCTGGCCTTCGGTCAACGACTTGAAGCCCTCGGCCTGGATGGCCGAGAAGTGCACGAAGACTTCGACACCGTCCTCGCCGGCAATGAAGCCGTAGCCCTTGTCGTCCTTGAACCACTTAACGGTTCCGTTTGGCATGCGCGTTCCCTCCTTTCGTTATGAGCTGCCGGCCCAGTTACAAGGGGCCGCCTTCGGCGGCATCCTGAGAACCGGCCCGTGGAGGGAACCAGAAGCAGAAGCAAGCATCGACTAGCACCTACCTGAAACCCTCAGGCGCTATCTTACCCGGTCTTATCCGACAAAAACGTCAAGACCAAACCGGCAACCTCGTGCGGTTTCTCAATGTGTACAAAGTGCCCGGCGTCCTCGAAGTACTCCATACGGGCCGTGGGCGGGAGGAAAGGCTCGAGCTGGCCGCGCTGGGTTCCCCAGCCCATCTCCTCGTGCTCAAGGCCCAGGATCCCGAGCAGCGGCGCAGACATCGAGGACAGCGTCCCGAGCGTCCACGAATGACGCCACGGGCCGAAGCCGCCGAACCGCAACGCGGGGTCGATCTTCCATCGCCAGCCGTCGTCGTCCTGCCGGGCCCCCACCGTCACGAGGTACCGCAGCCAGTCGTGCGAAAGCCGCGGATTCATGCGGCCGCGCCGATTGGCGAGCTCGTCGATGGTCCCCGGCTTGCGCATCGATCCCGCGATGGCGCGCCGGTACTCGAACCAGCCACGGATCCCTTCTTCCATCATTCGGGTGCGCTCGTGTCCGACGATCTCCAGGTGCCGCCGGGGCGACGGCATGCCGTCGATGTTTACGAAGCTCGACACCCGATGCGGGACGACCTCCGCCAGCGAGAGGAGCATGTTGCCGCCCTTGGAATGACCGATCACCGGGACGGGCTCCCGAGTCGTCGAGTCGAGCACCGACAAGGCGTCTCGCAGGTCGGATTCCCACGAGTACAGCGAAGCATGCTCGCTGTCGCCGTGGCCGCGGTGGTCCCAGGACACGACACGCCACCCGCCGTCGGCGAGCAGCGGCGCGAAGACGTCGTATGTGCGCGCGAAGTCGAAACCGCCGTGTGCGAGCAGGAGCGGCGCTGCGCTCTCGGCTCCCCACTCGTGCACGCGAATGCCGATGCCCCACGAATCGACCCAGCGCTGGCGGTCGGGCGCGCGGGCGCCCGGATAGGTGACGGTCAGTTCTTTACCTTCGGGTGCTTCGTGTTGAGCGTGTCCTTGTAGAGCACCGGACGGTCGACAACCGGCAACGACAGAACGGTGTGGGGCACGCCCGTCCACACGGTCACGTTGGGGTCGATTGAGAACAACGGGATCTTGTCCGGATCGCTCGTGGTAACGCGCAGGACGAGCCGGTGGCCCTTCCGTAGGTGATAGCCCATCGCGTAGCCGGGCGGATGCATCACATAGCGCTTGCCGGGAATCACCGGCGAGCGCGATCCGATGCCCTTGCGCAGCTCCGGGTTGATCGCGAACTGGCTCATCCGCCGCCAGACGCCGTCCGGATCTTCGTCGAGAACGTTCGCAATCAAGTACGTGCGCGGCATCGTGATCGAGGCGGCCAGCTGCAGCTTGGGCTCGCCGACGAAGAGCACGTCCCGATCCATAGGCTTGGACCGGAACGCCACCCCGCCGGTGAGGTCGCGCCCGAAGATGCCGGACGGGTCGCCGACGAACGTGGCAGTGGAGGACGTGAGCGGCCGAAGCGTGCTCAGGTCGTTGCCGGCGGCGTCCGGGTAGAACTTGAGCATCCGGGGACTCCCCGGGAAGCGCCGGGCCGTGTAGATCTCGGTCTTGGCGCCCATGATCCCGTCTTCCTCGGTGCCGTCGGCCAGGAAGACCTCGACGGGCGGTCCCGTGTTGACGTTGCGGCCTTGGAGCTGGCGGTCGAACCACGCATGCAGCGCCTTCGTCCATTGGTATCCGCGGCGGTTCGGACAGCAGTCCACGCCGTGATCCCACTGGCCGATCCAGAGCTTGTCGACGACGGTCTTGCCGCTCGCCGTCCTGATGTTGCCGTTGCGGCGCAGGAACCACTCGAGCGCGGCGATGCGCGCGGCGTTGTCCATCGTCCCGTGGATGGCGAAGACCGGCACGGGGTTCCCGGCGGCGTGCTTCCGGAAGTCCCGCTCCTCGTGCCATTGCACGTACTGCCCGGACAGCTGCGCCTCACCCGCGACGATCGACGACTGCGTCATGCCGCACCCGAAGTACTGCATGTCATTGCCGAAGTGCTCCCCGCCGGGGATCTGCCGCTCGATCGCGAGCTGCTCGTAGGCCTCCATCGGGCCCAGCCACTGCGCGAGGTACGGCACGCCGGCTTGGAATTGGTGCTCGTACATCTGGCCGAGTCCGGCGGAGACGACGATGGTCGCCAGACCTTTCGGACGCTGCGCGAGCGACATCACCGACGTGCCGCCCGGATACGAATGGCCGATCACACCGACGCGGCCGTTCGACCACTTCTGGCCGGCGGCCCACTCGATGACTTCCTTCGCGTCGCTCTGGTCCTTCGGGCCCATGTGGTCGAGGCAGCCCTGCGATTTTCCGGTGCCGCGCAAGTCCATCATCACGACGGCGTAGCCGCGCGGGACGAAGTAGTCGACGAGGCCTCCGTCGTCCGGGAGCATGCGCACACCGTCGCGCTGGTAGACGGTGCCGTGATACGGCGAGAGCTCGGCGATGACCGGGAAACGTCCGGGACCCTTGGGGCGTGTGACTTCGATGTAGACCTGCACGCCGTCGGCCATCGGCAGCCTGAGCGTCTCCGTGCCGATGTCCTTGTAGCGCGGTGCCGAGAGGTTGGCGATCTTCACGTAGTCGGCCGGGGGCCCGGCCGTGCTCCGCGCCGGCCCCGCGCCGGCGGCAGCCGGAAAGGCGAGCGTCAGGAGGGCGATCCCGGCGGCGGCCAGCCGCAACTTCAGTCTCATACGAGGTCTTTACAGTAGCGGGCGGTCTTCCTTACGGCCCGCCGAGTTTACGTTCGGCGGTACCTCGCGACGCCGATGGGGATGAAGACCAGGAGCAGACCCAGGCACCACGCGAGCGACTTCCACACCCACGTCCCGGTCGGACCGCCGAGCACGAGCGCCCGGGCCGCTTCTGCAACCACACCCACCGGCTGGTTCTTGGCAAAGCCTTGCAGCCAGCCCGGCATCGTGATCAGCGGGACGAACAGACCGCTCGCAAAGATCAGCGGGAAGATCCACACGAAGCCGGCGGCTTGCACCGATTCGGGGTCGCGCAGCGCGAGTCCGATCGTGGCGCCGATCCAGCTCAGCGTGTACCCGAAGAGCAGCAGGATGCCGAGCGCACCGATCGCGCGAAGCGGACCGGTTTGGATACGGAAGCCGATCGCGCTGCCGACGCCGTACATCAACAGCAGGACGAAGAAGTTGCGCGTGATGTCCGCGAGCGTTCGTCCGGCGAGGACGGCCGATCGCGCCATCGGCAGGCTGCGGAACCGGTCGATCAATCCCTTGTTGATGTCCTCGGCCAGACCGATCCCGGTGTTCATCGCGCTGAACGCGACGATCTGCACGAAGATCCCGGGAAGCAGGAAGTTCACGTACTTCACGCCGGGAACCCGGATGGCGCCGCCGAAGACGTAGGTGAAGAGCAGGACGAACATCACCGGCTGCACCGTCGAGAAGACGAGCAGCTGCGGCACGCGGAAGATGTGAATGATGTTTCGCTTGGTGACGGTGATCGCATCCGCGATCGTCCACCGCATGCGCTCCGACGGTGCAAGTGCGAGAGCCATTACTCCTCCTCGGCGGCGTGGCCGGTCAGGGTCAGGAACACGTCGTCCAGCGTCGACTGCCGCACATTGAGGTCGACGAACTTCACGTCGGCCTTGTCCAGAAGCCGGACGGCCTTCGCCACCACGCCCTTGCCGTTGGAGACGGGAACGCATACGCCTTTCGTGCGCAGCGTGGGATCGCCGACGATCAGCGGCTTCAGCGCCTTGATCGCGAGCTCGACGTCCTTGCTCTGCCGGACCTCGAGCTCGATGAACTCACCGCCGATCTTGCGCTTGAGCTGATCCGACGTTCCCTCGGCGATAACCTTGCCTCGGTCGACGACGCTGATGCGGTCGGCCAGCCGGTCGGCTTCCTCGAGGTACTGCGTCGTCAGCAGTAGCGTCGTTCCTTCTTTGACGAGACCGTCGATCGTCTCCCACAGCGCGAGACGGCTGGACGGATCGAGTCCGGTCGTCGGCTCGTCCAGGAACAGAACCTTGGGACGG
>DASQWC010000074.1:0-32411 GCA_035640475.1 Actinomycetota bacterium | reverse complement strand
GACCCGCTGAGTGTGATCGGGTGATTCACGGCGTCTTCGTTCGGCGACGACGAGCCGGCGTTGGCCGTTGGCGCCACGTTCCCGCCACGCTTGAGAGCGATCAGGTGTGCAACCCAGGGGGCGGCGCCACCAGCCGAGAAGGAAGCGTTCAGGCTCGCGGCACAGGTCGCCGACGCAGAGACGTTACAGCTCAGCACGGTGTCTTCGACCTGCGTGGTAGGACCGTTCGGCGCAGCTCCCGCGCCTCCTGAGACGTCGAAGGCCTCGGTCGCCCCGATGGGTGAGACGTTCGTGTTGGATGCGATCCCAAACGCGGCGACGAGGAAGTTGCCTGTCGCCGTCGTGAAGCTCCCGGTCCCCATCGTGCCGGAAGTCCCCGTGGTGCCCGGTGATGTGGCGGCCGCGATGGGCGCGGCAGTATCAACGCCGGAGTACGCGACGATGCCCGAGGAGGCCCTCCGCGTGATCGCTCCGCCCGTCGCGCAGCTCGTGGCCTTGAAGGAGAAGACGAATGGGCCCGCATCGCCCCCGGTATTTCTGAAAACCTCCTGGACGATGCCGGTATTGGTGGTTCGAGCAACTGAAGTCCAGCCCGCCGGCGGGCAAATCTGATCCGTCGTTGCTGTTCCCGTGCCGTTAATCGTCACCGTCGCGATGAGGACATGTGATGAAGTGGCGCCCGTAGGTTTTGCGATCGAAACCGAAGTCGCACCTGTTGTTGTGGCGGTCGTCGGGGTGCCGAATCGTGCAACCGACGCATAGGCGGACTGCACCGGCCACAGCTGGACCGCCACCGCGCTCACCAAGCCAAGGCCGATCAGCGCGATTGCCGACCGTGCGCGTCGTGCAGAGATAAAGCCGAGCTCCCGCTTGTTGGTCACGCCGCCCCCCGTACCCCGATGACGATCTGATGTTCTGGATCACCAACGGTACCGGCACGCCCGGCCTTCGACAACAACGTGCAACAAACACAACAGCGGGGCGCCGCAGCGCCCCGCTGTCGCGATGACCTCATCACGTCAGAGCCCCAGCGCCTGGGCCCCGCACGCCACGTAGACGACGGCGCTCCCAAGCGGCTCGCCGCCACCTTCGTTGATCGCTTCGCCGATTCCACCAACCGGGCCGGAGAGGGCACCTGTGGGCGGCATCCCGCCGTCGGCGGTCGGTCCGCAGAACTCGGTGCCACCATTGGTGGGTTCGCACGGCGGTTCACTGCCGTCCTCACACGGCGGCGGGCCGTTGCCATCGTCGGGGTTGCACGGCTGTTCGCTGCCGTCCGGGCACGGTGGCGGTCCGTTCCCACACGGCTGCGGGCTGCCGTCCGGGCAGGGCGGTGGACCGTTGCCGTTCCCGTCGCCGTTCTCAGGGTTGCACGGCTGTGCGCTGCCGTCCGGGCAGGGCGGTGGACCGTTGCCGTTCCCGTCGCCGTTCTCGGGGTTGCACGGCTGTGCGCTGCCGTCTGGGCACGGCGGCGGCGCGTTTCCGCTGTTGCCGGGGTTGCACGGCTGTGCGCTTCCGTCCGGGCACGGCTGTGGACCGTTGCCGTTCCCGTCGCCGTTCTCCGGGTTGCACGGCTGTGCGCTGCCGTCCGGGCACGGCGGCGGCGCGTTTCCGCTGTTGCCGGGGTTGCACGGCTGGTCACTGCCGTCGGGACAGTCGGCGCCCTGACTTTGTGACGCATTGCCGTGTTCACCGGCCTGGCCGGCGGCGAGCGCAGTGGCGATCCCTCCGCCCACCGCGAGAACGAACAAGAGCAAGACAACCAGATATCGCTTCATAGCCCTCCCTTCACGCCGCGATTGCGGCATAAAAGGGATACCCGCGGGCGGGCGCCGTAACCGCGCCCAAAAACGAAGAGAGGGCCCAAACGGGCCCTCTCTTCGACAGCTGGGAACCGACTAGAAGTCCATGTCGCCCATGCCACCGCCCGGCGGCATGGCCGGACCGGCGGGAGTCTTCTCGGGCTTCTCCGCAACCACCGCTTCGGTCGTCAGGAACAGCGCCGCGATGGAAGCGGCGTTCTGCAGCGCCGAGCGCGTCACCTTGGCCGGGTCCGGGACGCCGAACTTGAACATGTCCCCGTACTCACCGGTCGCGGCATTGAAGCCTTCGGTCGCCTTGAGACCGCGCACCTTCTCGATGACGACGCCGCCCTCGTAGCCGGCGTTGACGGCGATCTGCTTGAGCGGCTCGGTGAGCGCGCGCTGGACGATCTGCGCACCGGTCTTCTCGTCACCTTCCAGGGCGTTGGCGGCCTTCTCGACGTCGGCGGTCGCGCGAACCAGCGCCACGCCGCCGCCGGGGACGATGCCTTCTTCAACAGCGGCCTTCGTCGACTGGACGGCGTCCTCGATGCGGTGCTTCTTTTCCTTGAGCTCGACCTCCGTGGCCGCACCGACCTTGATGACCGCAACGCCGCCGGCGAGCTTCGCCAGCCGCTCCTGCAGCTTCTCGCGGTCGTAGTCGGAGTCGGTCCGGTCGATCTCGTTCTTGATCTGTGTGATGCGGCCCTTGACGTCGTCGGCGGACCCGGCTCCCTCCACGATCGTCGTCTCGTCCTTCGTGACGATGATCTTGCGGGCCTTGCCGAGCATGTCGACCGAGACGTTCTCGAGCTTGATCCCGAGCTCCTCGGAGATCACCTGGCCGCCGCACAGGATCGCGATGTCCTGGAGCATTGCCTTGCGACGGTCGCCGAAGCCGGGCGCCTTGATGGCCACGGACTTGAACGTGCCGCGGATCTTGTTTACGACGAGCGTCGCGAGTGCCTCACCCTCGACGTCCTCGGCGATGACCGCCAGCGACTTGCCCGACTGCATGACGTTCTCCAGCACCGGAAGCAGGTCGCGGACGTTGCTGATCTTCTGGTTCGCGACGAGCACGAACGGGTCCTCGAGCACCGCTTCCATGCGGTCGGGGTCGGTGACGAAGTACGGCGAGATGTAGCCCTTGTCGAAGCGCATGCCCTCGACGAGCTCGAGCTCCATGCCGAAGGTCTGCGACTCCTCGACGGTGATGACGCCGTCCTTGCCGACCTTGTCGATAGCTTCGGCGATCATGTCGCCGACTTCCGGGTCGGCCGCGGAGTTGGCGCCGACGTGCGCGATCTCGTTCTTCTCACCGATCTCGCGCGCCTGCTTGCGGATCGACTCGACGCCGGCCTCGACGGCCTTCTCGATGCCGCGCTTCAGCGACATCGGGTTCGAGCCGGCGGCGAGGTTCTGCAGGCCCTGGCGAACCATTGCCCACGCGAGCACCGTAGCCGTGGTCGTGCCGTCGCCGGCGACGTCGTCGGTCTTCTTGGCGACTTCCTTCACGAGCTCGGCGCCGATCTTCTCGGCCGGGTCCTCGAGCTCGATCTCCTTGGCGATCGTGACGCCGTCGTTGGTGATCGTCGGCGCGCCCCACTTCTTCTCGAGGACGACGTTGCGGCCCCGGGGGCCGAGCGTGACGCGTACGGCGTCCGCGAGCTTGTTCATGCCCTCCTCGAGGGCCCGGCGGGCCTCCGCGGAGTAGGCAATGGTCTTCGCAGGCATACCTCTACCTCCCTAACGTGGCTCTTTAGCACTCAAGATATAAGAGTGCTAGCACGCGCGGGGGCCGTGTGTCAAAGCGAAGCCGCCTCGTGCACTATGAAGGTCACATGCGTGTGGCCGTGGGGGTGGATCATCGGGGGTTCCTCATCAAGGAGGACCTCGTCGCGCTTCTCAAAGAGGGCGGCCACGACGTCGTCGACCTCGGCACGAGCTCGACGGAATCGGTCGATTACCCGGACGTGAGCAAGGCGGTCGGAGAGGCCGTCCGAAACGGTGATGCCGACCGCGGAGTCATCGTGTGCGGGTCGGGGGCCGGGGCCGTCATCGCAGCCAACAAACTCAAGGGCATCCGATGCGCGCTCGCACACGACACGTACACGGCGCATCAGTCCGTCGAGCACGACGATGCAAACGTCCTCGCCTTGGGCTCGGGGATCGTCGGCATCGAGGTGATCCGGGAGGTCGTCAAGGCGTTCCTCGGCGCACAGTTCCTGGGCGCCGAGCGCTATCAGCGTCGCCTCGACAAGATCCAGAAGCTCGAGCGCGACGGCTGACCCCGGGTCAGTCGGGCGGGGCGCGGGTCGTCCGGGTTGATCTAGGCTTGTCGCCCCCATGGTGCTGCGACAGCCGATCCTCAACCGCCATGCGGTACAGAACAGCCTCGTAGCGATCGCGCTCGGCATCACGCTGTTCATGGCCGTTCCGCCCGTCTCTCCGTTGTTCGCCGAGAACTCGGTTCTTCCATTCCTCGCTCCGAAGCACGAGAGCACGCTGACGAGCTTCAAGGTCGGGCCGCTCCCACCCGACTTCGAGCCGGTGCGGCGGCCGAAGCCCGTGAAGGTCAAGGGGATCCTGATGACCGGGTACACGGCCGGCGGCAGCCGCTTCGACGACCTCCTCGCGCTCCTCAAGCGGACCGAGCTGAACACAGCAGTGATCGACGTCAAAGACGAGCGCGGCGAGATCTCGTGGATCCCGCGCTCGGAGCAGGCGCGGATGGCCGGCGCCGGCTATCCCAAGATCCTCGATCCGGCCGCGACCATCCGGCGGCTTCACCGAGCCGGCGTCTACGTGATCGGACGGATCGTCACGTTCCAGGACTCGATCATGTCGTCGGTTCGTCCCGATCTGGCCATTCAGGACCTCAAAGGCGGGCCGTGGAAGAGCTATAAGGGCCTGAGCTGGCTCGATCCGTACTCGATCCAGGCCCAGGACTACAACATCTCGCTCGCGGTCGAAGCCGTGGAGCTCGGCTTCGACGAGATCCAGTTCGACTACGTCCGGTTCCCGTCCGACGGCGATACCGGAAGCATGTGGTCGAGATACAAAGACGAGCGGGCGCCGCACGACACCATCCGGCAGTTCCTCGCCCGAGCGCGCGGCCAGCTCGTCCCGCGCGGCGCGTACATCTCGGCGGACCTGTTCGGTCTGGCGGCGCTCGTCTCCGACGACCTGGGCATCGGGCAGAAGCTCGAGCTCATCGCGCGCGAAGTCGATTACGTGTCGCTGATGCTCTATCCGTCCCACTACAACAAGCCGGAATACGGCATCCCGGATCCCGAACGCGAGCCGTACAAAACCGTTGCCGTCTCACTGCGCGATGCCAAACGGCGCATCGCCGGCACGCGCGCAAAGCTGCGGCCGTGGCTGCAGGACTTTACGTTGCGCGTGCCGTACACGCCGGCCGAGGTTCGGGCGCAGATCCAAGCGGCAAACGACAACGGCATCGACGAGTGGATCCTTTGGAACGCCCGGAGCCGCTACACGGAAGACGCCTTGCGCCCCGCCCCGGGAGCCAAGGTTCCACCGCCCGAAGCCGGCGACAGCCTCATCTCGCGCTGAACGAGCTGCCCGAGATGATGTCGTTCGCGGTAACTGTGGCGATCTGCGCGGCACTCCGCGCCGGATGGCGCTCGAGATACGAGCGCGCGATGGCATATCCCAACCGGTAACCGGCCCACCGCGGCAACCCTTTCGCGCCGAAGAACCACGAGTCGTGCTGCTCTCCCACGTCTCGGTCGTCCCGCTCGCGTTGCGCGCGCTCCCAGACGCGAGCCTGCGTCGTCGCGTCGAGCGGACGCACCCACGGGATCGACGGCGCGTCGGGGAAGGTCGCCCGAACGAATGCTTCAGCGCTTCCTTCCGTCACGATCGCCTCCATGATCGTCGTCCCGTAGCCGGGCCCGTCGAGGACGCGTTTGGCGTGATGCAGCTCGTGAGCGAGCGCCAGCGGCAGCCAGGTCGTCAGGAGACGACGGAGTCCCAACGGACTGCGCTGATCCATCGTGATCTGGATCTCCCCGGTTATCGGGCTCGTGTAGCCGCCGATGCCGACGTCGGGGATGACGCGGAAGCTCCCGGCCTGAATGGTGATCTCCACAGGCGGTGTGTCGAGCTCGTCCTGAATCTTAGTCAAGGCCGTACGCACGATCACTTTGGGGTCGACGTGACCCTGTCGGCCCCACACGAGGACCGTCGGCTCGAGGCGAATGCGGAGTCGGCCGGCATTGAATGCCGCCATCGCGGGTGTCGGGATCTCATGCGTCGGCGTCGAGTCGCCGTGGAACGGCTCGACCCCGCAGCCGGAAGCGATGACGAGCGCGAGGGTTGCTGCGGCTACCCGCGCGTTACGTGTCGATTCGTTCTTTGATCGACGCGAGAATCGCTGCTTCGTCGTAGCCCTGCGCCTTGTCGAAGATCTCTTCGCCGTTGACCCGGATCTTGAAGACGCCCTTGTCTCCGGTCACGAGCCCGACCGAGCGCAGCTTCTGGCCGAACTCGGTGAGGATCACGCGCTGCGTGTCGATGGCTTTCTCGAGGTGCCCGCAGGGGACGCAGTACTCGATCTCGACATCGGTCGGCATGTGCTCTCCCGCTCCTCTCCCCTGAAAAACCATACCGATCAGTACTTGTTCCCGTATTGACGTCATACGAACATATGTTCTAGTGTGATTGGCCCTATGGACAGGGTCGGTGCACTGCTCGCGGAGGCTCCGGGTCTGGAACGCGCCTCGGAGCTCGCCCCCGACCGGCTCCCCGTCTTCGAGGCCTTCGAGCAGATCCTTCCCTTCCAAGGATTGCGTCCGGGGACGACGGTCGGCGTCAGCGGTGTCGGCGCAACCTCACTCGCGCTCGCGCTGATCGCACGCGCGTCCGAGGAGTCGTGGACGGCCGCCGTCGGGCTGCCGGCGCTGGGATTGCGCGCGGGGGCCGAGCTCGGCATCGATCTCGATCGCTTGGTCGTCGTTCCGGATCCGCAGGAGCAATGGACGGCTGTTCTCGCGTCGCTCGTCGACGCGTTCGACGTCGTGCTCGCGCACCCGCCAGAACAAACGAGTCGTCCCCACCGGCTCAACGCGCGGGTGCGCGAGCAGGGCGCCGTGCTCGTCGGTATCGGCCGCATGGACTCCGACCTCACACTGCACGCGACGAACGCGACGTGGCACGGCATCGGACGCGGTCACGGTCACCTGCGCACGCGCACGCTCGACGTCACGGTCGCCGGGCGCGGAGCCGCCGCGCAACCCAGACACGCAACGCTGTGGCTCCCCGATCCCGACGGCAACGTTTCGCTCGCCCAGCACACGTCCGTCATTCGGCTACACAGATGACTTCCGTTCGAACGCTCGCCGTCGGTTGTCCGCGCTGGCCGATCGTCGCCGCCGATCTTCCGCCGGACACGCCGTCGGCCGTGTTCTTCGCCAACCGTGTCGTGTCGGCGTCGCCGGAAGCGATCGCGTTCGGCATCAGACGCGGCATGCGCCGTCGCGAAGCGCAGGCGCGATGTCCGGAGGTCGAGGTGCTCACGCACGATCCCGCGCGTGACACGCGCACCTTCGAGAAGGTCGTCACGGTCGTCGAGTCGTTCTCGCCGCGCGTCGAGGTCGTGCGTCCCGGACTGTGCGTGCTGGCCGCGCGCGGACCGGCGCGGTACTTCGGCGGCGAGGACGCGCTGCGCGAGCGTGTGGCCGACGCCGTGGACGACACAATCGGTCTGCATCGCACGCACCTCTTGCATTTGGACGACCGGTCGCGCACGGGCATCGCCGACGGACCGTTCGCTGCGTCGCTGGCGGCGGCACGTGGTGTGGTTGTGCCAGAGGGTGGGAGTCCGGCGTTTCTATCGGCATTCCCCATTCGCGTCCTGGATCAGCCGGATCTATGCGACCTGTTCTTCCGCCTCGGCATTCGGACGCTCGGCGATCTCGCCGCACTACCCGCCGGACGCGTCGCCGCACGCTTCGGTGCCGGCGGCGAGATTGCCCATCGGCTCGCCCGCGGCGAGGACGACCGTCTCCTGGAGCCGCGCGCGATTCCGCCGGACCTGACGATCACACGCGAGCTCGATCCGCCGGCGCACCGTGTCGACGTCGCGATGTTCGCCGGCAAGGCCGCCGCCGACGAGCTCGCCGAACGGCTCGGCTCCCAAGGTCTTGCCTGCGCGAAGATCGCGATCACCGCAACGACCGAGCACGGCGAAGAGCGAACGCGCGTGTGGCGCTACTCGGCCGCCTTCACTCCCGCCGCGATCGCCGAACGCGTTCGCTGGCAGCTCGAGGGGTGGCTGCACTCCGACGGCGCGCTCACCGGCGGCATCGCGATCATTCGCTTGTCGCCGGAGGACGTCGGTCCGGCCAACGGATCGGCCGTCGGCTTCTGGAACAAGCGCGGTGACGTCTCGGAGCGCGTCCGCCGCGCCGTCGCGCGCGTTCAGGGACTGCTCGGGCCCAGCGGTGCGCAACAACCGGTGTTGCAAGGCGGACGTCATCCCTCCGAGCAGGTGCACGCTGTTGCGTGGGGAGACCCGGTCGAGCCCGCTCGACCGGGTCTGCCCGGCCGCCAAACCGTTCAGGGCCCGGTGGAAGTGGAACTTCCACCGTGGCCGGGCCGGCTGCCGGGACCAACGCCCGCACTCGTGTACGACTCACCGCCCGAAGTGGAGCTCGTCGATGCGCAGGGGAAAGCCGTTGCGGTGAACGGACGGTTCGTTGCCACAGCGGCGCCCGAGCGCGCGCGTGTCGCCGGGGGTAAGGGGGCGTCCCCCTTTGGACGGGGCTGGCTTCACGTCGATTCGTGGACGGGTCCGTGGCCGGTCGACGAGAAGTGGTGGGACGAATCGGCGCACCGTCGCCGTGCGCGATTTCAGATCGCGCTCGCCGACGGCTCAGCTCACTTGCTGTCGCTCGAAGAAGGTCGCTGGCACGTCGAGGCGACGTATGACTGAGCGCTTAGAGCTTGACGACGAGCGTCATGAGAGCGCTCACCATCCCGAGCATCGTCAGCGAGATGGGAACGAGAATCATCATTGTGTAGCGAAGCAACCTGGAGTCGATGTAGGCCTTCAGCTCGGCGATGTCGGTCTTCGTCGCGAGATCACCCGCTTGCGGGACTACTTCAGCAATCATCCGCGCCGACTCCTCACTTACGTCTTTCTTCAGTGTCTCCTACAGCTCGATGTTCGTCAGGGCCATTGTGCCTCCATCACACGCGTCGCGGGGAAGGCAACGGGGGAAGGCGCAAACCATAGCCGGCGCCGCTGACGCATGGGCTGGAAAAATCCACCGATTCCGTGGAAGGAGCTCGAGAGAAGGCTCTCCGACGGGCGCAGACGAAATGTCCCGCCGGGAGCCGAAGGCGACTCACCGGCGTGGTCGCGCAAGCGCCAGCCGTACGAACCACCCACAACAATCGAACGACGCGACTCACTGCACGTTCCGTACGCCGAGTTCCACTGTCATTCCGCATTCTCTTTCTTGGACGGCGCTTCTCACCCCGAAGAGCTGGCCGAAGAAGCAGCGCGCCTCGGTCTCGATGCGCTCGCGCTCACCGATCACGACGGCATGTACGGCGTCGTCCGCTTTGCCGAAGCGGCGCGCGCCGTCCGCGTCCCGACGATCTTCGGCGCGGAGCTCACGGTGGGAGCAACGCGAGTCCCCAACGGCATCGCCGACCCGGAAGGCAATCACCTCGTCGTCATCGCGCGCGATCCGTACGGCTATGCGCGACTGTGCCGCGCGATCTCGCTCGCGCAGCTGCGCGGCGAGAAAGGCCGTCCGATGCACGACCTTGCCGAGCTGGCCGAGCTCTGCGGCGACCGTTGGCTCGTCCTCACCGGGTGCCGCAAGGGCGCCGTCCCGCGCGCGCTGGTCGATCGCGGGCCGAGCGCCGCCCGCCTCGAGCTCGAACGGCTCGTCGATGCATTCGGACGGCACAACGTCGTGTGCGAGCTGTGGGATCACGGCGATCCGCTCGACTCCCATCGCAACGACGCTCTCGCCGAGATCGCGACCGGGATGGGTGTCGAGCTCGTCGCGACGAACAACGTGCACTACGCGACGCCGAAACGCTTCCGCCTGTACACAGCGCTGACGGCCGTCCGGGCCCGGCGCTCGCTCGACGAGATCGACGGGTGGCTTCCTCCGGCCGGAACCGCTCACCTGCGCTCGGGAGCCGAGCAGCAACGCATCTTTTCTCGCTACCCCGGCGTCGTCGAGCGTGCGGCCGAGCTCGGTCTGGCGTGCGCGTTCGATCTGCGGCTCATCGCGCCGAATCTGCCGCCGTATCCGGTCCCGCAGGGACAGACGGAAGCGACATGGCTGCGCCGGCTCACCTATGAAGGTGCGCTCGGCCGCTACGGACCGCGCAGCAATAACCAGAAGGCCTGGGCGCAGATCGACAAGGAGCTCGAGATCATCGAGCAGCTCGGATTCCCCGGCTACTTCCTGATCGTCTGGGACATCTGCGAGTTCTGCCAGCGCAACGACATCCTGTGCCAGGGACGCGGCTCGGCCGCCAACTCCGCCGTCTGCTACGCGCTCGGCATCACCAACGCCGACGCGGTGAAGCTCGGCTTGCTGTTCGAGCGCTTCCTTTCGCCTGCGCGTGACGGACCGCCGGACATCGACGTCGACATCGAAGCCGGACGCCGCGAAGAAGCCATCCAGTACGTCTATGAACGGTACGGACGCCACAACGCAGCGCAGGTCGCGAACGTCATCACCTACAGAGGACGAGCGGCCGTCCGCGACGCGGGAAAGGCGCTCGGTCATTCACAAGGACAGCTCGACGCATGGTCGAAGCAGATCGATGGCTGGACCGGCATTGCCGAAGATCAAAACGACATCCCGAAGCCCGTGCTCGAGCTCGCCAACGATTTCCTGAACCTCCCGCGACACCTCGGCATCCACTCGGGCGGCATGGTGCTGTGCTCACGCCCCGTCGTCGAGGTGTGCCCGGTCGAGTGGGGACGCATGGAGAACCGCACCGTCCTGCAATGGGACAAGGACGACTGCGCGTCCGCCGGGCTGGTGAAGTTCGATCTGCTCGGCCTCGGCATGCTCACGGCCATTCACGAAGCCGTCGACATCATTCGTGAAGCCCACGGTGTCGACATCGACATCGCCATGCTCGATCAGGACGACAAGGTCTACGACATGCTCTGCGAGGCCGACACGGTCGGCGTGTTCCAAATCGAGAGCCGGGCCCAAATGGCGACGCTGCCGCGACTTCGTCCGCGCAATTTCTACGACTTGGTCGTCGAGGTGGCACTCATTCGTCCCGGGCCGATCCAGGGCGGCTCCGTGCATCCGTACATCCGGCGGCGCAATGGACAGGAGCCGGTTACGTATCTCCATCCGCTGCTGAAACCTGCCCTCGAGAAGACGCTCGGCGTTCCGCTGTTCCAAGAGCAACAGATGCAGATCGCGATCGACGTCGCCGGCTTCGATGCCGCCGAAGCCGACGAGCTCAGGCAGGCCATGGGCTCCAAGCGCTCGCATGAGCGCATGAACCGATTGAAGGGACGCCTCTACGACGGCATGGCCGGCAACGGGATCACCGGAGCGATCGCCGACGAGATCTGGGAGAAGCTCGAAGCCTTCGCAAACTTCGGGTTCCCCGAGTCGCACTCGGTATCGTTCGCGTACCTCGTCTACATCTCGTCGTGGTTGAAGTACTACTACCCGGCGGCCTTCTGCGCCGCACTCCTCAACGCGCAGCCGATGGGCTTTTGGTCGCCGCACACGCTCGTCGCCGATGCGCGCCGCCACGGCGTGAAGGTTCGCGGCGTCGACGTCAACCGATCGCGAGCGAAAGCGAGCATCGATCCCGACGGTGCGCTTCGTCTCGGCATCGAATACGTCCGGACGATCGGCGAAGAGCTCGCCAAGACGATCGAGGACGGCCGTCCGTATACGGATATTGCCGACGTCGTCACGCGCTGCGCCCTCAACCGATCGCATTCCGAGGCGCTGGCGACGGCCGGCGCCTTCGACTGCTTCGAGCCGTCCCGCCGGAAAGCGTTGTGGACGTCCGGAGCAAACGGAGGCCAGGGGACGCTTCCCGGATTCGCTCCCGGCGCCGAGCCGCCGTCGCTTCCGGACATGAGCGACATGGAGATCGCCGGAGCCGACTTGTGGTCGACGTCGATGATGCCCAACGGCTCACCGATGGAGTTCGCGCGCGAACGGCTCAGTGCACTTGGCGTTCTCACCGCCGCCGATCTCACCCGTACACCACACAAGACACTCGTGAAGGTGGCGGGAGTCGTCACGCACAGGCAGCGGCCGTCGACGGCGGGCGGCGTGACGTTCCTCAACCTCGAGGACGAGACGGGTCTCGTGAACGTGATCTGTCCCGTCGGCGTCTGGCGGCATTTCCGCCGGATCGCGCGAGCGTCGCGGGCGATGATCATCACCGGACGGCTCGAGCGTGTGGAGAACGTGATCAACCTGCTCGCCGAGCGCATGGAGCACCTCGAGCTCGGCCTGGCGACGTCCTCTCGGGACTTCCGCTAGGCCTTAGGTCCTAGAAAGAATTCGTGCGCTCGCCCGATGTGCGTGCGCCGGGCCGCTCCTATGGTTCGGCCATGACCAACAAAACGGCACTAATCACAGGTGCGAGCCGCGGGCTCGGCGAAGTCGTAGCGACCTTTCTCGCCCGCGCGGGGTATGAGCTCGTCCTCACCGCACGCCGCGCGGATGACCTCGAAGCGGTCGCCGACCGCTTGCGCGAGCACACAGCGGTAGCAGCGCTTCCCGGCGACGTCGCCGACGAAGACCACCGCCGCGCGTTGCACGCCGCGATCCACGAGATCGGCGGCCTCGACATCCTCGTCAACAACGCGTCCGAGCTCGGCCCGTCGCCGATGCCGGCGCTTGCCGACTTTCCGCTGGACGAGCTCGAGCACGTTCTGCGCGTCAACGTCGTCGCGCCGATCGGCCTCGTGCAGGAGCTGATCTGGCACCTGCGCCGCCGCGGCGGGCTCGTTGTGAACATCTCTTCGGACGCCGCCGTCGGCGCCTATGAAGGATGGGGAGGCTACGGCGCGAGCAAGGCCGCGCTCGATCTCGTCTCGCGCACGTTCGCACAAGAGCTTCGAGCCGACGGCATCAGCGTCGTCGCCGTCGATCCGGGCGACATGCGCACCGACATGCACCAAGCGGCGTTTCCGGGTGAGGACATCTCCGACCGCCTGCTGCCCGACGTCACCGTCCCGTTCTGGGCATGGCTGTTCGGCGCCGATCGCGAAACCATCAACGGCGGTCGGTTCCAGGCTCAAGGCGAGCGTTGGGAGATCGCATCGTGAAGCGTGAAGAGCTGCTGTTCGATCGTCCCGAAGGTCTAGAAGCGACGCTTCCGATCGAAGCCCGGGGCGGCCGGCGCGACGACGGGCGCTTGCTCGTCAGCACGTCGCACGGTCATACCCACGGGCGCTTTCGCGACCTGCCCGACTTCCTCGATGCCGGCGACCTGATCGTCGTCAACGACAGCGCAACGGTTCCCGCCAGCGTCCCCGCGAAAGGAGCGCCCGGTGCGTTCACGCTCAACGTCTCAACGCAATTCGGCCACCGCTTGTGGCTCGCCGAGCCTCGTTGGAGCGCAGACCGTCCCGGCCCCCTCCCGGTGGACGCCGGCGACCGCTTCAGGACATGCGCGGGCGACGTCCTCGTCGTTGCGCCGTATCCGGGAACCGACCGGCTGTGGTTCGTCGAAGGGGATCTCGAGTCGGCGATGGCGCACTGCGGGGAGCCGATCCACTACGCATACGTCACGCATCCGCAGCCGCTCATGGCCTACCAATCGATCTTCTCGCGCGTGCCGGGATCCGCCGAGATGCCGAATGCGGCGCGGCCGTTTACCCCCGAGGTTGTGGAAGCGCTCCGGCGCAAGGGAATCGGCATCGCGACGATCCGTCTGCATACCGGCGTCTCGTCGCTCGACGTCACGGAGGACGACGTCGAGGACCACCCGGTCCCGCCCGAGCCGTACCGTGTCTCGCGCGAAGCGGCGGATGCCGTCAACCACGCGCACGACGGCGGCCGTCGCGTCGTGGCGATCGGCACCACCGTCGTCCGGGCCCTCGAGACGGCATGGCAGGACGGCGAGGTGCGGCCGTCCGAAGGATTCACACGCGTCGTGGTCACGCCGTCACGCGGCGTGCACGCTGTGGAAGGCCTGCTCACCGGCTTCCACGATCCCGGAGCCAGCCACCTGGCCATGCTCTACGCCGTGGCCGGCAAGGATCTCGTTCGCGCCGGTTACGAGGAAGCCGTCAAGGGCAACTACCTGTGGCACGAGTTCGGCGACAGCCACCTGCTGCTCCCCGACAGATGATTTCGGTTCTCTCGGACCGTCGAATCATTAGGTAGAAACGGGACCAGAAGGAGATCAATGCCGCCTATTACAGACAACCCACCTCCGGCGCGGGCCGGACGCAAGGAGTGGATCGGGCTCGGCGCGATCGCGCTGGCCTGCGTGCTCTACGTGATGGATCTGACGGTCCTCCACCTGGCCGTCCCGTCCATCAGCAAGGACCTGCGCCCGTCGAGCACACAGCTGCTCTGGATCATCGACGTCTACGGATTCCTCGTTGCCGGATCGCTCATCACGATGGGCACGCTCGGCGACCGGATCGGCCGCCGGCGCCTGCTGATGACCGGCGCCGGCGCCTTCGGCATCGGTTCCGTGCTCGCGGCATTCTCGACATCGGCGGAGATGCTGATCGCAACCCGTGCGCTGCTCGGCATCGCCGGAGCCACGCTCGCGCCGTCGACGCTCTCCTTGATCCGCAACATGTTCCTCGACTCCAAGCAGCGGACGCGCGCCATCAGCATCTGGATCACGAGCTTCTCCGTGGGCGCGGCCATCGGACCGTTGCTCGGCGGTCTGGTGCTCGAGTTCTTCTGGTGGGGCGCGGCCTTCCTGCTCAACGTGCCGATCATGGCCGCGCTGTTGATCCTCGCGCCTCGTCTTCTGCCCGAATACAAGGACCCGAGCGCAGGACGGCCGGACTGGACGAGCGCGGCGCTGTCGCTGACCGCCGTGCTGGCGATCATCTTCGGCCTCAAGCAGATCGCGCAGGACGGCGTCGGCTGGCTCTCCATCGTGTCGATCGTCGGAGGACTGATCGTCGGACGTGTCTTCGTGAAGAGGCAGCGCACGCTCGCCGATCCCTTCATCGATCTGCGTCTGTTCCGTTCGCCGGCGTTCGCGGCATCACTCGCGACGTACGGATTGGGCGTGTTCGTGATGTTCGGCGGCTATTTGTTCATTCCGCAGTTCCTGCAGTTGGTGCTCGGGCTTTCTCCGCTCGAGGCCGGTCTGTGGACTCTGCCGTGGGCCCTCGCTTTCGTCGTCGGCTCACAGATCACGCCCCGCCTCGCCGGCAGCGTGCGCCCTGCCTATCTGATGGCCGGAGGCCTCCTCATGGCCGCGGCCGGCTTCGCGGTGCTCACGCAGGCCGATGCAAGGAGTGGAGTCACGATCGTCACGCTGGGATCGATCGTCTTCTCGCTCGGAACCGCGCCGTTGTTCACGCTGACCAACGACCTGATCATCGGATCGGCGCCGCCCGAGCGGGCCGGTGCCGCGGCGGGGATGTCGGAGACGGCAGCCGAGTTCGGCGGTGCGCTCGGCATCGCAGCGTTCGGGAGCCTCGGCGTCGCCGTGTACAGGAGCGCGATGGCAGACGGCATTCCGTTCGGAGTCTCCTCCGAAGCCGCGCGCATCGCCCGCGACACACTCGGCGGCGCCGTCGAGGTCGCCGGCCAGCTTCCGGCGCGCCTGGGCGCGCCGCTGCTCGAGACGGCCCGCGACGCCTTCGCGCACGGCATGCACCTGACCGCCGTCATCAGCTCCGTCGGAACGCTCGTGCTCGCCATCCTCGTCGCGACGTTGCTCCGCCGGGCCCAGCTGGGAGCCGAGCCCGAATCCGACTCGAACGACGCCGATGCAGCCGCACAGGTGGAGGTCGCGACCGGGCACTAACCATCGGCGCCGCGCGTTCTAGTGTCTGACGACACAACCGATCGGGGAGGCGGCGATGGGCGAGTACACAGACGTCGGCGGGCTCAAGACCTGGTACGACACTTCCGGCCAGGGTGATCCACTCGTCCTGTTGCACGGCGGGCTGTGTACCAACGACACCTGGGGCGCCCAGATGCCGTTCTTCGCCGAACGATTCCGCGTGTTCGCGCCGGAGCGACGGGCTCACGGGCACACGCCGGATGTCGATGGACCGTTGACCTACGCCGACATGGCGGCGGACACGATCGGCTTTCTCGAAACCGTCGTGAAGCAACCCGCACATCTCGTCGGATGGAGCGACGGCGGGATCGTCGGGTTGCTCGTGACGATCGCTCGTCCGGAACTCGTTCGCAAGCTCGTGGCGATCAGCGCGAACTTCAAGCCCGCCGCCGCGGCCGGTGTACCGGAGTCTCACGAGATGGAAAACGTCGACGCCGACGACCCGTCGATGGACATGTTTCGCTCGCTGTACGCGGCAAGCTCACCCGACGGCCCCGACCATTGGCCGGTCGTCCTGAAGAAATTCTTCGAGATGGTGGGATCGGCGCAACCGGATATCAAGCCTGAGGAGCTGGCCGGAATCACAACACCAACGCTCGTCGTTTCGGGCGACGACGACATGGTGACGCTCGAGCACACAGTCGAGCTCTATCGCGCGATCCCGGGCTCCGAACTCGCCGTCGTTCCGGGAACGTCACACGCGCTGGTCTTTGAGAAGCCTGATGTCGTGAATCGAATCGTGCTCGACTTCCTCGAGAAGGATCCGGTGCCGACGATGATGCCGTTCCGCCGAAGGACCTAAACAGCTTCGCCGATAAAGCCTTCGCGCTCGAGGTACAGGATGATCTCCTGCGCCGCCTCGTCGGGTGAGTAGTCGGCCGTGTCGATCGTGATCTCCGCATCCTCCGGAGCTTCGTAGGGGTCGGAGATCCCGGTGAACTCCTTCACGATGCCGGCGCGTGCCTTCGCGTACAGGCCCTTTCGGTCGCGTTCCTCGCACAGCTCGAGCGACGTGGCGACGTGCACGAGGATGAAGCCGCCGCCGGTCTCGACGCCGAAGCGCACATCTCTGCGCGTCGCGTCGTACGGTGCGATCGGCGCGCAGATCGCGATGCCGCCGTTCTTCGTTACCTGGGCCGCCACCCAGCCGATGCGGCGGATGTTGATGTCGCGGTGCTCCTTGGAAAAGCCGAGCTCGCTGGACAGATGCTTCCGAACGAGATCGCCGTCGAGCAAGCTCACCGGACGGCCGCCCATCTCGAGCAGCTTCACCATGAGCGCGTTGGCGATCGTCGATTTGCCCGATCCCGACAACCCCGTGAAGAACACGGTGAAGCCTTGCTGGGAGCGCGGCGGGTACGAGCGGCGTAGCTCGGCCGCCACTTCTGGGAACGTGAACCAAGACGGGATGTCGCTTCCCTTCGCGAGACGATCCCGCAGCTCGGTGCCCGAGATGTTGAGGGTGCGCGCTCCGTCCGGAACTTCGTCGACGGGGAAGTACGTGTCGCGATCTTCGACGTACACCATCATCTGGAACGGAACCATCGTGACGCCGAGCTCATCCTGGAACGATCGCAGCAATTCCTGCGCGTCGTACGGCCCGTAGAACGCTTTTCCCGACGAGTCCGAGCCGGGTCCGGCGTGATCGCGGCCGACGATGAAGTGTGTGCAGCCGTGGTTGCGCCGAATGATCGCGTGCCACACCGCTTCGCGCGGGCCGCCCATGCGCATGGCCAGCGGAAGCAGAGCGAGCGTAGCCGTTCCTTTCGGGTAGTGACGACGCAGCGCCTCGTAGCAGCGAACCCGCGTGTAGTGATCGACGTCGCCCGGCTTGGTCATTCCGACGACCGGGTGGACGAGCAAGTTCGCGCCCGACTCCGTCGCCGCCCGCACGGTCAGCTCGAAGTGCGCGCGGTGCATCGGGTTGCGCGTCTGGAAGGCGACGACCTTTCGCCACCCGAGCTTCGTGAATTCGGCCCGGAGCTCGGCCGGCGTCCGCCGGAGCTCCCGGTAGTCGTAGTGGGTCGGCGCCTCGACGCCCTCGAGTCGTCCGGACACGTAGACGGGGTTCGTTCGATTGAGGACATGCGCAACGCCGGGATGCTCGCCGTTGGTCGTCCCGAAGACGGCCTCGGCCTCCGTCGAACGATCGGGCGTCCATCGCTCCTCGACATGGAGGACGGCCAGCATCGTCCCCTCGGCATCGCGCAGCGCGAGCGGCGAGCCGTCACCGACCGAAGCGGCGAACTCTTCGGGAAGGTCCAGGACCACGGGCATCGGCCAGATGGTTCCGTCGGACAGCCGCATCATGTCGCAAACGGATTCGTAATCGGCGCGTCCGAGAAACCCTTGCAGCGGTGAAAACGCACCGCTGAGGAGCATCTCGAGATCGCAGAGCTGGCGGTCGCTGAGATCCCAGGAAGGCCAGTCGCGCGATGCCTTGCGCAGCTCGTCGCGACGGTCCGCGTCGACGATCAGCTCGCGAAGGACGCCGCCGTGCGGCGTTATCAAGTGGTCGGACATGGGCTCCTGAGACTAACGGGCGCGGACGGGGATGGCCGAAACGACCGCGCTCCCGTT
Source organism: Actinomycetota bacterium (assembly GCA_035640475.1). GTDB lineage: Bacteria > Actinomycetota > JAICYB01 > JAICYB01 > JAICYB01 > DASQWC01. Next base: position 13,989 of record DASQWC010000074.1, on the reverse strand, counting down.
GCCGTTCCCATTCCCGATCGCGTGGATGCCGCACTCGGCCTTGTCGAAGCCGTCCCAGCGTCCGGCACGCTCGTCCTCGCCGTTGGCCACCGGGCGTGTGCACGGCGCGCAGCCGATCGACAGGTATCCCTCCTCGTAGAGCGGATGCGTCGGGATGTCGTGCTCGGCCACGAACTCCTTCACCTCGTCGCGCGTCCAGTGCGCCTGCGGGTTGACCTTCCAGACGATGCGACCGGACGTCAGCTCCTGCACTTCGAAGACCGGGGTGTTGATGCGAGACGGTCCCTGGTCGCGGCGAACGCCGGTGACCCATCCGCCGATCTCATCGAGAATGGCCTCCATCGGCAGGACCTTGTTCAGGTAGCAGCACTGATCCGGGTCGGCTTTGTACAGCTCCGGGTGGATCTCGCGCGCCTGGCGCTCCGGGCCCAGCGTGGGCTTCGTCTCGAGCATCTCGATCCCCCACTCCTCGACGAGGCGATCGCGGAACGCGAGCGTCTCCGGGAAGTGGAAGCCGGTCTCCAGAAACAGCACACGCACCGGCTCGATCACTTCGCGCGCGAGGAATATGTTCACCAGCCCGCCGAGCTGAAAGCTCGTTCCGACGACGAGGTCTGGGATGTACTCAAACGCCCACGCGAGGATCTCGCGCGGGTGCGCGCGCTCGAAGCGCCTGCTCAGCTCGTCGACGTCACCCGGATCCGGGTGAAAGTCAGCGAGCGGCAGCGACCTTTTGACGGAATCGCTCTCGCTCTTCATCTCGATTGTCATCAGGACGGATGTCCTCCTCGGCCAGGGGCTTGGGACCGACGCGCTCCAGTCCTTTCGCGGCTCCCTGCGCCAGCTCATTGAGACGCTTCTGATCAAGCGTGTTGACCCACTCGCCGAAACTGCGCTGACCGCTGCGCTGCTCCAGATACACGCGTAGCAGGCGCTCGGCGTACGTCGAAAGCTCGTCGGCTCGGATGCGCAGACCGCGCACCTTACGCCCGAATGCTCGCTGTTCGCCGAGGTGACCGCCGAGGTGCACGTTGAACCCCTCGAGACGGTCGACCTCGCCGTTGCCGTTGACCTTCTCGGTCACGAGCACGCCCATGAAGCCGATGTCGGCGAGCTGGTAGCGAGCGCATGAGTTGGGGCAGCCGTTGACGTTGATGCGGATCGGCTCGTCGAAGTCGGGCAGGCGCTTCTCGAGATCCGAGTAGAGCCACTCGGCCCGGGCCTTCGTCTCGACGATCGAGAGCTTGCAGAACTCGATGCCGGTGCACGCCATCATTCCCGTGCGAAACGCGGATGAGAACACCGGGAACCCAAGCGATTCGAGCTTGTCCATCGTCGCCGCGAGCCGCTCGTCGGGAATGTCGAGAAGCACCATCTTCTGCTGGGGCGTCGTGCGCAGGCGGCCGAGACCCTCGGCGTCGGCGAGATCGGCCAGTGCGACGAGCTCGGTGCCCGTGATCCGTCCGTTGCGCAGCGCGAAACCGACGTAGTTCTGGCCGTCCTTCTGGCGCCCGACGCCCGTATGGTCGCGGTGCACGTCGTCGGACGGCTTGGCCGCCGGGCCGTCCTCCAGCGCGTAGCCGAGGTAGCGCTCCTCGAGTACCTGACGGAAGAGCTCCGGCCCCCAGTCGGCCATGAGGAACTTCAGGCGCGCCTTGTTGCGCGAGCGGCGGTAGCCGTAGTCGCGGAAGATCGACGTAACGCCGACGAACACGTCGACCAACTGCTCGGGAGGCACGAAGGCGCCCAGGCGCTGCGCGAAGTGAGGGGTGGACGACAGTCCGCCGCCGACCCACACGTCGAAGCCGGTCGCTCCGTCGTCCCGCGTCACACCGACGAACGACACATCGTTGGCTTCGTGCACAGCGCACTGGTGACGGCACCCCGTAATGGACGGCTTGTACTTGCGCGGAAGATTCGAGAACTCGAGATCGCCCACGATGCGCTCGTTGCACGCGTCGACGAACGGCGTGCCGTCGATGATCTCGTCGGCGTCGATGCCGGCGAGTGGGCAGCCGAGGATGTTGCGCGGCGTATCGCCGCACGCCTCGGTCGTTTGCAGCCCGACGGCTTCGAGACGCTCCCAGATCTCGGGAATGTCCGGCAGCCGGATCCAGTGGAGCTGAATGTTCTGCCTGTCGGTCACGTCGGCCACGTCGCGTCCGAACTCTTGCGAGATCCGCCCGATGACGCGCGTCTGCTCGGAGGTCAGCACGCCGCCGGGGATGCGGATGCGCCACATGAAGTAGCCGTCCTCCTCGGGACGCTGCGTGTAGATGCCGTACCAGCGGAAGCGTGAGCGGAGATCGGCCACGAAGATGTTGTCCACGCTCGTGATCTCGCCGCGGCGCCATTGCTCGGCGTAGGAGAAGATCCGGTCCCGGACGTTGAGCGGATTGTCGTCTCGCTTCATCTGCTCGGCGGCGTTGAGCGGCTCGCGGTAGCCCATAGCCCACTGACCTTCGCCGCCGCGCTTGGGCCGCGGGATCTTGATGGATGCGCGTTCGCGCGCCCCCTCTAAGTTGGATGCGCGTTCGCGCGCCCCTTCTGACTGGCTCATCAGATCTGGAAGACGAGGTACGAGCTCTGGTCGAGCTCCTGCTGGCGTGCGACGAGGTCGGCGAGCGTCACGCTTGCCAGCCGGTCGCGAATCGTGATCTGGACGTCGAGCCACAGCTCTTGGATCGAGGAGTGCGCTTGCGACCGTGCGTCGTCGTCGAAGGGATCCAGACAAGCCTGGGTGACTACGGGGCCTTCGACGACTTCGACGACCTCGCTGACCGTGAGCGTGGCCGGGTCGCGGGCGAGCTTCACGCCTCCCGTCGCCCCGCGCTGGCTCTCGATGAGGCCGGCGCGGCGTAGGTCGGCCAGTACCTGCTCGCAGAAGCGCTCCGGGATCTTCTGGAGCCGGGCGATCTCCCGGCTGGGGACCGGCCCGGCCTGCTGTCTGCCCCCGAGCTCGACCAAAGCCCGCAGGGCGTACTCGGTGCGCTGGGAAAACCTCATCGCATGCAGCTCCTAACCCGGTAGGAAATGAATACCCCATATTCGCCGGAAATTCAACCTAGACAAATCCCTACCAAGCCAGTAGAGTATGGGCCGTGGAGCCTAGTCCCCCGAGGGGCTCCATGAGGAGGAAGCAATGGCAACTGCAACAAAGCCGAAAAAGGCACCGCAGCCGCAGGCGAAGGCCGAGACCAACGGTTCGAACGGCCAGAAGAAGATGACGATCATCGCCTGGTCGGGGACCCTCGACAAGGCGTGGCCCACGCTGATCCTGGCCACCACCGCCGCGGCGTCCGGGATGGACGTCACGGTCTTCTTCACGTTCTGGGGCCTGCGGATCCTTCAGAAGAACAACAAGCGGATCACGGGCAAGGGCTTCAAGCAGCGCATGCTCTCCCTCTTCAACCGCGGTGGGACCGACCATCTCGGTCTGTCGCAGCTGAACATGGGCGGCATGGGGCCGATGATGATGAAGCAGCTCGCAAAGCAGTACAAGGTCGCGAAGCCGGCCGAACTCCTGCGGATGGCACAGGACCTCGGCGTGAAGCTCTGGCCGTGCCAAATGTCGCTGGACCTGATGGGCCTCGACCGCAACGATCTGATCGACGGTCTCCCCGACACCGTCGGCGCCGCCACCGCCATCCAGCGGATGAGCGAATCGGAGATCAACCTATTTATTTGATTCTCAGGATCGCGCGTATGCGCGCCCCTGTTAGGAGGTTTCTCGGGGGAGAGAGGTGACAAGGGCCGGCTTGCCGGCCCTTGTTGCTGTTCGCGGCCCTCGGAGCGCTAGATAAGGAGAGACGATGCATCGCCGACCGGTGTCGTGGGTTGCCGTGATCGCGAGCGTGTTCCTGCTCGCATCGTGCGCGGCTCGTTTCGAGGAGAAGACGAACGTCGCGGGCACGACCGCGTCGCCCGAGGCCGGCGCGGCGGCGCAGGCGACGACCGGGCCGGGCGGCGAAGACACGACACGCACAGAAACGGTCGGCGGCGCCGGCGCCGGCGCGGCCAAGGGGCAAACCGTCGTGCGCCGGGGCGGCGTCGTGAAGATCGGCGGGCTCTTCCCGCTGTCCGGCGGTCTCTCGCGGCTGGGTGTGCCGGCCTTTCAATCGGCCAACGCGTACTTCCGCTGGCTCAACGACCACGGCGGCATCGACGGCACAAAGATCCAGTTCATTCCGTGCGACGACGAAGCCAACGACACGCGCTCGACGACTTGTGCGAAGAAGCTCATCGAGCAGGACGGCGTCTTCGCGATGGGGCCGAGCTTTACGCCGTTCTCCTTCACCGTGACGGGGCAGCTCGAGCGCCAGGGCGTCCCATGGGTCGGCTACGACGGAATCAATGTGGAAGGCTTCAGCGCCCGCAACGTCGTGACGGTCGGCGCCCCCATCGAACCGATGGCACACGCGCTCTTCAGCCATTGGTACCGGCAGGTCGCGAAGGATCGCGGGACGGCTCCGCGCAAGCTCGGGGCGGTCGTCCTCAACGTTGCGCCGGCGAAGACCTACCTGCGCGAGCTGAAGGGAGTCATTTGTCCGAAGCTCGGCTGCAGCGTCGTCCGCGAACAGCTGGTCAACTACTCGGACACGGAGTACGCGACGATCTGCCGCAACATGCAGAACGAGCGCGTCGACTCGGTGTTCATCGTCACCGACCCCGCGACGGCGGTGAAGCTCCTCGTGCAATGCCGAGAGGTGAACTACGTGCCGCCGGCAGGCTGGCTCGGACAGCACGGGATCTACATGAACCTCACGCTCGACCAATCGGGCCCCGTTGCCGACGGCACGTACGCCAACGGCGCGGTTCTGCCGGACTCCGTCGACGTCGCTCCCAACCGCGAGATGAAGAAGATCGTAACGACGTACTACCGGGACGCCGACTTCGGCTACTTCTCGAGCCTCGGCTATGCAAGCGCGAGGCTCGTCGAGGACCTGATTCGCGAGACGTTCAAGAAGAGTCCGTCGCTCACGAGGCCCGGCCTTCTCGACGCCGCAGCCGGGATCACGGCCTACGACTGCCACGGGCTGTGCAAGGACGTGAACCTTCGCCCGCCCCCGAGCACGCACGGCGGGAACCACAACATCTGGGTCGTCCGAGCGGCGAAAGGTAAGTGGGTCAAGGTCGCCGGTCCGATCGACGCGTGGCGAACCGAGACGTGGCCGCGGCAGGGACGTCCGTAGCGGTCCAATCGTGACGTAGGTGGCATTCCTCCGCTACGGCATCGACGGGCTCGCTTCCGGGTTCGTCATCGCGCTGATGGGACTGGGCGTCGTCGTCATCTATCGCTCGACGCGCGTGCTCACGTTCGCCCAGGGCGCGCTCGCGAGCTTCAACGCGTATCTGTTCTTCCAGCTGTCGGTGTTGTGGGATTGGCCGGTCGTCGCCTCGTTCTTCGCGGCGCTTGCGGCCGGTGCGATCGTCGGCGCGATCGCCGAACGCATCGCGGTAGCCCCCTTGCGGTTCGCCGATCCGATCACACGCACCGTCGCAACGCTCGGACTCGTGCTCGCGCTCCAGGTCGGCATGCGCGTGATCTGGGGTGGAAGCGAGCAGTTCGTGCCGCCGCTCGTCCGGGGGACGATCCGCATCGGATCGGAGCCCGTGGGAGCCCAGACGCTGCTGATCGTCGGCGTCACTGCATTCGTGACGCTCGTCCTGGCGCTGTGGTTCCGGCGTTCGCTCACCGGCCTGGCACTCGCCGCGACGGCCGACAACGAACAGTCGGCCCGGCTGCTCGGCATCTCACCGGGTCGCGTCTCTCTGCTGTCGTGGGTGCTGGCGTCGGCGCTCGGTGCGCTGGCCGGCATCCTGCTCACACCACTGCTCGTCCTGAACCCGTGGCAGATGACCTTCATCATGGTGTCCGGTTACGCGGCGGCCCTCGTCGGGGGCTTCGTCAGCCTCCCGCTCACGGTTGCCGGCGGCGTGCTCATCGGAATCGTGCGCAGTGTCGTCACGAGTGAGGTCAACGTCGCCGGACTGTCGGAGACGCTGGGCTTTATCGCCGTGTTCGCCGTCCTCGTTGCGACCCGCGCGCGCGGGACGAAGCTGTCCGAGCTCGTCGGCGGCGAACGGACCCCGCTGTGAGCATCCAGAGGCTCCGCCTTGCCGCCTTTGCCGCCACCGCGGCGGCGCTCCTGTTCGGAGTTCCGGCTCTCGGCGACTTTTGGACGTTCGTCGCAACGCTCGCGGTCGTGTACGCGCTGCTCGGCTTGAGCCTCGTCGTGCTCACCGGCTGGACCGGACAGCTCAATCTCCACGTCGGCGCGCTCGGCCTCGGCTGGGGCGCCTACGCATCGTTTGCGCTGACGGCGCACGGCGCACCGTCGCTCGTCGCGCTTCTCGGCGCCGTCGTCCTCACGATTCCGTTCAGCTTGCTGATCGGATTCGCGGCCGTGCGCTTCAGAGGACTGGAGCTCGCGGTCGCGACGCTCGCGATCGGCCTCGTATTCGAGCAGCTCGTCTTCCGCAATCTCGGCGCCTGGCTCGCCGGCGGCTTGCGCGCGGCGACGCCGTTCGAGAGCTCTTTCGTGCCGGTAGCGCGCCCGAGCATCGGGTCGTTGTCGTTCGCCTCGGATCACGCCTTCTACCTCCTCTCATTGGGGGCCGGGGCGGTCGTCTATGTGGTGCTGCGCAACCTTGCGCGCGGCGGGACGCGCCGCGCGATGCTCGCGCTGCGCGAGCGGGAGCTCGCCGGGGAGGTGGCCGGGCTCCCGGCCATCCGGTACCGCACCGCTGCATTTGTCGTTTCGATCGGTGTCGCCGGCCTGGCCGGCGCGCTGTTCGCCGGTCTGAAGCTCGGCATCGCGCCGGACTCGTTCAACCTCGACCTGTCGTTTCTCGTCCTCTCGGGCGTGGTCATCGGCGGCGTGCGGACGCTGCGCGGAGGCGCGTTCGGCGGTGCACTCGCCGCCTTCCTTCCCGAGGTCGTTCGCTTCGGCCCGCTGCGCCTGATCTCGGGTGAGCGTCTCGTATTCGTCTTTGCTGTCGGACTCGTGCTCACGCTTGCGCTCCGCCCGCAGGGGCTGCTCGGCCCTCGCCGGGTGCCGCACGACGCCCGGAGATCCCGTCGCAAGAAAACGAGCGGACGCCGTCTCGGCCGGCTCGTGTCGTCGGAACGCCGGCGCGGTCCGGCGATCATCCGAACCGACGGCGTCAGCGTTCATTTCGGCGGTGTCCAAGCGCTCGACGACGTGCACGTGTGGGTGCCGGACGGCGAGATCTGCGCGCTCATCGGTCCGAACGGCGCCGGAAAGACAACGCTGTTCAACTGTCTAAGCGGTGTCGTCGCCCACGATGCCGGCCGCGTCTACGTCGGCGGTGACGACGTCACGCAGATGCCCCCGCACAGACGGGCGGCGCTCGGCCTCGCGCGAACGTTCCAGTCGATCGAGTTGTTCGGCGGGTTCAGCGCGAAGGAGAACCTGATGATCGCCGCACACATCATGCGAGAGTCCGGCCCGTTTGCCGAAGCCCTCGCGCTCCCATCGGCCCGCCGGTCCGAACGCGCGCTCGAAGCCCGGGCGCAACGGATGCTCGAAGAGCTCGAGCTCGGGCACATTGCAGACGCACTCCCCGACCAGCTCTCGTCGGCCGACCTGCGGCGCCTCGAGCTGGCGTCGGTGCTCGTCCGGGAGCCGAAGGTCGTCCTGCTCGACGAGCCGACGGCGGGACTCGACGAGGAGGAGTCGAGCGCGATCGCGGAGGTGGTTGCGCGTGTCCGCGACGAGCGCGCCCTGACCGTGCTGCTCGTCGAGCACGACATGACGGTCGTCGGCGCGATCGCCGAGTGGGTGTACGTCCTCGACTTCGGCCGCGTCATCGCCGAGGGCGCGCCGGCGGCGATCAGAAAAGACCCGGTCGTGATCAACCGGTACCTGGGAACCGAAGAGGAGCTCACTATTGCTCGCCGCGCGTAACGTCACGGTTCGCTACGGGCGCGTACAGGCGCTCACGCGCACGTCGGTCGAGGTCGAGCCCGGCGAGCTCGTCGTCCTGCTCGGGCCGAACGGCGCCGGCAAGACGACGATGCTGCGCGTATTGTCCGGATTGCGTCGTCCCTCGGAAGGATCGGTGCGCCTCGACGGAACCGACGCGACCGGACGGCCGGCCGAGCACTTCGCGGCGAACGGCGTCGGACACATCCCCGAAGGTCGCGGCATCTTCCCGCGGCTCACCGTCGAGCAGAATCTGCTCGTCGGCCTCTACACCCGCCGGCGCGAGCGAGTCACTCGCCGGACCGAGGTCGACGCCGTGCTCGAGTCGTTTCCTGCGTTGAAGGAACGGCTCGACTCCCGCGCCGGTGTTCTCTCCGGGGGCGAGCAGCAGATGCTCGCGCTCGCTCGAGCCCTCATCGCGCGACCGAAGCTGCTCTTGGTGGACGAGCCGTCGCACGGGCTCGCACCGGCGATCGCAGCGCACCTCTTCGATCTCTTCGATCAGTTGCGTGCAGAAGGTCTCGGCATCCTCGTCGTCGAGCAACACGCAGCGCTCGCACTGCGCGGCGCGGACCGTGCCTACGTGCTGCAGAAAGGTACAATCACCTACGAAGGATCTCCCTCCCCCCTGGTCAGAAATCGCAAACGGCTCGTGGACGTCTATCTCGGGAGAAGCCCATGAGAAATCGCGCACGGCGCCTCGCGGCCGCATCGGTGGCCGCCGCCATCGCGCTCGCTCCGTTCGCCGCGGCGCGCGCAGTGTCTGCGCCCCGCTCGGCGGATGAGGTCATTGCGTCGGGAGCCGGACTCGCCGCTGCGGCCGTCGCCGTGGCAAACGTCGATCCGGATTTCGACATCTGGCCGCTGTACAGCGAGTCGTCCTTTGACAACCAATCCAGTCACGGGCTGTCCGGTGCGATCTGGCCGGGCTTCCTCCTCGACGCGTTCGCCTGGCTCTACGGCCTGCAACCGCAAGAACGCGGCGGCTTCGGGATCAGCGAGAGCCAGTGGCCGAACCCACCGCACAAATCCAACGGGTCCAGCTCGAACTTCATGATCGAGAGCTTCGCCGACGGCTGTGGTCAGTTGTTCGGTCCCGACGCCTGCCGGGGCTTTTTCGAGGTCTTCGACGGCGCGCCGGCGGGAATCGGCGAGTCGACGTCCGAGAGCGACGAGCTGAGCTCCCGGGGCGGTGCGCGGGGTGCGCGGTTCGACTACCCGGGACTCGTCGAGGCGACGGAAGCCAAGACCGCAACACACGCACGATTTCTCGACGGACGAAGCGTCGTCGAGTCGGTCTTCATCGCACGCGACATCACCATCGGCTCCGACCTGCACATCGACATGATCGAAGCACGATCCGTGGCAAACGCCGGCGGCGATCGCGATCATTCGGACGGCGAGAGCACACTCCGCATCCTCGGCGCGCGTTTTGGTGACACGCCCGTCGTCATCGACGACCAGGGCATGCACGCCCGGGGCGACAGCGGGACCGACGACCTGAACGATGCGCTGCGGGCAGAAGGCATCGAGGTGCGAGCTTCGCAGGGACGTGAGTCCGTCGACGCCACCGGAGAGTTCGTCGACGCGGCAACCGGCGGGCTGCTTGTTCGTGTCCTGCGCGAGCGGGTCGAGGAGGACGTCCCGGAGCCGCTCATCGCCGGAAAGAACGCGATGTGCGCGGCCGCCGAGGACAACGCGCTGAACCAGGAGATCACACGCGTGGCCGTCGACCAGCCGAACCCGCTCTACGGACAGGTACCCCTTCCGGCCATGCCCCAGCGGGTTCAGGTCGAGCAGTCGGTGCCGCCGCCGGCTGGGTGCCCGTTCTTCAACCGCAACTTCGAGCTGACGATCGCGCTGGGCTTCACCAACGCATCGGCGCGCTTGTCACCGCTGCCGGGAGCCGGGGAGCTCCCCGCCGTCATCGTGCCGCTCGACTTCACCGGCGGCGGCGGTCTGGAGACGCGGACGATCCGTGTCCCCGGTGCGGCACCGACGGCCATCGGCGACGCCGCCTACGAGGCGGCACCGTCCGAAGCGCAGCCGGTCAGCTCGCAAGGGCTCGACCCGGGCGTCGCGCGACGCATCCGGATCCTGTACGGCGTCATCGCGTTGCTGCTTGTTCTCGGCGTGGCCGGGCGGTTCGTCCTGCGCGCCGCCTCATCCCCGTAGCGATCACAAGGAGGTTGCTCATGACCAACAACGGACAGAAGGCGCAAGAGTCGGCGGCCGACGTCCTTCGCGTCCGCTGGCGAACGGTGCTCGGCTGGGTGCTGGTCGCGGTCGGCGCCTTGTTCATCGTTCTCGGGTGGATCGGCGTTTCCGGCGAGCCGGACGTCGCGCGGCAGATGTCCTACCTGGCGTCCGGGGGCGTCGGAGGTCTGACGGCCGCGCTGGTCGGCATCGGCCTGTTGATCAGCGAGGACCTGCGCTCGGATCGCAAGCGCCTTGGGCGAATCGAAGCGACGTTGCTCGATGTGAACCAGGCCGTTTCGAGCAGCCGCCGCCGGGCGTCCAAGGCGGCGGCTGCGCGGCGGCGCTAACGCCGAAGCGCTACTTGCCGGGCGGCGTGTAGTCGATGTCCTTCGACTTCTTCGCCGCGTCGTCGATGTCTTCTGGCGTCAGCAATGGAATCGTCCGAGCCTTTATTGCTCCGCTTGCCGCAACGACCAAGCTGGCGGCGGCGCTGCTCGCGTTGTCCGGCGCGTCGTAGATCACGTACGCGTCGTCCGAACCGAACGCGAAGTAGAAGGCCTCGACGCTGCCGCCGATGCTCTCAAGCGTCTTCGTCGCCATCTTCTTACGCTTGGAGCCGCCGTCCTTGAGAAGACCCTTGGCTCCCTCAGGGGTATAGCTCGCGACAAGCAGATACTTCGGCATCTCGTGGCCCCTTTCTACTCCCAGAACTCGTCGGCTCTGCGGTCGTCCTCGTTGAACGCCCAGAACTCGGCCGTCTTCCCGTCACGAAGCTCGAACACGTGAACGGCATTCATCTCGAGCGACTTCCCGTCCCTTTTCGCCTTGAGCGTGACGAGTGCGACTGCGTGTTCGTCGTTGCCCAGCACATCGTGGAGGTCGATTTGCAAGGTTCCGCCGGTCTGTTCGAACGTCTTGCCGAAGAACGCAATGATCTCGTCCTGACCTTTGTAGTCACCGGCGAGCGGGCTTTGTCCTCCCACGTGCCAGACGACGTCGTCCGTCCACAGCTCTTTGACGGTGTCGAGATCGCCCCGGGCGAACGCCGCATAGCCGTCCCGCAGCCGTTGGACATTCGGATGGTCGGCCATCTCTGCCCCTTTCGTTCGCAACGGTTGCGCAGAGAACGGAGCATCGGGGGATCACGTGTGTGGGGACGAGGCCTCTGTGGGAGGCCCGATTGCTCCTTGGATGGCAAGCGCTGGAGCAGAACAACCGCCCCCTTCGGGGCGATCGTAGTCCCGTTCGACGAGTGCGTCTAGGGCGAGCCGCCGGCTACTGCGGGAATGATCGAGACGAGCTCACCCTGCGGGATCTCGGTCTCCAAACCATCGAGGAACCGGATGTCCTCTTCGCCGACGTAGACGTTCACGAAGCGACGAAGCTCTCCCTGCTCGTCGCACATCCGTTCCTTGAAGCCGGGGAACTGCTTTTCCAGATCGTCGACGATCGCGCGGATCGTGCCTCCGTCCGCCTCGACCTCCGCCCGATCCTTTGTCAGCTTGCGCAACGGCGTTGGGATGCGAACCTTCACGCTCATCGGCTCCCTTTCGGAATGAGGCCGAGCTCGACCTTCTCCTCGAACTCGTCCAAGGACGGAGTGATCGTAACCGTCGGCCGGGCTTGATTCTGGACGTGCTCGATGGTCTTGAGCCCCATGCCGGTGATGAGCGCAACCACACGCTCGTTCGGCCCGAAGGCGCCCGCGGCCGCGAGCTTCGCGAGCACGCCGACGGTGACGCCGCCGGCCGTCTCGGTGAAGATCCCCTCGGTGCGGGCGAGCAGGAGCATCGCCTCGATCACTTCGCCGTCGGTGACCATGTCGATGCGCCCACCGGTCTCCTTGGCGGCACGTAGGGCGTACAGCCCGTCGGCCGGGTTCCCGATGGCGATCGACTTCGCGATCGTGTCCGGCTTTTGTGGACGGACATGGTCGATGCCGTCTCGGTATGCCTGTGCAACCGGCGAGCAGCCGACCGCTTGCGCGCCGTGCACCATCGTGTGCGGCGCGTCCGGCATCAATCCGACGGTGTGCAGCTCTTCCAGTCCCTTGCGCACTTTCACGATCTGCGAGCCGGATCCGATCGGAACGACGACGTGGTCGGGGTACGCCCAACCGAGCTGCTCGACGAACTCGAAGGCGAGCGTCTTCGAGCCCTCGGAGTAGAACGCCCGCACGTTGGTGTTGACGAAGGCCCACTGGTAGGCGTCGGCGACCTCGGCACACAGCCGGTTCACCTCGTCGTAGTTGCCCTTGATCGCGACGATCCTCGCCCCGTAGACGGCCGTCGAGACGATCTTGCCGAGCTCGAGATCGGCCGGAATGAACACGCACGCCTCCATCCCGACCTTCGCGGCGTGAGCCGCGACGGCGTTGGCGAGATTGCCGGTCGAACCGCACGCCGCGACTTTGAAGCCGAACTCCCTTGCCTTCGTGAGCGCCACGGAGACGACGCGGTCCTTGAACGAGAACGTCGGGTTCACTGTGTCGTTCTTCAGCCAGAGATCGGAGATGCCGAGCTCCGCTCCCAAGCGCGGCGCCGGCACGAGCGGCGTATACCCGGCGCCGAGGTCGACACGCGGCACGTCCTCGCCGACGGGGAGCAGGTCGACATACCGCCAGATCGAGCGCGGACCGGACGCGATGCTTTCGCGACTGATCTCCGACGCGATCGCTTCGTAGTCGTAATCGGCTTCCAGGGGGCCGAAACAGAACTCGCACACGTGGACGGGAGCGACGTCGTAGGTCCGCGCGCACTCCCGGCACTTCAGTCTCTCGATCTGTGCCACTCGTCCTCCAGTCGACCGGGGGACCGCACAACGCCCCGGCCGGAACCTCCGCGGTGCGGTACCGCTGGCCGAGGCCGGGGCTGTGCTACTCCCCGGACCCCCTGCAAAGCAAAACGCCCCGCCGCCTGAGCGACGGGGCGCGCTTAGCGCGCGTCTCCACTCATCGTCCCCGACGCTCGGGACGGCGTTAGCACCTGCTCTCCCCGCGGTTAGCGGTGAGTCGGTTGCCGGGGCTTCAACGGGCCGGTCCCTCCACCCCTCTTGATGAGCACATCTATGGAACCAGATAACAGCGGTTCCGGCTACTCGGGGGCCTTCGGAGGCGGTACGGCGACCTCCGGAGTGGCCACCTGCTCCGGTCCGCTGGTCTCGAGGCGGGAGGTTTCCTCGAAGACCTCTGGTCCCCAAGGCACTCTCGTGCGCCAGAAGTGCGCGGCGATGACCTTGGCCGACGCCACGACCGGGACGGCCAGGAGCATCCCCCAGAAGCCCGCCAGCGTCGCGCCGGCGATCAGCGAGATCATGACCGTCACGGGGTGGAGCCGCACCGTCAGCCGCATGACATTGGGCGAGATGAAATGGTTGTCGATCTGCTGGACGACGAGCATGACGACCATCACCCAGACGATCGTGATCGGCGGCTTGAGGGCTGCCGCGATCACGATCGCGGGAATCGCGCCGACGAACGGGCCGACGAGCGGAATGAGATTGAAGGCGCCGGCGACGAAGCCGATCACCAGCCAGTACGGAAGACCGATGATCCGCAGCCCGATGGACGACATGACGCCGACGATGAACGCGACGAGCAACTGGCCTCGGAAGAAGCCGCCCATAGCCGTCGCGACGCTTGATGCGAGCGCCCTCGCCTCCTCGCGCCGGTCGGGAGGGATCAAGCGCAGGGCGGCGGCGCGCAGCCGAGGGAGATCGACGAGCAAGTAGAAGCCGGCGATCAATCCGATCACCAACAGCGTCATGGTCTGAACCGCGCCCTGAAGGAACCCGCCGGCGCTGCCGACCGCGCGTCCGATCAGCTCCGACCTGTTGCCGACCC
>DASQWC010000073.1:0-2487 GCA_035640475.1 Actinomycetota bacterium | reverse complement strand
GCGGTCCACCTCCGCCGGTGAGCCTTTGCCGTAGGCCCCCCAATCAGGAAGGAGGTACTTCGATGAGACGACTGTCAATGGTCGTGATCCTCGCGGCCTTCTCCCTCGTCGGCACCGCGGCGAGCTCGGCCGACCCCGCCGGTCCCTCCGTGGTCGATCCAAACCTGACGGTCCGCACCGTCGTCCGCGGGCTCGCGCTTCCGACAAGCATCGCGTTCCTCGGATCGAACGATTTCCTAGTGCTCGAGAAGAACACTGGCAAGGTGCAGCGAGTGACGAACGGCGGCGTGACGTCGACCGTGCTCGATCTCGCCGTGAACAACGCCTCCGAGCGAGGGCTGCTCGGAATCGCGCTCCACCCGAACTTTCCGGTGAACCCAAGCGTCTATCTCTTCTGGACGTGCCGCGCGGCCCCGCCGCCCTCCGACAATCCGTTCTTCCCGACGGCGACGCGGTGCTCGGAAACGCCGGAGCTCGGGGCGGACACGGGCAACATTCTGGCGGTGCCCCTGCTCGGGAACCGCGTTGACCGCTTCCGCTGGGACGGTTCCACGCTCGTGTTCGACCGCAGCCTGATCATGCTCCGGGCGTTTCAGAACGACGGCGCTCCGGTCCCCCCCGGGCAGGGCGACGCGGCGCAACCGGCGCGGGGGAACCACGACGGCGGCGTGATCACGTTCGGGCCCGACGGGAAGCTCTACATCCTCATGGGTGACAACGGCCGGCGCGGCTGGCTCCAGAACCTCCGCGACGGTCCGACTGCGCCGGGCGTTGCCGACGACCAGTTCGGCGGACCCGAGCCGGATGACGCTCATCTCACCGGTGTGACCCTTCGCCTGAACGATGATGGCTCGACGCCGTCCGACAATCCGTTCTTTGCCGCCGGGGCCGCAATCGGCGGCGAAGTCGGCGCGAATATCCAGAAGATCTTCTCCTACGGAATCCGCAACAGCTTCGGCATGGCGTTCGATCCGCTCTCGGGCGACCTCTGGAACGAGCAGAACGGGGACGATTCCTTCACCGAGATGAACCGGGTCGAGGCGGGTGAGAACGCCGGCTGGGTCCAGATCATGGGGCCACTCGGCCGCCTCGCTCAATACAAGGCGATCGAAACCTCGAACGCAGTCGATCCGGTTACAGGGACGCGATACTTCGGCCTGCAGCAGGACCGGTGGTCGCCGACGAACATCGCCGACACGCCGCAGGAGGCGCGCTCGCGCCTGTTCATGCTGCCCGGCTCGCACTACAGCGATCCCGAGTTCAGCTGGAAGTTCGAGATCGCCCCAGCGGGCATCGGGTTTCTCAACAGCACCGTCCTCGGACCCCAATATCGCGGCGATCTCTTCGTAGGCGCCGCGCGGACATTCCTCGAGAACGGGTTCGTTTGGCGCTTCGACCTGACCGGGAACCGCCAGAAGATCGGCGTCGACGATCCGCGGCTCGAAGACCGCGTCGCGGACAACAACAACAAGTTCGACATCACGGAGAGCGAGAGCCTGCTCTTCGGACGCGATTTCGGGATCGCCACCGACTTCGAGACGGGACCGAACGGAAACCTGTTCGTCGTCTCGCTCGACCAGGGCGCGGTCTACGAGATCGCGCACCGATGATCCCGCCAAATTCGAAGGCGCCCCGAAGCCCTGGCTCCGGGGCGCCTCGCATTGAAGACCGTCCAGCGGGACCCGTCGTCGAACTCCGCCACGGTGTCCGGGCCTCCCGAGAACGAAAGAGACGTCGAGGTCGGCCCGGCGGTCGGGGTCGCCCGGCCGGCTCGAAGATACCGCCGTCGCCGCGAACGGGACGTGGACGACGATCGGCTCGCCGTGTAGTTGCGGAAGAGGTCGGAATCGCGTTCGCTCAAGTAGCGGCCGGGATCGCAGAAGACCTGAGCTCGGGAGCAAGCGCTGCCCAACGCGTGTGCGCCGCTTCTAGAGTGTTGTCGTGCTGACGGGACGCTGCGCGTGCAATGCCGTCGCTTACGAGGTCTCGGACGAGTTCGTCGCCGCGTACAACTGCCACTGCTCGAACTGCCGCGCGATGACAGGCTCGGCCTTCCTACCGTGGGGCGAGATCGAACCCGAGAAGCTGAGGGTCAAGAAGGGGACGGATTCGCTGCTCGTGGACGGCGACGCCGACGCCGCCCACGCAATGCGCTGCGGTCAGTGCTGGTCGCTCCTCTACTGGACTGTCCACCACCACGACCGCACGTGGCTTCGCGTGCCCTACGGGTCGCTCACCGACGAGCCAACGCTCAAGCCGACGGCTCACATGTTCGTCGGTTCGAAGGCTCCCTGGCATGAGATCCTCGACGACCTCCCGCAGCACGACGAGTACCCGTGGTCTTGATCGGCTGATACGGGTAACACCGCATCCTGGTTGCCGCCGCTCGGGGCGCATCCGGACACTGGCCCATTGGCGGTCGTCTTGTCTGTTCCCCTCAGGGATGTTGAACCCGCCGCCGTGGTCTAGCTCGAAGCCGCTTTGACT
>DASQWC010000072.1:0-7317 GCA_035640475.1 Actinomycetota bacterium | reverse complement strand
CCCAGACGGTCACCGAACCAGACGCGACAGCCGCCAGAACCATGCCCGGGTGGTGATGCCATCCGGATGTGGAGCCCGCCGCAAAGGTGACGCTCTGAACGCGGAGATCGTTCGCATCCTTTGTTTGGAATTTGACCCTGTCGTTGTTCAGGTGAAACGGCGTGTCGAAGTTCGCCGTGACCAAAGACGTCGACGTCATCCCGGACCCGGCCGAGGCGTAAGCCACGGCCGCGACGATGATTGCGATCGCGGCAACGCCGAACATCGCGGCAGCCCATTTGTTGTTCTTGGAACGTAATGCGCGCAAAGACTCTCCTCTCCCTAGAGACCCGCATGGCGCGGGCCTCTCGATCATGGCACTGCTGTCACGAGCGGTCAATCAGCTCGAGCGAGCGCAGCCCGCGCAGGTCGAGCCAGATGCGTTCGCCGGCGGTAACGATCTTCATCAGGACGGTGTCGCAGTGCGGACAACGCAGAACGGTGCCCGCCGCGCTGTAGAGATGCACGGCGCCCACGGCGTCGGTCGCGCCGCAGCCGTCACACGTTCCCAGCGCGGTCGTCACTTCGGCGGCGAAGACCTCCTGGAGCAAGCCCGCCGCCGCGTTCCCGTCGAGTCTCAGCTTCTCCATCTCAACCTCCGGTCGGTCCGAAGCGTTCGGTCCTGATGCGCGACGCGTCGTGGCCGAGGCCGACGAGCGCTTCGGCGACCGCCTCGACGAACGGCGTCGGACCGCAGACGTAGACATGCGGGTTTTCCTGCGCCGTGGGCCCGACCTCGGCGAGCATGGCCGCGTCGACGCGTCGCGAATAACCGGCCCAGCCGTCGGGTTGTGCTCGGGTCAGGGTGTGCACGACGGCGAGGCCGTCGCCACCCAGACGCTCGAGCTCGTCCCGGTAGATCACGTCGTCCCAGCTCCGCGAGGAGAAGAGGAGGACGGCGGGAACGGTGCTGTTCGTCGCGGCGCGATAACGCAGCATCGCCATCAACGGCACGACGCCCGATCCGCCCGCAACGAGGAGCAACGGCCCGCCGCGCGCAGGCTCCCACACGAAGTAGCCGCCGACCGGCCCGCGCAGCTCGATCTGGTCGCCCGCCCGCAGCTCCTCCGCCAGGTACGGCGAGACCTCTCCGTCCTCGAGCCGCTCCACGGTCAGCTCGACCCGCGTCGCGTCGGGCGCGGATGCGATCGAGTAGCTGCGCTGCGCCTGGTACCCGTCTTCGGCGGTGAGGCGGACGTCGACGTGCTGCCCCGGCAGATGCCCCTGCCAGTCGGGCACGTCCAGCACGATCGTCTTGACGCGAGGCGTTTCCGGCACGACGTCGCGAACGTCCGCGACGAGCCAGTTCAGTCGCCCCAATACCGCTGCTCCCGCCAGGGATCGCCGTACAGGTGGTACCCGTTCGACTCCCAAAAGCCGGGCTCGTCGGTCGAAGCGAGCCGCAGGCCGCGCACCCACTTCGCGCTCTTCCAGAAGTAGAGATGCGGAACGAGCAGCCGCGCCGGCCCGCCGTGCTCGGGGTCGAGCGGCTCGCCGTCGTAGCCGAACGCGACCCAGGCCTTGCCGCCGGTCAGGTCCTCGAGCGGAAGGTTCGTGGTGTAGCCGCCGTCGCAGAACGCGACCGCGTATTCCGCCGCTGTCTCGACGCCCTCGAGCAGCGTGTCGACCGAGACGCCCTCCCATAGCGTGTCGAGCTTCGACCACTTCGTCACGCAGTGGATGTCGGCGGTGGGGGTCTCAGTCGGCAAGGCGCGGAACTCTTCCCACGTCCAGCGTCGGGGCTGGTCGATCTCGCCCTCGAGCGTGAAGTCCCACTCGGCCAGAGGCGTATGCGGGGTGGGACCTGCGGAGAGGACTGGAAAGTCATTCGTCAGGTACTGGCCAGGCGGGACGCGGTCCGGTGGACCGTCGTCTCGGCGTCTGCCCCTGAATCCTCGCGAGATGATCGGCGACATCAGCGTCGCCGCAAGAGTACGCGCGCAGGTGCGCCGTCCGATCCCACCAGCTTCAGGGGCGCGCAGATCAGCTCGTACTCGCCCGGCTCCACGTTCCGAAGATCGAGTCCCTCGATCGCGACCAGGCCGGCTCCGAGCAGGGCGCGATGCGCCTTCTCGTCGCCAAGTGTCAGATAGTCGATGCCGACCAGGCGCACGCCGGCGTCGACCAGCGCGGTTGCGCCCGATTCGGTCAGGCCGACGTGATCGTCGGAAAACGACTCGCGCGCCCAAAGCTCCGAGTTGCGCGTCTTGAGCAGCACGCGCTCGGCGAGCTCGAAGCCGGCCAGCGCCTCTGCGTCGAGGCGATCGGCGTGGGTTGCGTCGACGACCCGTGCCGGGCCGATCAGGACGTCGAGCGACAGCGCTTCGGCCCCCGGCGCGCCGTCGATGAAGTGGACCGGCGCGTCGACGTGCGTGCCGCTGTGTACGCCGAAGTCGAGCTTGGAGAGGTTGCAAACGCCGCCCTCGGCGAGCGAGACGACTCGTTCCAGCGACACCGTCGGATCGCCCGGATACGTGATCATGCCGGGCCGCACCGGAACGCTGATGTCGAAGATCTGCGTCATTCGCTTGTAACAGTCCAGCAAGAGGCGCGACTGTTACGCAACGACCGAAGGAGATTCGATGGCCAAGGACACGATCAGCATTCTGGACGGCTCGACCTTCCTCGTCAGCGACCTGCGCGGCGACATCGACGCCTCGCCGGATCAGGCGCACGGTTTCTTCTTCCGCGACACGCGCTTCCTCTCACGCTGGACGCTGAAGGCGAACGGCTCGCCGCTCGACGTCCTCTCGACGGACGAGAACCAGTACTTCACCGCGCAGTTCTTCCTCGTCCCGCCGACAGGGACGGTGGACGAGAACCCGACCGTGTCGATCATCCGGAAGCGTTCGATCGGGGACGGCTTCCACGAGGACGTGACCGTGATCAACCACGGCGCCGACCCGTTGGAGGTCGAGTTGCGGCTCGAGGCTCATGCGGACTTCGCCGACCTGTTCGAGGTCAAGGACGCGCTTGCGAAGAAGGGCAAGACGTCAGCACTGATCGAGCGCGACACGCTCGTGCTCGTCTACAAACGTGACGACTTTCGGCGCGAGACGCGCATCCGCGCCAGCAAGGAGGCCGACATCGATGAGCGCGGCTTCACGTTCCGTGTCCGCGTCGACGCGCACGACGAGTGGAACACGTGCATCTTCGTGCAGCCGGTGACCGAAAGCGCGAAGGCGATCAAGTACCGGCACGACGACGAGGAGGCGAAGCCGAACATCGGCATGAGCCTCGCCGAGTTCCTGGCCGCGGCACCGCAGCTCGAGACGGACTGGGATCCACTCGAGCACATCTACGAGCGCAGCCTCATCGACCTCGCGGCCCTTCGCTTCGAGACGACGCTTTTTCCGGGACAGCCGATGCCGGCAGCCGGACTGCCGTGGTTCATGACCGTCTTCGGCCGCGACAGCCTGCTGACCAGCTTCCAGGCGCTGCCCTTCACGCCCGAGCTCGCCGAGACCACACTGCGCGTCCTCGCCCGCTACCAGGCGACTGAGCTGGACGACTTCCGTGACGCCGAGCCCGGCAAGATCCTTCACGAGATCCGCTTCGGCGAGCTGACGCACTTCGACGAGCGACCGCACTCTCCCTACTACGGCACTGCGGATGCGACGCCGCTCTTCCTCGTCCTGCTGGACGAGTACGAGCGCTGGACCGGCGACGCCGAGCTCGTGCGCGAGCTCGAGCCGATTGCACGCGCAGCCTTGCGGTGGATCGACGAGCACGGCGACCGCGACGGCGACGGCTACGTCGAGTACGAGCGGCGCAATACCGACACCGGCCTCGAGAACCAATGCTGGAAGGACTCCTGGGACTCGATCCGCTTCGCGGACGGGGCGATCGCGAAGGGGCCGATCGCGACGTGCGAGATCCAGGGCTACGTGTACGACGCGAAGGTGCGGAGCGCGCGTCTCGCGCGTGAGATCTGGGGCGACGAGGAGCTGGCCGACCGCCTCGAAGCGGAGGCCGAGAATCTGAGGAGGCGCTTCAACGAGGACTTCTGGCTCAACCAACGCGAGTGCTACGCACTCGCCTTGGATGGCGAAAAGCGCCCTGTCGACAGCATTACGTCGAATGTGGGGCACCTCTTGTGGAGCGGCATCGTCCCGGAGGAGCGGGCTGACCGGCTCGCGGAGCACCTGGTCGGCGACGCGCTGTTTTCAGGCTGGGGCGTGCGCACGATGGCCGAGGGCGAAGGCGGGTACAACCCCATCCGCTACCACAACGGCACTGTCTGGCCACACGACAACTCGCTCATCGCGCACGGTCTCGCGCGCTACGGCTTCCGCGACGAGGCGGCGAAGATCGCGCTGGCGACACTCGAGGCCGCGACGTTCTTCCGCTACCGGCTACCCGAGGTCTTCGCCGGCTATCGGCGCGGACGGACGAGCTTCCCCGTCGAGTACCCAACGGCCTCGAGCCCCCAGGCGTGGGCGACCGGAACACCGCTCCTACTCTTGCGCGTATTGCTCGGTCTCGAGCCGGCCGGTTCGACGGATCCGATGCTCCCGGACCAGATTGGCCACATCGAACTCAGCGGCCTCCCCGGCCGCACGAGGCAAAAGGAGGTCGTCTCATGAGCGCGCAGCACTATGACTTGATCGTCCTCGGTGCCGGCTCCGCCGCGCGCGACGCGGCGGGCAAGGCGTCACGCGACTACGGTGCGAGCGTCGCAATGGTCGAGCGCACGCGCTGGGGCGGATCGTGCCCGAACGTGGCCTGCCGTCCGACGAAGGCCTACCTGGTCGCCGCCGAGCTGATGCACGACGTTCGGCACCACGCCGCCGAACGCGGCATCGATTTGCCGGCACCGAGCATCGACCTCGCGCGCACCGTCGCCTGGAAGAACTCGTTGCGCCGCGACCAGGACAGCTGGGTCGAGGTATTAACGGAGGCTGGTTACGGCGTCTTTCCGGGCGCAGGCACATTCGTCGATCCTCAAACCGTGCGGATCGGCGACGACGAGCTCAGCGCCGAGAAGATCCTCGTCGCGACGGGCGGCCGCACCGCGGTGCCGCCGGTTCCCGGCATCGAGCAGATCGACTGGATCGACCATGTCAGCGCGCTCGAGCTGCAGGAGGTGCCGGAGTCGGTGCTGGTGGTGGGCGCCGGCCCGGTGGGCCTGGAATTCGCGCAAATCCTGGCGCGCTTCGGCTCGCGCGTGACGATCGTCAATCACGGCTCGCAGATTGCGGCGCGCGCCGACACGGAGGCGGCAAACGAGCTGCAGAGCGCGCTCGAGGACGAGGGAATCGAGGTCATCCTGAACGGCGGCGTCGACTCGTTCTCACGCAACGGCGCAGGCATCGACGCGAGGCTCGGCAGCCGCACCGTCAACGTGTCGCACGTCTTGCTCGCGTCGGGGCGCACGCCGAATGTCGAAGAGCTTGCGCTCGACCGGATCGGCGTCGAGGTCACGCGGGCCGGGATCGCAGTCGACGAGCGGCAGCGGACGAGCGTCGACGGGATCTGGGCTGCGGGCGACGTGGCCGCGGGGCCGATGTTCACGCCCACGGCGCAGTACCAGGCGCGTGTCGCGATCGAGGACATGTTCAGCAACGGCGCCTCGCGCAGCGCGGACTACTCGATCCTCCCGACCGCCATCTTCACGGACCCAGAGCTGGCGGGCGTCGGCCTGACGGAGTCGGAAGCGTCCGAGCACGGGTACGAGGTCGACGTCGTGAAGCATCCGCTGCCGGCCGTGACGCGCGCTCAGTACACCGGCACCAAGCGCGGTCTTTACAAGATCGTGTTCGATCGCCCCAGCCGCCGCGTCCTCGGCATCCACGTCGTGTCGCGTGGTGCCAGCGACATCGTCGGCGGGCTTGCCGTGGCGATGAAGCTCGGGGTGACGGTGGACGACCTCGCCGGAATCCACCACGTCTATCCGAGCTACAGCGAAGGCGTGAAGGCGGCCGCCGAGAAGGCGCTCGCCGTCGTCCGCGCCTGACCGTCAGGACAGTCCCTCCACCGCGTCCGGAAAGGCCACGTCCAGGGCCTGGCCCTGGACATGTCCACCCGCCGCGAAGGTATTGAGCTTGAGGCCCGGGCAGGCGGGCGGGCGAGGAAGAACGGCCGAGCCAGGCTAAAGCCTGGCACGGCATTGCCGTCGAGCCTGAGGCCCGCGCAAAGGTATTGAGCCTGAGGCCCGGGCAGGCGGGCGGGCCTCAGGCTCGGCGCTTCCGAACGTCGTGCTGGCCTACGACTCCTTCGGAAGCAGGCCCCCAGGGGTACGGGGCCAGTCGTCGGGGCGGCGCACGAAGACGCTCACGGCTGCCGCCCAAGCTTCACTGCCACGTGGATCCGGCTCGTCCCTCGGACGACCTGCACGTCGATCTTGTCGCCCGGCTTCTTCGAGGCGATCACGTCGATCAGGCGCTCGATCGTCGGCACCGGCTGCCCGTCGACGCTCACGATCAAATCTCCGCCGGCCGGCCACGTCTCGCCTTCGACCGTCACCTCATCGCTCGCGCCCTTCAGGCCGGCCTTCGCTGCGCCCGTGCCCGGCCGCACGGATGCGACGAGCACGCCACGCTTCACCGGCAGGTGGAAGAGGCGCGCGATGTTCGGCTCGAGCGTCTTGCCTTCGATTCCGAGGAACGCGTGGTCGACCTTCCCCTGCTTGATCAGGTCCGCGACCACGTTCTTGACGGTGTTGATCGGAATCGCGAAGCCGATGCCGACGTTTCCCTGCGATGCGCCGCCGGTCTCGATCTGCGCGTTGACGCCGACGACTTGACCTTGCGCGTTCAGGAGCGGCCCGCCGGAGTTGCCGTGGTTCAGAGCCGCATCCGTCTGGATGACGTGCGAGATCGAGAGACGGTTGGGAGCCTCGATCCGGCGCTGGACGGCGCTGACGATGCCCGCAGTGACCGAACGGTCGAGGCCGAAGGGATTGCCGATTGCGATCACCTGGTCGCCCACGCGAACGCTGTCGGAGTCACCGAGCGGGAGAGACTTGAGGGCGCGCGACTTCACGTCCACCTTCAGCACCGCCACGTCGGTCGACGGGTCGACCCCGACGAGCTTTGCCTTGATGCGCTCATTGTTCGAGAAGCTGACCTGGATCGAGTTCGCGCCGCGGACGACGTGGTAGTTCGTGACGATGTGGCCCGCCTTGTCGATGACGAAGCCGGAGCCGAGCGCGCGCTGCGTCTGGGTCGACCCGAACGGATTGCCGAAGAAGGGATCCAGCGGCTGCTGCACGCGGGTGGTCGTCTCGATGTGGACCACGCCCGGCGCCGACACGCGGTAGATCTCGTTGATGGATTC
>DASQWC010000071.1:0-11017 GCA_035640475.1 Actinomycetota bacterium | reverse complement strand
CCCGCCGCTACGACGAGCAAACCGACGACCGCAATCACCAGTCGCTTCATGAGAAGGAAGATGCCCGTCCGCGCGGGTCAGGAAACGCTCAGCGAGGCGATGAACGGCTCCCGGACGTTGGGATCGCAGTGCTCGGCCACGAGCTCCGCCTTCTGGGCCCACGGGTCGTCGGTGGCGGGAACATCGATCCCGTCTGCGGCGGCGAGCGGCATATCGGAGACGCCGTCCCACACGTCGTCGGATGGAAACGTCACGTCGATGATCGTGCGCCGCCCGTCGATCAGAACCGTCGCGTACGTGTGGACGTCGACGAGACCATTCTGTGGCACGACCACCCGATCACCGAACATGGCTCGTGCATCCGTGGGGTCGACTCGGTAGATCCGATGCACCAACCGCACGTCGAGCTCGGGGCGGTCGCGCAATAGCTCGACCAGCAACGCGTGCTTGGTAGCGCACGTGCCGCGGCCCTCGGCGAGAACGCCCGCAGGCGTTCGGTCGTCGTTGCGGCCGTACGGGATCGCCCGTACGTGTTCGACGACTTCGCGAAGGGAGGCCGTTAGCTCCTCGCCTCCGGATCCAGGCGCAGTGCCCGCTCGTAGTGGTATGCCGCGTCTCCGAGCAGCATCCGGTTCGTGGTCGCGCGCTTGAAGTACAGGTGCGCGTCGTGCTCCCACGTGAATCCGATGCCGCCGTGTAGCTGGATGCATTCGCCCGTGACGAAGTGGACGGCGTCCGAGCAGTACGCCTTCGCGACGGATGCGGCAAAGGCAGCGTCGGGCAAACCGTTGGCGAGTGCGTACGCCGCGTAGTACACGGCCGACCGCGACGACTCCGTCTGCACGAGCATGTCGGCGCAGCGGTGCTGGACGGCTTGGAACACGCCGATCGGACGCCCGAAGGCTTCGCGATCCTTCACGTACTGCACGGTCGTATCGAGCGCCCATTGCATGCAGCCGAGCATCTCTGCCGACAAATAAACGGCCATGGCGTCGATGGCGCCGGCAGCTGAATCCGAGTAGCGCAGTGAGTCGGCCGATCCCAGCTCGCGGCCGTTGCCCGTCGTCCGGACGCTCGCCGTCCGGCGCGTGCCGTCCGTCGTCGCGTGTGGGACGACCTCGAGCGTGTCGCGCTCGTGCCACGATGCCGAGTTGCCGTCCACGACGACCATTGCGTCGGCGATCTGCGCGTCGACGACGGCCTCGGGGTCCCATGCGACGGTTGCTCGCTTGGAGCCGTCCAGCAACGGCGGCAGCAGGTCGGTGCCGCCCAGCGCAACGAGGGCCGGCACGGCCAGACATGCCGTCGCGAAGTACGGGCCGGGCGCGTCGACGTAGCCGAGCTGCTCGCACACGATGGCTTGTTCGATCGGTCCCATGCCGACCCCGCCCATGTCTTCGGGGACGGCAATGCCGAGCCACCCGAGCTCCGCCATCTTCTTGTGCAGCTCCGGAGCGTCGCCGTCCGGGCCGTCGAACGCCGCGCGTACGACCGTCGAGTTCACTTCCTTCGAGAGGAACTCCCGTGCGGCGCTCTGGAGCGCCTGCTGGTCTTGGTTGAGCCGGAAGTCCATTAGATAACACCTCGCTTCGCGACAGGTGCATTGATGATTCGCTTCGCAATCATCAATTTCGCCCTCCCCTCGGAAGACCGAGAACACGTTCCGCCAGGATGTTGCGCTGGATCTCGGACGTCCCCGTGTAGATCGTTCCGGCGCGGGCGGCCAGGTACTCGGTCAGCCACCGCTGCGATCCGTACCCGTCGGCGGCCGCGGCGCCGTCGAGGCGAAGTCCGTGGGAGCCGAGGATGTCCATCGCGTTCTCCGTTGCGCGCCGGTACCACTCGGACCAGTAGAGCTTGCCCATCGACGACTCAGGGCCGGGCGGCTCGCCGTGCAATCGAGGTGAGATCGCGCGCTCGGCGTTGCGACGCATGATCTCGACCTCGACGAGACGGCGGCCGAGCTGTTGGCGCACGAGCGGATCGTCCATCGCACTTGCGCCGTTCCGCTTCACTTGCCCGGCGAGGTCGCGCAACCCGCTCATCAAACGACGGAACCGGACGGCCGTCGCGACCATGTTGCCGCCGCGCTCGAACATGAGCGTCGTCATCGCAACGCGCCAGCCGTCGTTGAGCGCACCGACCAGGTTCTCGCGCGGTGTGCGCGCGTTGGTGAAGAACACTTCGCCGAACCCCGACGTTCCGGTGATCTGCTTGATGGGACGCACCTCTACGCCCGGCTGATCCATCGGGCAGAGGATGTAGCTGATGCCTTGGTGCTTCGGCGCGTCCGGGTCGGTGCGACACAAGACGAAGATCCAGTCGCCCCAGCGCGCGCTCGACGTCCAGATCTTCTGGCCGTTGATGATGAACTCGTCACCGACGAGCTCGGCCTTCGTCTGCAGCCCGGCGAGGTCGGATCCTGCGTTCGGCTCCGAATAGCCCTGACACCAGATCTCTTCGGCGGTGAGGATCTTGCGGAGGAAGCGTTCCTTCTGCGCGTCGGTGCCGTGGGTGATGAGGGTCGGACCGACCAGCGAAAGCCCGAGGCCGTTCACCGGCTGCGGCGCACGCGCCTTCGCGTACTCCTCGTTGAAGATGACCTGCTCGACGAGCGACCGGCCGCCCCCGCCGTATTCCTTCGGCCAGTGCATCGCGAGATACCCAGCTTCACCGAGCGTGCGCTGCCAGGCGCGCCGCTCCTCGAAGCTCGACGAGTCGTCGCCTTCGATCTCTTCGGTGCCGTCCTCGACGGAGAACCGCTTCGGCAGGTTGGCCGCGAGCCACGAGCGCACCTCTTCGCGGAATGCTTCCTCTTCCGGACTCCAGGTCAGGTCCATTCCCACCCCCTCTTGGATCCTTATCGTCCTCCCGACTTGACTCACGGGTCAAGAGCACAGGTCGCTGCCACAAAAGCCATCAGATCGTCACATCCCCAACGCCGCAGGTAGCACGCTTTCGTCCTGCTCACGGGCAAGTTTTCTGACGTCCGGCGCGGGAATAAGACGGCGAGCACCGGCCAAGGTCGATGGGAGGATGAGATGCTGCGATTCGTTCGTTCGCCGCCTGCCGACTGATGCAAAGCCTGATCCAAGGGACTGCCGGCCGCATTCGATCGGGTTTCGGGAGGCGTGCATGGTCAGCGTCGCGCTCGACCGCAGCGTCGAGCTGAGCTCAACAGCTTTCGAGGGCAACACGATTCGCGTCGTTGCGTTCGTTGACGACGACGGGGATCTCATCGCTCTCGGTCACGACGTCGGGTCGACGCCCGATGGGTCCACAGAGCGCACGTACGACCACTGGGTCGTCGTCGGGGAAGAAGACAGGGACCTCGTTTTGCTCCAGCTCCTCCGCGAGCGCTTCGAGGGTCTACAGGCTCCCACCGCCGAGTTCATGCAGTGGTTACAGATGCACGACATTCCGCACGAGGTCGGGACCGTCGCAGGTGAGCACCGTGGTCCCGCCCGTATCGCAGCAAAAGGACGGCGTCGCAACGGCGCGCACGGCGCACGACCGACGCGCGCCGGACCCTAAGCCGTTACGTCTGTTCATTCGTTCGCAACAACCGCCTTCTATACCGGTAGTGAACGAAGGAGACGCTATGGACACGCTGACGGCAATCACGTCGGGAGAGGTCGTCATGCCCATCCCGATCCAGATCATGTTCGGCGGCTGCCCCGTCGATCCAGACATGCTCGAGGTCTTCGCTCCGGAGCCACGCTGGGATGAGCTCTTCGACGAGAAGCTCGACGCACGCTTCGCGTGCCTCTAGCCAGGAGGTCGCTCATGACGACGCAGGAACGACTCTCCGCGCTCGACGCGAGCTTTCTCTACCTCGACTCCCCGAGCACGCCGATGCACATCTCGTCGCTCGCCGTCTACGAGGGCCCCGCTCCCGATCACGACGAGCTGAAACGGCATCTCGCGAGCCGCCTGACGCTCGTGCCGCGGTTCCGCCAGCGCCTCGAGATGGTGCCGCTCAACGGTCACCGTCCGGTGTGGATCGGCCATGAGGACTTCGACCTCGACTCCCACCTGAATCACACGGCGCTGCCCGCTCCGGGAACCGAGGCACAGCTGCGCACGGCGGCCGGACAGATCCTGTCGCAGCCTCTGTGCCGGACGCGTCCGCTCTGGGAGATGTGGCTGATCGACGGGCTCGATCACAACCGCTTCGCGATCCTGTCGAAAACGCACCACGCCCTGTGGGACGGCGTGTCGGGCGTCGACCTGCACAGCGTGCTGCTCGACCTCGACGCCGACTGCGGCCCGATCCCGCGTATGCAGGACGAGCCGTGCGCGCCTCCGCCGTCGCGTGCACAGATCTTCACGAAAGGCATCCGCGACCGCATCGGCGACGCGTTCGGTCTCGCGCGCGATGCAGTCCGCGCTGCGCGGAACCCGATCGCGACGATCAAGTCGACCGCCGAGCTGGCCGCAGGAAGTGCGTCGCTTGCCGCTTCCCTGCTGCGGCCGGCGCCGGCATCGTCACTCAACGCGCCGCTCGGATCGCGCCGACGGTACGAGCTCGGCCGCGCGTCGCTGCACGACGTGCGCGCACTGAAGGACGAGTTCGGCACGACGATCAACGACGCCGTGCTCGCGTCGGTCGCCGGCGGTCTGCGCCAGTGGCACAGGCACCGCGGCATGGTTCCGCGCGACATGAAGGTGATGGTTCCGGTGAACATTCGCGACCCGCGCGACCGAGGCACGTTCGGGAACCGGGTCGCGATGCTCGTGATCCCCTTGCCCGTGAGCCAGCCCGACCCGCTGCTGCGACTGAAGGCCGTCCACCGCACGATGAAACACGCGAAGAGCTCGGCGCAGATCTCGGCCGGCGAAGCGTTCTTGCGGATGTCGTCCTTCTTCCCGCCTCAGGTCGTGGCGGCGGTCTCACGGGCGCAGGCGCACTACCGCTCGTTCAACCTGCTCGTGACGAACGTGCCGGGCCCGCAGTTCCCTCTCTATCTGCGCGGCCGGCGGCTGCTCGAGCTGTTCCCGCAGGCGCCGCTGGCGGCCAATCAGGGGCTGTCGATCGGAGCGCTGTCCTACGACGGACGGCTCGGATTCGGCCTCCTGGCCGACCACACGATCGTTCCCGACATCGGCGTGTTGCGTGAGGGCCTCGAGGAGTCGATGGACGAGCTCACGCGCTTCGTCATGGACGTCCGTCCGAGCGACGACCGCGTCCCGGTGATGGCCGGACGGACCTAAGGCTGCACAGGTCGGCCGCCGGAGGCGGCCGACCTGTACGCCGCGTCGACGAGCACGTGCGCGGCGAGCGCTTCGCCCTCCCCCGGCGATCCGGCGCTTCCCGCCTCGATTGAGGCGAGGAAGCGCCGGCTCGCCTCTGCGTACAGCCCGAGCGTGCGTCGTCCGGCTTCGGGAACCGGGATCTCATCAACCCACGACGGTGGATCGCACGCGATCACTTCCGTACCGGCCGAGGTCTGCACGTGCAGGGGTCCCGTGTTGTCGTCCTCGGTCCACAGAAAAGCTTCCTCGCAGAACACCTCGACGCGACGCGTGGAACCGCGCGACAGGACCTGGTGCCAGATCGAGGTCAGCGCCCCGGTCGCGCCGTCGGCGAACGAGAGCGTCGTGGCCGCGAAGTCCTCGATGCCCGGATAGCCGAAAAAGGACGACGTCCGGCATGCGACACGCTCGGGGTCGCCACAGAGCCACCTGAAGAGGTCGAGGTCGTGAATCGAGTGTTCGATGAGCGTTCCGCCTCCCGACAGCGCCACGTCGGACCGCCACGACGACGCATAGGCGCCCTGGATCGGAAAGTACTGGTCGTCGCGCAGGATCACGGTCATGAGGCGTCCGTAGCGTCCGGAGCGGATCGCTTGTTCCATCGCCGCGAAGACCGGCGCGCTTCGCAACGCGAGACCGACCTGATGCGGCACGGTCTTCAGCAGCGCCGCGACGCGACGGGCGCTGTCCAAATCGGGTCCGAGCGGCTTCTCGCAGTAGATCGCAAGGCCGCGCGCGGCGGCGGCTTCGACGATCGCCTCGTGCGTCGCGGTCGGCGTGCCGACGTAAACGACGTCGACGGAGCCGAGCACCTCTGCAATCCCCATGACTTCAGCGCCGTTGGGCTGGGCGATGGACCCGGCCCGGTCGGCGTCCGGGTCGGCGACGGCGACGACCGCCGCGTCGGTCAGCCCGGCCTTGCGCAGCGCCCACAGAGACAGGCTGTGGGCGCGGCCGATCGTTCCACAGCCGATGAGGCCGACGCGGAGCATCTACTCCGCGGGCTCTTCGCGAGTTTCCGGAACCGTCGGTTCCGCAGGCTTCGGCCGCCGCGAGCCGAGCACGATGCCGATGCCCACTCCGATGAGCAGGACGGGAATGACGAATCCCGCCGAAATATCGATGACCGAGAGACGCTCGAGCAGAAAGGCCGCGCCGAGCACGATGAACACGAGGCCGGAGATGAGCGCCCCCAGGTTCATCGAAAACGCCTCGAGCGGTCGTTGGAGACGTCGACCGGCGTGCGCTCGCCTTGCGTGACGCGAATCGAACCAACGCCGATTCGCAGGTTGAGATCGAACCTCGGCCGTGCGTCGTCGAAGCCCGGCGCCTCGAACTCTTTCCTCGCTCCGATCCCGGAGGATTCGTCACCCGGCACGCGAACGTTCCCGACGCCCGACCGCGCGCGAACCCTGATCGGGACGCCGTCGGGCAGCACGACGACGAGCTGTCCCGCTCCCACGCGCGCGGACACGTTGTACGTCCGGTCGTCCAGCTCCATGTCCGTGAGGTCGATCGTGAGCCGTCCCGTGTCGATGCGATACGGACGCAAATCGGAACCCTCGAGCGGACGCTCCACGTGGTTCACGGACGGCGCGAAGTCGAACCGGTCGGGAGTCGTCACGTCGTTACTGGGCGAATTCACAGCCATCAGGACGGTGAGCACCACGCCGATCGCGATGAGCCACGGATACGAGCCGTGCCGCGAGCCGATGACGAGGCCGACCCCCACCCCGATGAGCGCGAGCGGCGTGAGCGCCCGCAGCGGGAAGTCGAGGATGCCGGCCTCTTGCAGCAGCCAGACGCCGCCGAGGATCACGAGCAGGCTGCCGATCACGACCCGCCCCCACGACATACGCATGTCCAAAGACTAGAGCGTCGAGCGGGAGGGTAATGGTCGTCTGCTAGCGGCGCGCGCCGACGAGTGAATCGGCGGCCAGTCCCGCCAGGTAGATGAATCCGCCGGCGCCGAGTCCGAGCGCGAGCAGCAGCAGGCCGGTGCCCGACGAGAGCCTGGCGATGACCGGGATGAACGCACCGATGACCCACGCGAGCTGGAAGTACGCCTCATAGCGAGCGAACGACCGTCCCCACAGCGAGTCCGGCGCGTCGCGCTGCACCAGGCTGTCGAAGCCCGCGCGCCCCGCCGATCCTCCGAGCCCGAGGGCAAAAGCCACCATGAGCGATGCCGGGCGCGCGTCGGAGCGGGCGCCCATCACCGCGATCGCCGCCGGTGCCGCGAGAGAGACGACGAGGACGGCCTCCTCCTTGAGGGCTTGTCGGAGCCGTGGCGCAGCCACGGCTCCGACAAGCCCGCCGAGCGCGCTCGCGCCGATGACGAGCCCGTAGAACCACGCAGGCTCGCCTTCGCGCTTCAGCGCGAAGGCGAGCAAGAACACGAGGAACCCGACACCGCCGCGCAGCACCCCCATCGCGACCGATGCGAGCCGGATGCCGGCAAGATGCGACGGCCGCGCGCTCTGCTTGGACGCCTCCTCGGTCGCCGGGCTCGATGACGGCACGAACATCGCCAGCCGTGCAGCGATGAGGTAGACGATCGAGCCGATGACGAGCGTCCAGCTCGGCCCCCCGAGCTTGAGCACACCGACGGCGACGCCGCCGGCCACGGCCCCCCCGACCACGCCGGACAGCGTCAGCCGCGAGTTCGCGCGAACGAGCTCGGCGCGACCGGTGACGACCGCGGGAACGAGCGCCGACTTCGTCACTTGGAAGCTCTTCGCGAGCACGAGCATCCCGAAGGCTTCCGGATACAGCAGCAAGCTCTGCACGTGCCTGGCCATGAGCAAGCAGAGGATCGCGCGCCCGAACGATGCGAGGACGGCGAGCGTCACCCGGCGCGTCCGCGAGCGATCGAGCACCGGTCCGAGGATCGGAGCGACGACCGCGAACGGCGTCATCGTGACGAGGAGGTACAGCGCGACGTTCGGCCGCGCCGAATCAACCGGCACGGTGAAGAAGAGCGATCCGGCCAGGGCAACGGCGACGAACGCATCGCCGCCGAGGCTCGCTGCGTACGCACGGGCAAGCGTCGCGAACGGCGTCCGCGATCGCATCGGACGCCTAGTCCCGGCCGAGCGTGCGGTCGATCTTCGCGGCGAGGACGAAGTCGTTCCGGGTGAGCCCCTTTGCCGCGTGTGTGGTGAGGTCGACGACGAGCCGGCCCCAATGGACGTGGAGGTCTGGGTGATGCCCTTCGGCCTCGGCGAGGTATCCGATGCGGACGGCAAGGGCCATAGACTCTCCGAAATCTGCGGTCTTGACACGCATCCTGAGCTTCGCGTGTCCGTCCACGACCTCCCAGCCGGAGCCGATCTCGGCGGCGAGCGCCGCGGCCTCCTCATCGCTGAGATGCGGCGTCCCCGGACGGCACACCTCGCACCGCTCGTCGGCGAGCGTCATGGCGGGCAGTCTGGTGGTGTCTGGCACGGCGTGGGTTGCTCCGTCGGTGGTTCGGGTGTCGGCGGGGACGGCTTTGGTTTCGTCGTCGGCTCCTCGGTCTCGTTGGGGTCGTCGGTGTGCCTCGGCCGCCGGGTTCTCGCCGGCTCAGGCACTGGGCTCGGCGTGACCGTCGAGCGCCGGATCCCGGTGCGGGGGCGGGGGACGAACGACGGCGACGCCGATGCGGTCGGCGGCGGCGTCTTGTAGGCGGCCAGCGCGTCGAGCCCGCGCATCTCATCCAGCCAGGAATCGTCGAACAGCGTCCGCCGCTCGTGGTCGGTGCACTCGCGGATCCCGGCCTCGTCGACGCGGTAGCAGTCGTCCGGCCCCGCGACAACGCGATCGCCTTCCGGATTGACGATCTCCGTGTCGTCGACGAAGCCGAGGACGTAACACACCGGCGCCTGGCGGCAATCGGTGACGTTGGTCGTCCCACGCACTGTGGCGATCGCGTTCGGCATCTGGACGTCGAACCGGTCCTCGGAGGAGGACAGTCCTTCGACACGATTCCACGAGCGGCCGACGTCGAGCTTCAGGGAGATGCGTTTGGAGCTTCGAGAATTGAGTAGGGCGTCCACGACGAACGTCGTCGTGCTGTCCAGTCTCGTGACGGTGCCGGTGAAGTAGTCGATCTGTGCCTGGCCGTTGGCATCGGTGCGGACGGTGTCCCCCGCAGCAAGCGCCTCGCCTTCGACGGCAGCGCGCGACCTGGCGCCGCGCTTCTCGACCTCGACCTCGCTGTCGCGAATGCGCAGCTCGGCCAGTGCCGGCTTATCCCGTTGCGATAGGACGATGAGCAAGATCACACCGAACAGGACGAGTGCCGTGAGTCCCGCGATCACGCCGATCTTCGGGCGCCGCGGGTCCTCTTTGTAGGTCGCGAACCTCGTCAGCTCGTCGGTGCTCATGTGCCCGGGGTGGGAATCGAACCCACACGGCCTTTCGGCCAGAGCATTTTAAGTGCCCCGCGTATTCCCGTTCCGCCACCCGGGCCGCTTCTCAGGATGCGCCGTAGGCGCCCCTTGTAACTTCCTGACGAGTGTATGTGTGCCTATCCGCTGCGGATGCGCGCTCCGCCGTCAACGACGATCGTCTCGGCATTGATGTAGCGGCCGGCCGGCGAGCACAGAAAGTGGACGACGTCGGCGATCTCCTCCGGTAATCCGATGCGCCCGACGGGAATCTGAGCGGCGATCGTGGCCTTGGCTTCGTCGGTCGGTGCCAGGTAGTCGGCGCCATCCGTGAGGATCAGGCCCGGCGCGATGCAGTTCACTCGCACCTTCGGCGCCCACTCTCCGGCGAGCGAGCGCGTGACGTTGATGACGCCGGCTTTCGACGCGCCGTAGGCGGAGCTGAATGGCGCACCCTGCAGCCCGGCCACGCTCGAGATGTTGATGATGTGCCCGCCGTCGGATTGCTCCTGCATGACGGCGTTCGCGCGCTGGCTGAACACCATCAGCCCGGTGAGGTTGATCGCGATGATCGCGGCGAAAAAGCGCGGCGATGCCGTCGACGAGCTTGCCGCCGGGGACCCGCCGGCGTTGTTGATGAGGATGTCGAGTCGCCCGAACTCGTCGACGGCTCGCCGGACGACCGCATCGATCTGATCGGCTTCGCGGACGTCGCACGTCATGTGGACGATGCGATCCGCAACGCCTTCGAGACCTTCGGCCGCCGGGGGCGAGTCGTAGTCGCGCCGCGAGCACGTGACGACCGAAGCGCCTTCTTGCAAGAACATGCGAGCGATGGCCTGCCCGATCCCTACATTGCCGCCCGTGACGATCGCGACCTTCTTGGCGATATCGAACTTCTCAGACACGTAGTCCTCCCTATCCGGCGAGCCCGTCGAGGATGTCTCGTTCGGAGACGATAAGGGACGGCCGGCGCAGCACGTCGACAACGGCCGCGAGCACCAACGCACCGGCGCCGATCACATCTGCACGGCCCGGCGCCACCGGGCCAAGCGCCCGGATCTCGTCGGCACTCAACCGGTTGAGCTCATCCGCCCATCGCACGACGCCGTCGCGCATGAGCCGATAGCCGTGGACGACGTTGTGGTCGTACTCACGCAGTCCGGCATCCAGCGCCGCAATCGTTGTGATCGTCCCCGCCACACCGACGAGCTGTCCGAGCTTGAACCGCTCAGGCACGTCCAGCCCCGTGAGGATCCCGTGAATTGCCGTCCGCGCTTTCCCGACAGATTCCGGACTCGG
Organism: Actinomycetota bacterium; assembly: GCA_035640475.1. Lineage (GTDB taxonomy): Bacteria > Actinomycetota > JAICYB01 > JAICYB01 > JAICYB01 > DASQWC01. Next base: position 89 of record DASQWC010000071.1, on the reverse strand, counting down.
CGGGTCGCCGTCCAGATAACGCTCGCGCACGCGCACCGATCCGATGTCGGCCGACACGACGTCATCGGCCGTGATCAGTTCCGTTGAGC
>DASQWC010000070.1:0-37182 GCA_035640475.1 Actinomycetota bacterium | reverse complement strand
GTCTTCGGCGAGAGCTGTTGCGCGCCGAAGCGCAGGCTCGAGTTGCCGTAGCTGTAGACATCCTCGCCGCTCGCGGTTCCCGGCGCCGCCGCGCTGGGGCCGCCCCAGAACGGAACCGACGGATTCACCTTGGGATGGTCGACCGGATCGAGCCTCACGAGCGCGAAGTCGTTCCCATTGCACGCGTTCACGTCGCCCTCGTTCACATCCTGCATGGTGATCCACGAGTTGTAGACGACGGTTCCGGGCGCCGCCGCTCCGCCGACGATCACAGGTGTGCCCAATGGGAGGACGCCGCTCTCACAGCCGTTGGTCTGGGTATTGCCACCGATGCCCGTGCAATGGGCGGCTTGGCCGATGTAGATGTCGACGCCGTCGAAGAAGACGAAGTTCGACGTGCACTGACCACTTTCTGAGACGGTCTGAACACCGGGATGGACGGCCGCCGTGTCCGCCGGGCCCCACGTCGGGTCGACAGCGCGGGCAACATTCGCCGAGCCCACCGCCACGGCCGTCACGAGCAATCCCACGACGACCAACGCCAGAACCGGAGTCTTTCGCACGCCGCCCTCCTCGGTCGGATCCCGGCGTCTGCTTACCCTCCACGGGCAATTCCTACGCCGGATGCGCAGGGGGTGCTAGAACGCGTCGATGACGTGCTTGAGCCGCCCCAGCGGCTCAGGCCCGGTGAGGTCTCGGAGTCCGACGATCGCGTGCCGGACGCCGGCTTCCGCCAGCTCACGGAAACGCCCGATCTGGTCCTCGACCGTCCCGGCGTTCACGGAGGCCGCATAGGCGTGCCGGTTGGCGCCTGCCGGCAGGAGGCCGTCGATGAGAGCCTCGACATGCCGGCGATCTTCGCCGATGAGACATGGTGACAAGTGCGTGATCTCGATCTGCTCGGGATCTCGGCCCTCCGTCGCGCAGTGCTTGTGGAGGACCGCGACCTTGTGACGAACCGTCTCCGGGTCACCGAACAGGTTGCACGCATCCGCGTACTGCGCGACGAGCTTGAGCGTCCGGCGCTCGCCCGAACCTCCGACGAGGATCGGGATCCGTTCCTGAACCGGTCGCGGATAGCAGACGGCCTCGATCTTGCCGATCGCATCTCCGACAAACTCCGGATTCCCCGGACCCCAGAGCAACGGGTACAGGCGAAGTGCATCTTCGAGCAACGCGTACCGCTCGCCGACCGACGGAAACTGCCAGCCGTACGCCTGATGCTCGCGTTCGAACCATGCCGCTCCGATCCCGCACACGGCGCGCCCATTCGAGAGCACGTCGAGTGTGGCGGCGAGCTTCCCCACGTGTGCGACGTTGCGATAGGTGATGCCGGTCACCAGCGTCCCGAGCGTCGCACGACCCGTGTGCGCCGTGAGGTAGCCCAGAGTCGTCCATCCGTCGAGCATCGCGTCCCATTCGCGCCCAACCTGCGGGATCTGGATGAAGTGGTCCATGACCCAGATGCTGGATACGCCGGCCTCCTCCGCAGCGGCCGCGATCTCTCCGAGCCGTGGAATGTCGTCGAACCGCGAGATCTGAAGGCCGAAGCGAAGCTTCGCCGGTGCCGATTTCTGTCGATCGACGGCTTCGCGGGCGTCCGCGAACGGCGGTGGAACGATCTCGATCGGGCCGGGCACGAACACCTCCGCGAACCCATCCAGCTTCGTCGCCGCGAAGTTCTCGATCTGCTGCGTCAGCACTTTCGCCGGGACTTGATCGCGCCGGCGGCGATTTCTCGCCTTGCACTCAGCCGCCGGCGTATTGAATGCGACCGCATAGCACGGTGCGCCGTGCGCTTCGGCCAGCGCTTGCCATTTGGCGCGCCGCTCCGCCTCGAGGCCGAGCGTATCGATGACCGTCAGCAGGCCGCGCTTGAGCCGGCGCTCGACGATCGCGTCGAGCACATCGAACGCGTCGGTGCTCGCACGCAAATCGTGCTCGCCTTCACCGACCAGCCCGCGTAAGGCGTCCGACGAGACGACTTGGCTCGGCTCGAACTGTTCGGCGGCCCAGGTCGACTTCCCCGAGGCGGACGGCCCGACGAGCACCACGACGGACGGCGCGACGACGCGCACGGTCATGCGGCAACGCTACTTCAGCGTTCGCTCGCTGCGCTTGTGGGCGTACGATCTGGAACAACAGGGCGTAGAGATCGACGAGAGGTGGTTCTCATGACCGTCGCTGTGACCGAAGCCGAAGATCTCGCAAGGCAGCTTTTCCGGACGACCGAGGGACGCACCAATCCGTACCCCCTCTATCACCGGCTGCGAGAGATCGCTCCCGTTCACCGAAGCGACACGGTCGATGCGTGGCTCCTCACCCGTTACGACGACGTGTACTCGATCTTGCGCGATCCACGCCTCGGCAAGGACTACGTCCAGCGCATGGACTCGAGACGACCGTGGTGGCGCGAGCACCTCTCACACTCCCGCCCTGAGAAATCGATGCTCAACGTCGACGGCCCGTACCACACGCGCCTGCGCCGTCTCGTCTCGAAGGTCTTCACGTTCCGCAGCGTCGAGACGCTCAAGCCCGCCATCGAGCACATGGTGGATGAGCTCGTCGAGCCGATGGCCGAAACGGGCGGCGGCGACTTGATGGAACAACTGGCCTTTCCGTTGCCCGTGAAGGTCATCGGAGAGCTCCTCGGCGTTCCGCCGGAGGACCGAGTGCAATTCCGCGACATCGTGCGAGACACGACGGCCGTGTTCGAATTCAGCTTGACGCCGGAGCAGCTCGAAGCCGCCGACACGGCTGCGCTCCAGACCGACGACTACTTCTTCGCCCTCATCGACTCCAAACGCGCCCGGCCCGGCGAGGACTTGCTGAGCAAGCTCCTCGCTGGCTCCGACGGGGACGACGGCCTCACCGACGACGAGCTGGTGACGCTGTCCGGACTCCTCTTCGGCGCGGGTTTCGAGACGACGACGAACCTTCTCGGCAACGGAATGGCGGGCATGCTCAAACAGCCCGAGCAGATGGATCTGCTTCGAGCCCGGCCCGAGCTCTACGAGAATCTTTCCGACGAGCTCCTTCGGTACGACGGGACCGCGCAGATGGTCGTGCGCATCGCGCTCGACGAGTTCGAGATCGACGGAACAACGATCGATCCAGGTCAGACCATCTTCGGGATGCTGGGCGCAGGCAACCACGATCCCGCTCGATTCACCGACCCGGATAGGATCGACGTCACCCGCACCGACATCCGGCCGCTCTCGTTCGGCGGCGGCGTCCACTTTTGCCTCGGTGCCGCGCTGGCACGTGCCGAGGTCGAGATCGTCTTCCGAAAGCTGCTCGATCGCTTCGAAGTGATCGAAGCGGACGGGGAAATCCCAGAACATCGCGACCGCCTCGCTCTCCGTGGACTATCGACGCTTCCTCTGGTTCTCAAGACGACGGGCCGTCGGCGCGCGACACAGCCAGCAGTGCCGGCCGTGGAGTCCCCGAAGGCGCAGGCTGCAGCACCGTTGCTGCTCGAGCCCACGAGCATGAGCGCGCGGCCGGCGGGAGTCGGCGATCAAGCCTGGCGCGCTGCCTACCGGCAACACATGGAGAAGCGCCCGTCGGCCGACGAGGAGGAGGTCCGGGAGACCATCGCACTGCTCGGCCGCGTCCCACTCTTCCGCGGCTGCACCCCGGACGAGCTCGAGCAGCTCGCGCGCACGGCCTATCCGCTCTCCTTCGACGCCGGCGACGTGTTGTGCGTAGAAGGAGAAGACGCTCCCGAGTGCTATGTGATCGCAGCAGGTGAAGCCACGGTGACAATCGGCGACAAGGTCGTCGCGAAGGCCGTGTCGGACGACGTTGTCGGCGAGAAGGGACCGCTGGAGGCCCGACCGCGAGCGGCGACCGTCACGGCCGCGACACACATGATCACGTACGCGATCTCGCGCGAGCATCTGACGCGATTGCTCGAGGAAAGCCCGGCCGCCGCGCAAGCAATGCGCGACGAGCTCGTGCGGCGTTACGGCGCAAAGACCGGCTAGCGCGCCTTCCACTCTGGATCGCGGCCGTCTCTGCGCGCAGCTCCGCCTTCACGCACGTCCTCGGTCGTTCCGACGACGCGGCGCATCGTCTCCCCCATCCGGACGGCCTCGGCCCACGGCAGGTACCGCGCGCGCCACGCGATCTCTTTCGTCGCCCGGACGGCCAGCGGCCCGCCGCGACACAACCGATCGGCGAGCAAGCGTGCTTCGGTCATCAAGTCGTCGTGCGCCACCACCTTCCACGCGAGCCCCATTTCTTTTGCGCGCTCTGCGTCGATCGTGTCTCCCGTGAGCAAGAGCTCCATCGCGTTCGCCCAGCCGATCTTTGGGGGCAATCTGATCGCACCGACGATCGTCGGCGTTCCGAGCGTCACCTCAGGGAATCCGAAGGTTGCCTGCTCGGACGCGACGACGAAATCGCAGGCGGCTACTGCGGTAAGGCCGTATCCGATGCACGGACCGTTCACCGCCGCGATGGTCGGCTTCCAGATCTCGAGGCCGCTTTCGAAGGAGTTGATCGTCGGGATCTCCCAGAAGCTGCCCGGCCAGCTCCCAACCGCGCCCTGTGGATTGCGCAGGTCCACGCCGGCCGAAAAGGCCCTTCCGGAACCGGTGAGAATCGCGACCCACGCGTCTTCGTCCTCACGGAAGCGGATCCACGCCGCGTTGAGATCCTCACGGAGCGAAGCATCGATCGCGTTCAGGACGTCCGGCCGGTTGTACGTGATCGTTGCGACGTGTCCGTCGATCTCGTAGAGCGCGGCGTCGCCCATCAGGCGAACAGATTCGAGACGTTCGGAAGTTGCCCGACCCGCTTGGTGTATGCGTAACGGTGGCGGTACTCCTGCCCGCTCAGGCCGGCAATCTCGCCCATGAGGTCGTCGGTGAACTCGCGCAAGACGCGCCCATCTTCCCGGCCTTCGGGCGGCACGCTCATCGGCTTGCCGAACTTGACCGTGACCCGGGGACCGAGTCCCGGAAGCTTCGCCTCTTTCGGCATGACCTGCGCCGTGCCGATCAGACCTGTGGGCAGCACCGGACAGCCGACCTCGGCGGCCATCCGAGCCGCGCCCGTCTTGCCTTTGTAGAGGCGTCCGTCGGGCGAGCGCGTGCCTTCCGGGAAGATGCCGAGCAGGTTGCCCGCTTCGAGCACGGACTTGCCGGCCTCGAGCGAGCTCTGGGACGGGTCCTCCCGGCGCACGGGAATGACGCCGGCCATCTCCATGAGCATGCGCGTCTGCCAGGCATCGAAGTACTCGGCCTTGCCGATGAACGTGATGAACCGGGGCACGACGAGCGTGATGAAGAAGGGATCGAGCAGGGACAAGTGATTCGGAGCGATGATCGCGGCTCCGTTGGGGGGGATCGCCTCGACGCCTTCCAACCGGACGTTGTAGAGACGTCGCAAGACCGGACCGGCGGTCATCTTCGCGGCGCCGTACACCATGCGCCCGTACCACCGCAGGTACTTGCTCCCGGGGAACTGCGGGAACTGCGACATCAGTTCATCGACGGGTCGGCCGGAAAGTTCGCGACGAGCGCGAGCTTTCCGGACTGGCGACGCAGAACAAAACGCCACAGCGCGCCCGGCATCGCGGTGAGCGCGTCTTCGGGGTCGGCATCGACGACGTACCACGACCCTTGCTCGAGCTCGCTCTCGAGCTGCCCGGGCCCCCAGCCCGCATAGCCGGCAAAGACGCGCAACCGATCCACACCGTCGCGTATCTCTCCCGCCTGTCCGGTCAGATCGAGCACGCCGAGACCTCCGACGATCGGCTGCCAGCCGGGTGGCACACCGTCCGGGCCGGTGCGGGCGAGACACACCGCCGCGTCGGGTGCGACCGGCCCGCCCACGAAGACCAACTGCGGCTCTGCCGCGAGGTCGCTCCACTCCTCGAGTGGTCCCTCCCCGAGACCCGTCTCGCTCGGACGGTTCAGAACGACACCCGCGGCCCCTTCATCTGTGTGCTCGACGATGAGGACGACCGACCGGAAGAAGTTTGCGTCCAGCAGACCCGGCGTTGCGACCAACAGCCGGCCCTGCAGCCGATGGAGATCGGGCTCGTTGCTCATGGGTCTCCGCTCAAGGCGCAGCCTACTCTTGCCGCCGTACCGTTACCCCGTGAGCGATTCGGCGGCAAACCTGCTGTCCGCACTCGGGCGCCGGTTCGAGTCGGCGCGCGACGAAGCGAAAGCCGCCGGCATGAGCCGCTACATGCGCAACCTCTTCCCGTACTACGGGATCCCGGCTCCCGTACAGCGGCAGATCTTTCGCGAGGTGCTGACGGGGGCGGCGACGCCGACCGAGCACGAGCTTCGATCGGTGGCGCGGGCTTGCTGGAAGCGGCCGGAACGGGAGTGGCAGTACTTCGCCTGCGGCTACCTTCGGCGCCACGTGCGCGTCGCGTCTCCGGGCTTCCTTCCGACAGTTGGATACCTCGTGACGACCAAGTCGTGGTGGGACACCGTCGACTCACTTGCCGCGCACACAACCGGCTCGCTCGTCACGACATGGCCCGAGCTTGCCGATGCCATGGACGAGTGGATCGCCTCCGACAACATTTGGCTCGCCCGGACGGCCATCCTGCACCAGCTCGGGTACAAGTCGGCGACCGACGCCGATCGCCTGTTCTCCCATTGCCTCCGGCGGGCAGGTGACCCCGAGTTCTTCGTGCGAAAGGCGATCGGCTGGGCGCTCAGGGAGTACTCCAAGACCGACGGCCCGGCCGTCCGGAGATTCGTTCGCGATCACAGATCCGAGCTCTCTGGTCTCTCTCAGCGCGAGGGCCTGAAATGGCTCGAGCGCGGGGGGCGAACCCCCCGCGCTCGGAAATCAGCCGGTAGATCGATTTAGCGCTTGCGCGCCGGCTTCCGCTTGGCGGGCTTGCGCTTGGCCGGAGCCGCTGCCGCCGGTGCTGCTGCGGGAGCAGGAGCCGAACGGCGCTGCGCCGGCGTCGTGTCGTCCATCTCGCCCCAGCGGTTCATGCCGATGAGGCTGACGATCGCGACGGTCACGGCGAACGAGATGTAGCCCGTCTCGTTGAGCCATGCGTAGTTCTTGAAGAGCTGCAACCCGCCGAACGCCAGGTACGCCAGCGCGAGCGGGAAGATCAAACGTGCCGACCACATGCTGTAGCTCGGAATCGACGGAGTACGGAGTGCCACCGTCGAGCCGGCGCCGAGGAACACTGCCGCCGGGAAGAACAGCGCCGGCCCGTCGAGAAGGCCCGTCAGCAGGGCGGCGAGATCCGCGGATCCCGTCGAACGTGCCGCGTACGCGATGCCGACCGACAGCGCAAGCGTGCCGGCGATAATCGCGCTGGACGCGTTCACCGCTGCCGCCAAACGTCCGGATCCGCCCTCCAGCTGACGGATACGCGCAGCCAGCGTCGATCCGAACGCGAAGAAGAACACCGCCGCAAAACCGGTCAGCAGTGTGGTCGTTCCAAATACCTCGTTGCTCGCCTGTAGCACGAGGTCACCTGCACGATCGAATTCCTTGACCTCGCTGATGATGCCGGTGGCCGCTATGGCCAAGGCGAACAGCAGGCCCGTTGCCGCTGCGAAGCGGGCACGTGCCCTGGAATCCATGCGCCTGCCTCCTCTCGTCGACTGCCACCCAACGCCGTGTGGACTATAGCTGAGGGGGGTGAAAACGCCTAGGCACTAGGCATTTTGCTCCTTTGTGCACCTACACTCGTTACCCATGAAGGCCGCCGTTTACTACCACACCGGTCCACCGGATGTCTTCCGCTACGAGGACGTCCCGGACCCCCAATGCGGCCCCGGATCGGTCCTCATCGACGTCGCGGCCATCTCGATCGAAGGCGGTGACATCGGCAACCGGGCCGGCGGCGCGATGGCGACCGAGCCCCACATCGTCGGCTACCAGTGCGCCGGCACGATTCGTGAAGTCGGCGAGCACGTCACCGACAGGAAAGCGGGCCAGCGGGTCGTCGCCGTGAATTTCTTCGGCTCACACGCCGAGATGATCGCCGTGCCGTGGCAGACGACGTGGCTTCTTCCGGACGACCTGACGACCGAGGAGGGCGCGTGTATCCCCGTCGCCTACGGGACGGCGCACGCCTGTCTCTTCACGTTCGGTCATCTCACCGACGGCGAGAGCGTGCTCATCCAGGGGGGAGCCGGCGGCGTCGGGATTGCTGCGATTCAAATGGCCAAGCGGGCCGGCGCGACCACGCTGGCAACGGCGTCCTCCGACGAGAAGCTCGAACGGCTCAAGACGGAGTTCGGCCTCGACCACGGCGTGAACTACGCGCAGGTCGAGCTGGTCGAGGAGGTCCGGCGCCTGACCAACGGCCGCGGGGTCGACCTCGCCGTCGACTCGGTCGGGAGTACATTGCTCGGCTCGATCGAGTCGCTCGCCTACAGGGGAAGGTGCATCACCGTCGGAGACATGGCTCGAGGACGCCGTCCGCTGGACACGTCCGTTCTCATGGAACGCAACCTCACGCTCACGGGTGTGTTCCTGGGGGCCGAGTTGATGCTCGGGGACGGCCACGACATCGTGCAATCGATCATCGACGACGTAGCGCGCGGCGACCTCCGGGTCGCGATCGATCGGACGTTCCCGCTCTCGGATGCCGCAGCGGCGCACGAGTACATCGAGAGCCGTCGGGCCTTCGGTCGCGTTGTTCTCGTCCCGTGACCAATCCTCGCCTGTACGGCGAGTTCGCCGGCTGGTTTCACCTCCTGACGCATCCGAAGAGCTACTGGGAAGAAGCCAAGGTGTTCACGGAGGTTCTGCAGGCTCACTCGCGTCCGGTGAGCACGGTCCTCGAGCTCGGTTCGGGCGGCGGCAACAACGCCAGCCACATGAAGAAGCACTTCGAGATGACCTTGACCGACCTCTCGCCCGAGATGCTCGAGCTCAGCCGGACGATCAATCCGGAGCTCGAACACATCGAGGGGGACATGCGCACGCTCCGCCTCGGGCGCTCATTCGACGCCGTCTTCGTTCACGACGCCATCGCGTACCTGACGACTGAGGAAGACATCGAGGCGGCGATGCGCACGGCCTTTGAGCACCTCCAGCCGGGGGGCATCGCCTTGTTCGTCCCGGACAACACCACCGAGAACTTCGTCCCGCGCACAACATCGGGCGGCTACAGCGAAGGTGATCGCGGCCTGCGCTACCTCGAATGGATCCACCCGGCGAAGGGAAACACGGTCGAGATCACGTTCGTGTACGTCCTTCGCGAAGGGGAGACCGAGCGAGTCGAGTCAGACCGCCACGTTGTCGGACTCTTTCCGCGCTCGACGTGGACGACGCTGTTCGAGCGTGTCGGGTTTCGTGTTGACGTTCGCCCGTACCGGCACTCGGAGTTCGCGCCGGACGACCGCTACGAACTTTTCGTTCTTACCAAGTAAGCCCGAGCGTCTGCCGCATCGTCGACTCGAAATCCTCGTCGTTCATCTGGCTGCGAACGCTGAAGATCAGGTCGGCGTCGTCGCCGACGGGCCACCGGAGCTTCGCGCCCTCGAACTCGATCGCGTCGGCGATGACCTGCGCGACGGGTTCCGGGCCGGGGCGCACACCTCCGGTTCCCATGAACGAGCTCTGCGCCTTCTCCCATTCCCGCTGGAGCTCGTCGTACGGCGGCTCGTCCTCACCGAACACCCGGCCGTTGTCCTGGATGTTCGTCTCGAATCCGCCGGGCTCGACGACACGGACCTTGATGCCGAAGTGGTTGCACTCGTAGTGCAGCGCCTCGGAGATCGCCTCCATCGCGTACTTGGAAGACGAGTAGTACCCACCCAGCGGTGAGGAGACGCGACCGGCGACCGACGTCACGTTGACGATGACGCCGCTTCCCCGTTCCCGCATCTGCGGAACGACCGCATGGATCATGCGCACGCAGCCCCAGACGTTCGTGTCGAACAGGCGCTGGACTTCCGCCAACGGAACCTTCTCGATCGGTCCGCCGACCCCGATGCCGGCGTTGTTCACGAGCACGTCGATCTGTCCGGCCGCTTTCACCGCCGCGTCGACTGATTTCTGATCCGTCACGTCCAGCTGGAGGCGTTCGGCGACCTCGAGGTCTTCGAGAGCTTCCGGCCTGCGCGCAGTTGCGATGACCTCGAAGCCGCGCTTCGTGAGCTCCAGCGCCGCGGCTCTGCCGATACCCGTCGAACAACCGGTGATCAGTGCTCGCATCACAGCTCCTTTTCGAACCAGGCTACGTCCCAGTACTTATCGAACTTTCTGCCTTGCTCGCTGAAGACCGCAACTTGGCGGAAGCCGAAAGACTCGTGCAGGCGGACCGAGGCCGGGTTCGGCATGCTGATGCCGGCATAGGCGCGGTGAACGTCCTCACCGGCAATCGCCTCGAAGAGCGCGCTGTAGAGAGCCTTCCCGACGCCCGTGGTGCGCCGGTCGGGCGCGACGTAGACGGTGACGTTCAGCGACGTCTCGTATGCCTTCCGCTCGTGCAGCCGGCTGGAGTATGCGAACCCGAGAATCTCGTCCCCATCGCGTGCGACGAATATCCGGTGTGGGCCGGATGATCCGAACTGTTCGAACCACCGACGACGCGTCTCCAGCGAGACCTCGTCGATGTCGAACGTCGCCGGCGATGTCCGCACGTAGTGGTTGTAGATCTCATTGATCTGCTCGAGGTCGTCCTCGTGGGCTGCGCGGACCTCCATGCTCAGATGGGGTCGGCGCCCTTTGCGTACGTGTCGAGCGTCTCGTCCTGGAGCGCGAGTGCTTCCCGGCCCGTTTGCAGCTGCAGGAACAGCCGACCTTCGAGCCGCAACCCTTCGTCGAACGGAAGCTTCAGGCCCTCGACGATGGCTTTCTTGCCCGCGACCAGAGCAGAACGCGGGTGACGTGCGATCGGCTCCAGCCACGCGACCACGTGGTCGACGAAACTCTCGTCGGGCAGGACGGCGTTGACGAGACCCCACGCACGGGCCTCGTCGGGACGAATCACCCGGCCTGACAGGACGAGCTCCGCGCCCCGCCCCGATCCGACAAGTCTCGGCAACCGCTGTGTGCCGCCGGCCCCGGGGATGATCCCGACGACGACTTCGGGCTGCCCCATGTGGCCCGACTCGGCGATGAGGCGCATCGTGCACGCCCACGAGATCTCCGATCCGCCGCCGTGGGCCTGGCCGTTGATCGCGGCGACGGTCGGCTGCGGCATCGATTCGAGCAGCGACAAGCACCGGTACCAGCTCGTCGGATCGCCCTCGACCGGTTCGCCTCGTCCGACCCTCGTTAGGTCGTCCAAGTCCGCGTGTGCCACGAAGTAGCCGTCGACCCCGCCCGTCAGGACGACGATCGAGACCAATTCGTCGGCAGCGAGCTCGTTGAGGACGCCCTCGAGCTCCGTCATCGCCGCAAAGCTCATGAAGTTTCGCGGCGGGCGCGTGAACGTGCAGACGGCGATGCGATCGCGGCGATCGATCGCCCAGAACTGCCGGTCCGGGCTCAGGAGTTGAAGGCTCCGTTTCGCTCGCTGCCGATCAGCGCAAACACCGTCGACGATGTCTTCGCCGGGTCGGAGCGGTATCCGAAGCCCGAGCTACGGGATTCCCATTCGATCGTCGAGACGGCGTCGCGAAACATCCCCGTGAAGTCGTCGGCCTCGCTGGAGACCTTCGCCGCCTTGCCTTCCGGTTTCCAGGTCGAGACGAAAGAGGCCACGACGCTCGCCGCCGGACCGCCGGCCAAGGCGTTCGCGACGTGATAGTGGTCGAAGAGTCGCACGTTGCGCACGGTCAACGTGGCCGTTCCGGAGTGCTTGTCGTAGTGCAGGGCCGAGTCCGGGACGCGGACCGTCCAGAACAATCCCGATTGAGTGATGCCCGGATTGTTGTCGTGGATCTGGGTCGGGGGGGCGACCGCCCCCGCGTAGACGTCCAGTCAGATGAACGCGAATGTGCCTCGCCGGAGCTTGCCGTCCTCGGCGATGTACTTGCCGGCCATGAAACGGACGTCGACCTCGAAGGGAAAGGGCGCGACCACGCCGCCTTGCCGGCCCATGCCGGTTCCGCCGACCTGCTGGATGGCGACGATGCCGTTGAAGTCGAAAATCGTCGACGGCTCCGCACCTTCACCGGGCAGGTAGACGTGGTACCCCTGACCGCCTCCTCCGAGGCCGCCCGGAATGGGCTTCGGGTCAGAGCTTCCCGCCCACGCTGCACCCGGCTTCAGGACGGTTCCCGCGGCCAAGGCGCCCGCCGCCACGCCGAACAGACTCCTTCGTGACATCGCGCGCTCCCAGAAGTGGGCATGCCCGACCGCCGGCTTCGGTGCATCCGTCCGGCGTTGGATGGACGCCAGGTGTTCGGCATGACGCAGGCTCATCGTCGACCTCCCCGTCGGCTCGGGGAAAGCTTAGTCAGACCAGCGCTGCGCGAATAGGCACTTTGCCACGCAGGGAGCGGGCCGCCATCGCAAGCGATCCGACCCACGCGGCGGCGATCCCGGCCAGCAGGAGGTACACGGCGATCGCGAACCACGACGGTCCGGCCTTCTGCTCGCGCAGCAGGTAGCGCTGCTCGGTCAGGAACGGTGCCGAGCGATCGACAGCGGGAACCTCCGGAGCGCCGATCTCGGGATCGGCCGGCAGCCAGATGGGAATCGCCGTCATCGCGGCGCCCGTGTGCAGCCGCAGCAACGTCTTCCAGTCGTCCCGAGCCGGAACGGGCTTCGTCGTCCTGTACACACCGGGCTCCCCGGTCGGCTCCATATCGGCCGCGACCATGCCGCCGCCCTGCCACGCGAGCGCCTGGAACCAACGCGCGTCATCCGCCGCGTCGGCCGGCGTGACGGCAGCCCGCACGAGCACGCCGTCTTCGACGCGCTCGATGGTGACGTCCGCACGGGCGTCAAGCCCCGGCCGCGGCAACGGCAAGGCCAAACCGACCAGAATCACGACACCGGCCGTGGCCAGCGCGGCCGGCGGCAGACCGATCGGTTCACGCCGGACGGCAGCCGCGAACGCGACGCCGACGGTTGCCGCAGCGATCGCCACAACGAGTGCGAGAAGCGGCGCTTCAGGAAGAAGGTCTGCACCCCACGGCTGGTGCGCGCCTTGGCTCCACGCCCACTCCGCAGCGAGGCCGATCGTTGCAACGGCAATTCCCGATCCGACGGCAAAGCGTGCCCGGCGCTCGGTTCCGACGATCCTTCCAACCGCAGCAACGGCGAGCGCGGCGACGACGTACAGCGACGCGGCTCTCGGCTGACTGGACGTCGCCGCCGTCAGGGAGTCCATCCCAAACAAGCCGACGCCGAGGCCCGCAACGATGAGCGTTGCCCACCACTTCCGCGTGACGAGCGCGATCGTCGTCAGGCCGAATCCGGCGGCCAACGCGTACAGGACCGGGTGGTAGAGCTGCTGGAACTGAGGCACACCGAAGGCGAACTCCCCTTGAATCGCATTCAAACCGAGAAGCGCGAAGCTTCCGACGGCGATGTGCACGCCCGTCGCCCAGCGCCCCTTCTCGGGACGGACGCCCGCCTCGCCCAGCGCGAGCCACGAGGCGAGAGGACTGATCACTGCACCGACGATCATCAGCAAGTGCGTCGGACTCCACATCGTCACGTCGATGCCGTACTGACGGTGCCAAAGCTCGTCCAGCGGGAACCCGGCGAGCGCACACGCACCGATGAGCCCCATGGCAAGCGCCGAATACGGGATCCGCATCCCAAAAACGCGCATTCCGACGTCCGCCTTCGTCGCGTGCGCGAAGAACTCGCCGATGAATGCCGATCCGAAGATGAACATGAGCCCGAACACGATCGCGGTGTGCGGAGCGGTGAACAGCTCGTCGTCGCGGCCGAGACTCACGTGCCATCGCACGTCGGAGTAGAAGCCGATGCCGGCGACCAAAACGCCGAACGTCGCCGTTCCGACCATCGCGGCCGCCCACCCGGGAATTCGTGTGAGGCGTTCCAACGAATCGGCGATCCGCTTGGCCCACAGGCGAGGATCGGTTCCGATCCGTCCGCGACCCCGCGCCGCAAGAGCGACGACGATCGCCGCGTAGGTGCTCAGAAGGACGATCAACGGGATCCAGCTCCCGAGCTCGCGTTGCAGTTCGATTTGTCCGTTCATTCGGAAGTTCCTTTCTTTCCCGCGGCAGCGAGCGGCGTATCGAAACGCGCCATGCCGTCCCACACGAGTTGCGTGAGGATTTCGACGAGCCGCTCGCGAGGCATCGTCTGTCGTTCGAGCCACCAATCGCCGGCCATGTGGACGGCGCCGACGATCGCGTAGGACCAGGGCTCGGCGACGCCGGAGTCGAGCCCGCGCTCGCGCATTGCTTCGCCGATCGCTTGCGTGATGATCTGCCCGACGCGCCAGACGAAGCCGGACATCGCGACGCCGGTCTCTTCCATCGCTTCGAGGCTTCTCGTGATGAGGAAGCGGATGACCGAGGGCTCGCGCTCGATGAAGCCGAGATAGGCATCGATGGCTCCGGCGACGGCACGGCGGTCGTCCGGAGCGTTCTGAATGGCCAGCTGTAGATCGGAGGCGAGCTCGTCGGCGAACCGGTCGGCCATGGCTTTCGTGAGCCCTTCGCGATCGCCGAAAACGCGATAGATGATCGGTTTCGTCACACCGGCTTCGCGGGCGATCTCCCGCATGGAGACGGCCGGTCCGTCGCGGCGAAGGACACCGACCGCAGCCTCGAGGAAACGCTGCCTTTTCTGCTCGAGGATCTCGGCCCGGTAGGCCAGCCGGTCCTCGTGGGTGCGGAGCTCTCGTCGTCTCGTCATCTGTTACCACCGGTAACGTTACCCGCGGTAACAGGCTCTGTCAAGGCCCCCAGGTGCCGCCGGAGCGCCCAACGAGATACGTTTACTGCAGGGTTCGGGGAACCGGGAGGTCGGAATGGGCAAGCGCGACAAGGTGTACATCGACGGCGCCTGGGTGGCGCCCTCGGGCAAGGACACGATCGACGTGCTCAACGCCACGACCGAGGAGGTCATGGGCACGATTCCGCAGTGCACGCCCGAAGACGTCGACAAGGCGGTCAAGGCGGCGCGCAAGGCGTTGGACTCGTGGAGCGCGACCTCCGTCGAGGACCGCGCGAAGTTCCTCCAGCGCATCCACGAAGGGCTTCAGGCCCGCTCCGACGAGATCGCGACAACGGTCTCCCAGGAGAACGGCATGCCGCTCGGGATCTCGAAGATCGCGCAGGCAATGCTGCCGATCATGAACATGGCGGGCTTCTCGCAGGTCGCCGCCGAGTACGACTTCACCGAGCAGGTCGGCACCTCCGACGTCATCAAGGAGCCGGTCGGCGTGGTTGCGTGCATTACACCGTGGAACTATCCGCTCCATCAGGTCGTCCTGAAGGTCGCACCTGCACTCGCGGCCGGCTGCACGGTCGTTCTCAAGCCGAGCG
Organism: Actinomycetota bacterium; assembly: GCA_035640475.1. Classification (GTDB taxonomy): domain Bacteria; phylum Actinomycetota; class JAICYB01; order JAICYB01; family JAICYB01; genus DASQWC01. Next base: position 21,805 of record DASQWC010000070.1, on the reverse strand, counting down.
AGCTCGCGCCGCTCACGGCGTTCATCCTCGCCGAGGTCGTCGACGACGTCGGCCTTCCCGCCGGTGTGTTCAACCTCATCACCGGAACCGGATCGGAAGTCGGCGAACCCCTGGTGGCGCACCCGGAGATCGACATGATCTCGTTCACCGGCTCGACACGCGCCGGACGCCGGATTTCCGAGGTTGCGGCGCCGATGGTCAAGCGTGTCGCGCTCGAGCTCGGCGGCAAGTCGCCGAACGTCATTCTGGACGACGCCGACCTCGAAGCTGCGGTCACGGCCGGTATCGCGGGCTGCTACCTCAATTCGGGTCAGACCTGCACCGCGCTCACGCGGATGCTCGTTCCGAAGGCGAAGCTCGAGCAGGCCGAAGAGATCGCGAAGAAGGTCGCCGAGACGTTCACGCCCGGCGACCCGTTCGACGCGAACACGCGTCTCGGCCCGCTGGTGTCCGCGCAGCAGCAGGAGCGCGTGCGCGGCTACATCAACAAGGGAATCGAAGAGGGAGCGAAGCTCGTCACCGGCGGACCGGAGCAGCCCGAGGGTCTTGAGAAGGGCTACTTCGTCAAGCCGACGGTCTTCTCCAACGTGAGCAACGACATGACGATTGCGCGCGAGGAGATCTTCGGACCCGTGCTCTCGATCATTCCCTACGAGGACGAAGAGGACGCCGTCCGCATCGCGAACGACACGATCTATGGGCTCATGGCCGCCGTCTTCTCCGGAGACGCAGAGCACGCGAAGGCCGTGGCCAAGCGCATCCGGGCCGGACAGGTCCAGATCAACAGCGGCGGCTTCAACCCGAACGCGCCCTTCGGCGGCTACAAGCAGTCCGGCAAGGGCCGCGAGGCCGGCAAGTACGGCCTCGAGGAATTCCTCGAGATCAAAGCACTACTGAACTAAGCGCCATTCACAGGGGGCGCCCGCCGGCGCATCCTGCGTTGCGGCAGGCTCGAACCTTCATGGGCCGGGAGACCGGCCCATGAAGGTTCATCTTTTGGACGGCACCTACGAGCTCTTCCGGCACTACTTCGCCGTGCCGAAGAAGCAGACCGCCGACGGCACGGAAGTCGGAGCGATGATCGGCGTGCTCGGCTCCGTGCTCGGCATGTTCGAGGGCGGCGTCACCCACCTCGGCGTCGCCACCGATCACGTCATCGAGTCGTTCCGAAACGATCTGTGGCCGGGCTACAAGTCTTCTGCCGGCATCGAGAAAGACCTCCTCGCCCAGTTCTGGCCGCTGGAAGAGGCACTCGATGCGATGGGTGTGGTCGTCTGGCCGATGACGGATCTCGAAGCCGACGACGCACTCGCGATCGGCGCGAAGGTCGCCGCCGCCGACAAACGCGTCGAGCAGGTCCTGATTTGCACACCGGACAAGGACGTTGCGCAATGCGTGACCGGCAAGCGCGTCGTCCAGTTCGACCGCCGAAAACGCGAGATGCGCGACGAAGCGGGTGTCGTGAACCGGTTCGGCGTGAAGCCGTCCTCGATCCCCGACTACCTCGCACTGACCGGCGACAGCTCGGACGGCTTCCCCGGGCTGAAGGGATGGGGGCCGAAGTCTGCGGCGACCGTCCTCGCGGCCTTCGGGCACATCGAGGCCGTCCCCGATTCATGGCGCGAGTGGAAGCTCGATCTGCGCGGCGCAGACAGACTGTCGAGAACACTGAACGAAGACCGCGAGCTCGCCTTGCTCTTCAAGGACCTCGCGACGCTGCGTGACGACGCTCCCCTGCTCGGCTCCGTGGACGAGCTGCTGTGGCGCGGGCCGACGCCGGAGTTCGCCGGCGTCTGCGAGCGGCTCGAGGCGCCGGAGCTCGCGTCGCGCGCGTCCGCCCTGCACCGGTAGGTTCGGATTCAGATCGCGTAGCGCACGAGCGCGGCAACCGCGGACGACGCACACAGAGCCAAGATCGCCGGTCGCACGAAGCCGCGATCGAGCAGGCGGGCGGTCCACCTCGAGACGACGAATCCGGCCACAACGGCCGGCAGCAACAACAGAGAGGTACGCAGCTCGCCGAAGTCGAAGCGCCCGACGGCAACGAGCATGACGATCGAGAACAGCGCGCCGACGGCGAAGATGCTCGACAGCGTGCCGCGAACGTCTCGTCCCGCCTCGTCCTGATAGAGCAGCGCGATCGGCGGTCCCCCGACCGACGAGACGGTCCCGAAGAAACCGGAGACGCCGCCCGCTCCGACGAGCGCCGTCCGGGTTCTCCGGACGCGCCACCCGGCGACGCTCAGTGCAACGGCGATCAGGACGATTGCGGAAAGCGAGATCGCCGTGCCGCGAGCAGGCAATGCGGCGACCGTCAGCGCGCCCACAACCGTTCCGGGCACGCGCCCAACGAACACCCACGTGAAACCGCCGAGGTCCGTCGCCCCGCGCTCCCGGACCCACACGAGAACGGTCAGGAGGAACGCGATCACGAGAGCCGGACCCGGTACGAGCTCCGGATCGATGAGAACGAGCACCGGCCCGGCCACGACGTTGACGCCAAACCCGATCGAGCCCTGGATCATCGCGCCCAGCGCGACAACGCCGGAGGCGACGGCGAGCTGTACCCAAGTCACCGCCTATCCTTTGCAGGCCGTGGCCATCGACATCCAATCGCCCCAGAGCACAGCGGAGCTCACCGAGTTCCTCGAGTTCCAGGACCGCATCAACGAGCAGCGCGGCGCGTGGTGGCCCACGATCGTCCCGATGACCCTTCCGATGCTGCAGGGTGAGGGTCCGAGCGCGCGACAGCGCCAATTCCTTCCACTCGTCGCGCGCACCGACGGCGACGTCGTCGCACGCGTGCTCGCAGTCGTCGACGACCGCTACCGCCGCCACTGGAACGAGGCCCTCGGCCACACAACCATGTTCGAAGCCCTTCCCGATCACACAGACGCCGTCCGTCGAATGCTCGACGAGGCGTGCGGCTGGTTGCGCGAGAAGGGCGTGGAGGGCGCGCGCGCCGGCTTCGGGATCGGCGACTTCCCGTTCCTCATCGACGCATACGACACGCTGCCGCCGGTGCTGCTCCGGCAGAACCCGCCCTACTACCACACGCTCTTGAAGGAAGGCGGGTTCGAGTCCGAGCGGGGCTGGGTCGACTACCGGATCGAGGTGACCGACGAGCACATCCAACGCTGGACGAGATTCCTCGAGGACGCCCGCGCGCGGGGCTTCGACATCGTCCCGCTGCGCGATGTCGCCGAGGACCGGCGTCTGGATGACTTCGTGCCAACGTGGAACGAGGCCTTTGCCTCGCACTGGGGCGTCGTCCCCCAGCTCGTCGAGGAGTTCCGCGACCTCCTCGAGTTCCTCGGCCCGATGGGCATGCTCGACTGCTCGGTCGTCGCCTACCGGGACGGCGAGCCGATGGGCGTCGTGTGGTGCACGCCCGAGACCGCGTCGGTGCTCGCCGCGCGCGGCCCGGGCCGGGAGCTCGCCGACCACGAAAAGGTGAACTTCCTGGGCATCGGCGTTCGCGAGCCCGCGCGCAGGCAGGGCGTGAACCTGGCGATGGCCGCGTATGCCTACCTCGAGCTCGCGAGGCGTGGCGCGCGCTACGTCAGCTACACGCTGGTCCTGGACGACAACTGGCCGTCCCGGCGCACCGCCGAGAAGCTCGGCGCGACGATCTGCGCGAACTACATGGTGTACCGGCGAAACTTCGATCGCCGTTAGTCGTCGTCGCGGTCGTTGCCGCGGCCCCGGTTGTCCTTTCCTCGCTTCTCGCCGTCACCTCGCTTCTCGTCGTCGCGTTGCGGCGGCTCCGGAGTACTGACGAGAGCTCCGGCGACGACGTGAACTTCGCTCCCCTTGCGCACCATCGCGCCCGCTCGCGGGATCGTCTCGATCACGATGCCTTCTGTGCCGGTAACGATCGGTCGGTAGACGACGTCGGGACTGAACCCCGTCTTCCGCAGCTGCGTTGCCGCAGCGGCGCTCGTCATGCCGCGGACATCGGGGACCGCAACGTCGGGGTCGGCTCCCGTTCTGATTGCGCTCGCGAAGATCGCAAGCAGTGCGACGAACAGGCCGGTGAAACCGAGCGCCATCACGTAGCGGCGGCGCCGTGACCAGAAGCCCGCGAGTGCTCCGTACTTCACAGCACCGGCGAGATCCGGACGGTCGGGCAGCGCTTCCGTCGGTTCGACCACGGCGCGCACCGCCTCGGGGTCGGGCCGCACTTGCACGGTCGCGGGAGCACCCGGCGACTCCGTCAGGCCCTCGGCGAAGTCCTTCGCGGTCGGCGACCGACGACCCGGATCCTTCTGCATGTTTCGGCGAATCAACTCGTCGATCTCGGCAGGCACCTCGGGGCGGAGGTCGCGGGCCGAGGGCACCGGCTCCTCCATGTGCTTTGCCGCGACCTCCCAGCCGTTGCTGCCCTCGTACGGCGGACGGCCCGTAAGCATCTCGAACGCGACGCACGCGGCGGAGTACAAGTCGGATTTCGCCGACGGCCGTTCGCCTCGCAGCACTTCTGGAGCTGCGAACTTCGGCGTGGCCGCCGCGGTCGTCAGCCCTGTCTCTTCGGCGAGGATCCTCGCGACGCCGAAGTCGCCGACCTTCGGGGCATCGGCGGCAAGCACGATATTTGCCGGCTTCAGGTCGCCGTGCACGATTCCGGCACGGTGAGCAGCGTCCACCGCACTGAGGATGCCGTGCAGCATCGCGACGGCATCGCCCACGGGGAGCGGGCCCTTCGCCTGGACGTGCCGATGAAGGTCTGGGCCCTCGATGAGCTCCATGACGAGGTACGGCTGAACTTGCTCGGACGGCCCCGCCGCTTCGCCGTAGTCGTACACGCCGACGATGTTCGGATGACTCAGGGACGCCAGCGCACGCGCTTCACGCTCGATTCGTTTCCGCATTGATTTGTCGCGGGCGGCCGGACCCGACAGGAGCTTCACGGCCACCGCACGCCCGAGTTTCTCGTCGGTCGCGCGCCGGACCTCGGCCATACCGCCGGAGCCGATCACCTCTCCGAGCCGATATCTGCCGTCGAGCAATTGTGCGTCGTTCATCGGCGACATACCCGGCCAATACCCGCAATCAAGCCGAGCGTACGCCCGTCCGGCGTCAGGCGCCTGCGGCTCGGGCGAGTGGGATGACGACCTCGACGGCGTCGCCGTCGAAGTTGCTCGTACGCACGGGCGCCATGCGCTCGATGAGGCCGAAGACCGGCTTGTTGATCGTCATGACCGTCGCGACGAAATCCCGGATCCCGTGGACCCGTGCGACGACCGTCAGGCGCTTCATCAACTCGCGGGCGATGCCCCGGCGGCGTACGTGGTCGTCGACAACGATCGCGACGTGCGCGCGATCGTGATCGTCGGGGTCGCGGCCCCACTCCGCAACGCCGACGACGTCGCCGTCGAGGAACGCCAGCAGGGCTTCCCGCCGGTCGTGGTCGGTGCCGGTGACGGCCTCGACCATCCACCAGCGGACGATCGGAACGGGTGAGTGATAGCGCAACAACCTGGCCTCGGAAGACAGCCCCTCGAAGAACGCAGTTACCGAGGCGGAATCCTCGCGCCGGGCCGGCCGGATCGTCAGATGCTCGCCGCTGCGCAGGCGAACGGTCTTCACTTCGCTCGACGTGTGCACGTCCGATTCAACACTCGCACCGCCCGGGTCATGCCCGGTGTGAAGAACTTCACAGCTCCGGGACTAGAGGGCGAACCATCCCAGGCGAATCTGCCAATGGCGGCCGGAACGAAGGTGCTTCACGACCGCACGTTCCAGGGTGGTGGTCTGCGGCAAGTCGTCGATCGACTCCGGGACGAACCCGAACACGAAGCGAATGACGTCCTCGTCGCCGGGTCGCGACCAACCGGCGACCGGTGTGAACCGCCGCTGGAACCCAACGATGTTGGACGACTCGGGCAGATACTCGGCGAGCTGTTCGTCCAGCAACCACGAGCCGCACGTCGCGATCCGCACGGGCCGGTCCGGAAAGTACTTCGGAAAGAACGCCCGTGCCTGCCGAACCGAATCGTCGCACGCCTCGGGAGTCAGCGGTCCGATTGCGGGAATGTGGACGCCGAGCGCCGGATCGCCGTGCCGGAAGCCGTCCGTTTCGAACTCGACGTGCCAGAAGTTGTACTGCAGCCGGCCGAGCCGGAAGATCGCGCCGCGAAAGTGCTGCCAGATCCAGAACGCGCCGTCGAAGCCGGCCACCCCGTGGCGGCGCTGATAGTTCGCCACTTGCAACCCGACATCACGCAACGTCGACCAGGTGGTCTCTTCCGGGATCCCGCGCGCGGAATGAATGTTCACCGCTGCGGGAACGGCGCCGAGAAATACGAAGAGGTGAAGGTACCGGCGCAGTGCGTCCTCGACGCCGGCCGGGGCCGGCCACGGCGGCGGGTATTCCGGACCCACGTGGTCGATCAGCTTCGAATACAGGTGATCGATCAGCCACCATGCCTCGAGATCGTGCTCGGCCGCCGGCATGACCGCGAGGATCTCGTCGATGGCGTGCGGCGGAACGTCCATCCGTGCCAGTACGGCACGTGCCGCGTCTGCCTTTGGCAATGCGAGCGAGCCGGAACGAGCACCCGAAGCCAACAGCTCGGTCAGTTGATGGGTTTCGCCGTCCGGCCAGCCGAGCCAGGCGGCAACGCGGTCGATTTCCGTCTGCACGCCTTAGTTTGCCCCCTGGCGTAAACGCTCGCGTCACAAGCGCGCCCTCCTGATCTACTCTGGACGACGGGCATGAAACGCCGATGGTTGCCGGCCCTCGTGCTGTTCGGAGCTCTGTTTTCGTTTGCCGGCATCGCGTCCGCGGGCCCGCCCTCTGAGGCCCCCCAGATCCCGGCGCAATTCCCCGGAGCAGGCATCGAAGCATCGCCCCGAAAGATCGCGACCGGCGGCGTCCTCACGATCGAGGGGGCCGGGCACCCGTTTGTGTGCGCGATCGATCCGCTGACGGCCGTTGTCGTGCTGTGGGACGACACGACGGAGATCGCCCGTATCACCGCGCTCGACGCCGGCGGCTTCACCGTCCGCGTCCAGGTTCCGAAACGCGCGTCGGCCGGGCCACATCGCATCTCGAGCTGGTGCGGAGTCGCCGTCACCGAGGACGTGCTCAAGCTTCAGCTCGAGCTTGCGGACACCAGTGTCACGGTCGTCCCGGCAGCGGCTTCAGGCGAGCGTCCATCCTCGAATCGTCCGACGCGCGTTCTTCCTACGAGCGGCGTCCGTCCGAATACCGCCGGTTTCGGCGGAGACACCTTCGATGCGCCTGCCTCCGAAGGCGTGTTGCAAACGCCCAACACGCAGCCGGCCGAGCAATCAACTCCGGCGCGAGTCGTCGAGAGGCTCCGGTCGGTATTCCCGCACTCGCTCCCGTCGTTCGGCGAAGCACTTCATTCCGTGAAGCAGCTCGGCATCACCGCAGGCTTCTCGCTCTTGCTGCTCATCTTGCTCGGTTTCCCGAGCGAGCTCTTCAACAACACGCTCGAGGAGCATCACGAGCGAATCTTCGGACGACTCGCCGGTCTGCGCACTCGGTACCGTCGCGCCCGGTCGACGTGGCGGCGGCCGGGCCGTGAGCCGCTCCGCCTGCCAGCCGGTGTCGGGTTCATCGGTTTCGCGATCGCGGGCGGCCTCATCTACTCGCTGCTCGATCCGGAGCTCGGCTGGAATCAGGCCTCGTTCGCGCTGATCCTCGGACTGATCACCGCCCTCGGCATCGGTACGCTCGCGTTCGAGCTTCCGGTGTTGCTCTACGAGCGCCGAGCCGGATCGCATGGGCGCATCCGCGCCCTGCCGCAGGCGATGCTCGCCGGCGGCGGTCTCGTCCTCGCGTCGCGCCTGCTCAGCTTCCAGCCGGGCTATGCGTACGGCATCGTCGCCGGCTACGAGGCGGACGACGAAGGCCTCACGGACGAGCAGCAGGGCAAGGCGGTCGCTCTCGGCGCGATCTCGGCGCTCACGGTGGCCGTCGGTGCGTGGTTTGCCTTCAGCGCGATCGATTCGAAGGTTGAGGACGGCGCCCGGTTCGGGCTCCTTGTTGCCGACGCCGCCCTCTCGGCCCTCGTCGTGTCGGGGATCCAAGGCGTTGCCTTCACGCTGCTCCCTGTCTCGTTCATGGACGGAGCAACGGTCATGAAGTGGAGCCGGACGGCGTGGGCCGCCCTCCAGGGACTGGCCGGCTTCGCCCTCTTCTACATCGTGCTGCGTCCCGCCGGCGGCTTCGTCGACTACAGCTCGTCGACGCCGGCCGTGGCGATCTTCGTGACGTTCGCAGCCTTTGCGCTGTTCTCGATCGGGTTCTGGTCGTACTGGCGCCGGCAGAAGGCAAGAGCGGCTCGCTGGGAGCGTGCGTTTGCCGACACGGGTGAGATCGAGCGCGAAGACGTGCTCGTCGGCAGTCGCTAGCCGAAGAGCTCGTCCAGACGGGCCCGCGCGGACGGTGCTCGAACTCCCTGGAGCAGCTCAGACTGCTGCTCGATGAGAGTTCGTGATGCATCCCATGCATCCGATGACCATGTAACAGGGGGGATCCTCATGCCCTGTGAGCGACCACCTGCCGCACGCGGCCACGCGGAAGCGAGGAGCTCTCGGGCGGTGTGGCCCCAGGAGGGCCGAACACTAAGCTGGACCATCGTGCGCACGCTGGACGATGCTCGGGAAGCTGCTGGCCTCGCGCGATGGCGTGAAGCACTGGACCTGTACGCTCGCGTCGACCCCGGCCACTTGTCACCGGATGACCTTGCACGGATGGCGGACGCTGCATGGTGGCTGTGCCGTCTGGACGACTCGATGGAGCTGCGCCGCCGCGCCTACGACGCTTACGAGTCTGCGGGCGCAGCCCGGCGCGCAGCCTATTCGGCGTGGTTCTTGTCCCAGGACTACTGGATGAAGGGGGAGGAAGGCGCAGCGACCGGATGGGTCAGACGTGCGGAGAGGCATCTCGCCGCCGACCCCAATTGCGTCGAACGCGGATTCTTGGCCATTACCGAGTCCGACCTCGCCCGCCAAAGCGGTGATACCGACCGCGCGCGGGAAGCTGCGGAGCTCGCGATCGAGCTGGGCGAGCGGTGGAGCTCGGCGGACCTTCATGCGATGGGCATCCAGACCCTAGGCCGGGCCCACATCGCCGCCGGACGCGTCGGCGAAGGGATCGCCCTTCTCGATGAGGCGATGACGCTCGTCGTCGGCGGTCGTCTCGCTCCCCTCTTCACCGGCTGGATTTATTGCAACGTGCTCGTCGCGTGCATGGAGTGCGCCGACGTTGCCCGCGCCGGCGAGTGGACGGAGTCGGCGATGGCTTGGTGCGACGCCGTGCCCGACCTGTCTCCCTTCCACGGGATCTGCCGCATCCACCTCGCCGAAGTGACGGCCATGCGCGGGCAGTGGGACCGGGCCCAGGCGGAAGCGATGAAGACCGCTCGCGAGATGGAGGGCATGGAGCAGCACGTCGTGGCCGAAGCGCTCTATGCAATTGGCGAGATTGCCTTACGCCGCGGTGACTTGGCGGCCGCGGAAGACTGGTTCTCGCGCGCGCAAGCCCTCGGACGCGACCCGCAGCCCGGCCTGGCGCTGGTACGACTCGCTCAACACAGAATCGACGCCGCCGCGGCGGGCTTGCGGACGTCGCTCGCAGCAACCTCGAGCCCCCCGCTTGGACGAGCCAGACTGCTGGCGGCCGCGGCGGACGTGGCCATCGCGGCCGGCGACGCCGAGGGCGCGCGCGCCGCCCTGACAGGCCTGGAGGAACTCTCCAAACGGGTCGGGACAGCCCTGCTCGATGCGATGACGGCGATGGTGAGGGCCACAGTGGGGTTAGCAGAAGAGAGGACCGACGACGCCCTCCGCGACGGGCGGCACGCTTGGACGCTTTGGAGGAAGCTCAAGCTGCCGTACGAGGAGGCGCGCGCGCGCCTTCTCGTGGGCACGGCGAGCGGGCTCGCCGGAGACACCGAGCGCGCGGCCGCCGAGCTGGAGGCAGCCCGCGCCGCCTTCGAGCGGCTGGGCGCGGCACACGACGCGAAGTCGGTGGCCGAGCAGCTCCGGGAGGCGAGCGCCTTCCCGCGCGGACTCTCGGAGCGCGAGGTCGAGGTCCTCCGACTCGTAGCGGCCGGAAAGACGAACCGCGAGATCGGCGCCGAGCTCATCATCAGCGAACACACGGTCTCCCGTCACCTGCAGAACATCTTCCGGAAGCTCGACGTCTCGTCCCGGGCCGCGGCCACAGCGTTCGCGTTCGAGCATACCTTGGTGTAAACGCACCATCGCGCCCCCGGGAACCGTTGGTCCGTTCCGGCGATGCGCACCGCGCGAACCGCGCGTACGGTTCGTGCGGAGGTGATAGCCGTGTCCACCAACGGATTCTCGACGAAGCTGCAGCCGTTGCTCCCGGAGATCCGGGCCCGCCGCGAGGAGATCGAGCTCGGGCGTAGGCTCCCGGCCGATCTCGTCGATGCGCTCACGGCGAGCGGCGTGTTCGGCCTGGCCGTCCCGCGCGCCCTCGGGGGGGACGAGCTGGATCCGCTTGACCAGACGCGGATCATCGAGACGATCTCCGGGGCCGATGGGTCGACCGGGTGGTGCGTGATGATCGCCCTTGGCGACGGCATCTTTGCCGGATGCATGCCCGAACCGGGAGCGAAGGAGATCTTCACCGAGCCGTTCCGACCGACCGCGGCGAGCATCGCCCCGGCCGGTTCCGCCGTCGAGGTTGACGGCGGACTCTGCGTGAGCGGGAGGTGGCGTTTCGCGAGCGGCATAGACCACAGCGACTGGTTGATGGCCGGATGCCTCCTGATGGACGGCAGCGGGCCGCGCATCACGGCTGCGGGCACCCCGGAGATCGTTCACGTGTTCATGCCGAAAGAGAACACTCGCGTCATCGACACGTGGTTCGTGTCCGGCTTGTGCGGAACAGGGAGCAGCGACTTCGAGGCGTCCGACGTCTTCGTCCCCGAGCACAGGATCGTGTCGCTCTTCGAAGCGACCCGCCATCGTCCCGAGCCCCTGTACCAGATCCCACTGCTGTCACTCTTCGCTCCACACGTGGCCGCTGTGGGCCTTGGGATTGCCCGGGCGGCGCTCGACGAGCTGCTCGAGCTGGCGGCAGAGAAGACGCCCACATTCAGCAACGTCCGCATTGCGGAGAAACCCGTAACGCAGGTCGAGATCGCTCGTGCCGAGTGCTCGCTGGGGGCGGCGCGCGCCTTCCTCTATGACGCACTCGACGATCTGTGGCAAGCGGTCACGGCCGGACGCGAGCCGACACTCCGACAGCGAGCGATGTGCCGCATGTCGGCGATCAAGGCATCCGAGACAGCAGCGCAGGTGACGCGTACCGCAAGCACGCTCGCCGGTGGAACGTCGGTCTACTCGTCGTCGGCACTCCAGCGTCACACTCGCGACGCTGACGCGATCACGCACCATGTGAGCCAGTCGCCTCAGATGTGGGAGGAGTGCGGGCGCGTGCTGGCAGGCCTGGACCCGCTCTTTCCGATCTTCTGACGGATCCACTTCGACCAACCCATCGAGCCCTACGGGAGCCTGGCGAAAGTAGCCGCCTGCCCGGTGGAGGTGAGGGGATTCGAACCCCTGTCCCGAAACGCCTTCGCGGGCCTTCTCCGAGCGCATCCCGCCTACAGATCTCGGCTCCCACCCGCCGACGGGCGGGCCGGCGGGAGCCCAGCCTCGGTGAGATCCCCCTCACGGTCGAGGCCCCCCGTGAGGGTTTATCCCGCTTTTGACGCCGGACCCGGAGCCGCGGGCTGCTCCGGCCGACGGCTACTTAGCGATTAACTAAGCAGCGAGTGCCAGGTTGTCGGCACTTATCGTGCATTCCGGGGTTTAACGAGGTCCGGAACCTCGGCTCGCTTCTCCCGCGTCGGTACCGCCCCGGTCGAAACCAGTTCACCCCCGACGCTGTAGCCAGGATATCGCGTGGTCAGGCCACGGTCGGGAACAGCTCCGGCCGGAACATGACGAGCGCGCCGTAGGCGATGAACCCGGCCGCCGCGACTCTGCCGAACCCCCGCCCCCAGGGCACGACCTTCTCGGCGAAGACGACGAAGGCAACGGCAACCATCGCTGCCACGTTCATGACGCCGAGCGGCACGAGCACAAGGAACATCAGCCAGCAGCAGCCCAAGCAGTACAAACCGTGAGTCAGACCCATGCGCACGGCGCCGGCCTTGCCCGCTCGCCAATGGCTCATCACGAAACCAAGCGGTGTCCGGCAGTGCCGGAGGCACACGTCCTTCAGCGGCGTCAGCTGGTAAAGACCCGCCAGGACGAGCAACGCGCCGCCGGCACGGGCCCAGTTCATGGCCACCCAGTCCGACTTCGACGCCTGGGTCTCGACGAACGCACCCAAGAGGAAAGCAACGGCCCCGAACGCGAACCACAGCACGATGTACGAGCCGGTGAAGAGCGCAACGGATCCGGAGCTGCTGCGCTGCATGCGACCGTACATGAGGATCATCGGCGCGGCCGCCGGAAACATCATCGCAGCCATCATCGCGACCCACATCGCGTAGAAGAGGCTCCAGGAGCGGCCCATCGTGAGATCGGGCCCCATCGACATCCCGTGTTTCATATGCATTGGCTCGCGCGCCTGGTTCAGGAACACGATCCATCCGAGCCCGGCGAGGACGATCAGGACGACGAGGATCAGGTTGCGCTGCCGCACAACGACCGGCGGGATAGTCCTTGTCTGCTCCATGACGTCTCTCCCTTGCTATTCGCCCCGTTGGCGCCGCCGCTGAGCCCGTTGCATCTGACGCTCGGCCTCCCGATCGGCGATCTCGCGCCTGCGGTCCACCTGTTTCTTCCCGCGGGCCAGACCGAGCTCCAGCTTGGCAAGTCCGCTGGAGAAGTACACGCGAAGCGGGACGAGAGTCATGCCCTTCTGCTGCGTCTGTTCGGCGAGGTGCGCGATCTCCTTCCGATGGAGCAGGAGCTTGCGCTGGCGCACGGGGTCCAGCTCGACGTGTGTCGACGCGCCCGAATACGGCGAGATGTGCATGCCCTGAATGAACACTTCGCCGTCCCGAACGAACGCGTAGGCCTCGCGGATCTGGCCCTTGCCTTCGCGAAGCGCCTTCACCTCCGAGCCCTGCAGTGCGAGGCCGGCCTCGAAGCGCTCCTCGATGGCATAGAGATGTCGCGCGCGCTTGTTCTCGACGACGACGCGTTCGGAGTTGGCACTCTCGGCGACCATGACCGTCCTACGCTACGCCTCGGCCGGCGGTGCGTTACGGCAGCCAGCGCAACGGGTTGTCGGGCTCGCCGTTCATGCGCACTTCGAAGTGCAGATGCGGCCCGGTGCAATACCCGGTACAACCGACCCTGCCGACGGAGTCGCCGCGAGCCAGCACGGCCCCCACTCCCGAGGAGATCGACGACAGGTGCCCATACAGGGTTGCCAGTCCCCCGCCGTGGGAGACGATGACGTGCTTCCCGTAGCCGGTTGCCGTCCCCGCGTAGACCACCTTGCCCGTTGCGGCAGCCACGACAGCGGTGCCAGAAGGCGCACCGATGTCGATGCCCGCGTGGAACCGGCGGGTCTTGAAGATCGGGTGCGTCCGCCAGCCGTAGGTCGACGTCAGCCGGCCGGATGCCGGCCACACCATTCCGCGCGGCGAGACCGTAGCGTTGCCGTCCGCGTAGCCCTTGAGGAAACCGGAGATCCGGATCGACTCGGCCTGGAGCTCGGCCGTCTCTTGTTCGTAGCGTTCCTTCTCCGCTTGGATATCGCCGATCTGCGCGTATTTGCCGCGGAGCTCACCGACCACCGCATGCCGCTCGTCGGCGACCGACCGTTGGATGGCCGCGGCGTGATCGCGCTCGTGCACGACAACCGCCATTTGGCGCGACGCACGGTCTCGAAGCTCGGCGATCGCGTCGCGCTGCCGCACGATATTCGCGCGCATGCGCTTGATCTCCGCGACTTTCTCGTTATCGGTGCGCACGACGTGCACCATGTACGCGAAGCGCCTAAGGAACTCTCCGAATCCTTCCGAGCCGACGACCATGTCGATCAGCGACGCCGGTCCGTGCTTGTACACCTGGACGGCGCGATCGCGAATGCCGTCCACGCGTGCCTCGATCGCCTTCTCGGCCTTCCGAAGCTCGGTGTTCTTGGCGTCCAACCGCGACTGAATCCCCCCGAGGACGCCGGCCGCTTCGTTCACCCGGCCCTGCACCTCCGCCGTGATGGCTTCCAGCTCCTCGAGCTCGTGCGTGAGCGCGTCGCGGCGTCGTGCGACGCCGGGGATCCCGGCCCGGACGGCCTGCTCGCGGGCATCGAGCTCCTGCCGCAGCCGCCTCAGCTCGGCAATGCGCTGCTCGATTCCGGCCTGCGTCTGCGGATGTGCGAAGGCCGGAGCCGGAACCGCCGCCGACAGGGCGCCGACAAGCGCAAACAGCGCGGCGCGAGCCTTCACTGTGTTGGTCACAAGGAAACTCCCGTTAACTGAAAGCACATGGTAGCGCGCCCGTATCGGCGCCTCAAGAACCACCTTCGGAGCATGTGGTCCTCTAATCGGATGAGTGCACTGCGAGTCTCATCGGCCGTCGACGACGCGCTGGCGCGTCTACCGACCGATGGGAACATCGCCGTCGTGCGCGACGGGCCGGACACCGTGATCGGCCTGCAGCCCGTCGACGCCGTCCGCGCGATGGGCGCGAACGCATTTCCCGCGATCGACGGTCTCCGGGACGGCTGGTGGGCCGGCTACTGCTCCTACGACCTCGGTCGAGCAGTCGAGCGTGTCCCGGATTCCAACGCGCCGATTGCGGATCTCGCCGATCTCTATTTCGTCCGGTTCGACACACGCATCCGGATCGACGGGGCCGGCAACGTCGTCGTTGAAGGCTCCGGCGCGCTCGGTGCGGCGCAGCCGCCCGGCGAAGTGCGCCCGATACGCGACTGGCAATCGAGTCTCGACCGAGCGTCGTGGGAGCGAGCGGTCGGTCGCGTCCTGCGGCACCTCCGCGACGGCGACTGCTACCAGGTCAACCTCACGCGCCGGCTCGAAGCGCCGGAGCGCACCGATCCGGTTGCACTCTTTCGGAGGGTCGTGCGCGACAACCCGGCTCCGCACGCCGCCCTCCTTCGCCTGGGCGACGTCGCCGTCGTCTCGGCTTCCCCCGAATGTTTCTTGCGCATCGACGATCGGGCCGTCACGACTCGGCCCATCAAGGGAACCTCCACCGATGCCGTACAGCTCGCGGACAGCGAGAAGGACCGGGCCGAGAACGTCATGATCGTCGACCTCGCGCGCAACGACCTCGGTCGTGTCTGTGAGTACGGCAGCGTGCACGTCCCCGATCTGTACGCCGTCGAGCAACATCCGGGCCTGTACCACCTCGTGAGCACCGTGACCGGGACGCTTCGAGCCGACGCAACACTCGGCGATGCGTTGCGCGCGACGTTTCCGCCGGCGTCGGTCACCGGCTGCCCGAAGCCGCGCGTGCTGCAGATCATCGAGTTGCTGGAGCCGGTGCGCAGAGGCGTCTATTGCGGCGCCGTCGGCTTCATCGACGCCGGCGCCCGTGTCGTGGACCTGAACGTCGCCATTCGCACGTTCACGTTGACGCCGAGCTCCACCTCCTTCGGCGTCGGCGGCGGCATCGTTGCCGACTCCGATCCGGAAGCGGAGTGGGAAGAGACCGAGCTGAAGGCGCGCAGGCTCCTGGAGATCGCCGGGTCGGTCTAGGTCTCACCGCGGACCAGCAGCTCGATCGACGGGCGCGCTGCGAGAGGCGGCGTTACACCTCGAGGAAACGCCGGACGGCGAGCGCCGAGCCGAGCGCGCCGACGATGACCCCGAGCATCACGAGCCAGATTGTCTGGCCGAACGCGATGCCGTGCAGGGCCGTCGTCGGGATCCACACCGGGAACTGCGACCGCGCGATCGATTTGCCGACGGCAAGCAAGAACAGCGCGATGACCGCCCCGGCGACGCCGGCCGTAATCCCCTCGAGCATGAAGGGCAGCCGGACGAACCAGTTCGTCGCACCGACGAGCTTTTGGATCTCGATCTCACGGCGGCGCGCGTAAATCGCGAGCTGCGTCGTATTGGAGATCAGCAGCACGGCCGCGCCGAGCAGCACGATGATCATGACGACCGAGAAGGTCCGAAGAAGGTCCGTGAAGCGCACGAGCCGCTGGACGGTCTCACGCTGGTCCGCTATCTCCTCAACTGCAGGATTTCGGTCGAGCTTCGAGCGGACCACGTCGACCCGCTCCGGCTCGGCAAGCTCGACGCGGAACGACGCGGGCAGCACGTCGGCGTCGATGTTCTCCCACAGCGCAGGCTGGTCCCGATAGAGCTCCTTGAACTCCTTGAACGCTTCGTCCTTCGACACGTACGAGACGCGCCTGACGACGTCCAACCCCTCGAGGGTGCGCTTCACGTCCTGCTGCTGCGAGTCGGTGATCGTATCGGCGAGAAAGACCGAGACCTCGACCTTGCTCTCGATCTCGCGCGTGATGCTCGAGACGAAGTCACCGAGCGTCAGAACGCCGCCCAGCAGCAGGAGCGAAACGCCCGCCGTCAGAACGGCGGCGACCGTCATCAGCTTGTTCCGGCGAAGGTTCGTCGTCGCTTCGCGGACGAAGTAGCCGACCTTGAGCGCCACGTCAGTCCCTCGGGCCGTACACGCCGCGGTCCTGGTCGCGCACGACGTGCCCGCCTTCGAGCTCGATCACGCGCCTGCGCATCGCATCGACGATCGTGTGGTCGTGGGTCGTCATCATCACCGTCGTCCCGGTGCGGTTGATGCGGTCGAGCAGGCGGACGATCTCGAGCGACGTCGCCGGGTCGAGGTTCCCCGTCGGCTCGTCTGCCATCAGGATCTGCGGACGGTTGACGAACGCGCGCGCGATCGACACTCGCTGCTGCTCCCCGCCGGACAGCTCGTGCGGCATGCGGTCGTGCTTGTCGGAGAGGCCGACGAGCTCGAGCGTCTGGAGCACGAGCGGACGGATCTTTGGTTCCGAGTACCCGATCACCTCCAGCGCGAACGACACGTTCTCGTATGCGGTCTTGTTCTCGAGGAGCTTGAAGTCCTGGAAGACGACGCCCAGCGCGCGCCGCAAATACGGCACTCGCCATTTCGGGAGCCGGTTGAGCGGCCGTCCGGCCACGAAGACCTCGCCCTCCGTGGGCTCCTCGTCCTTGGTCAGGATCTTCGTCAGAGTCGACTTCCCCGACCCGGACGGTCCGACGAGAAACACGAATTCGCCCTTTGAGATGTCGATATTGACATCCACAAGGGCTTTCACTTCACCCCTGTACACCTTGGACAGGTGGACGGTCTTGATCATCAGAACGGGGGCCGCTGGAGGCCCGGGTCACCCTAACTCAAGGTCAGGACCCCGGCAACGGACTTGTCAGCCGGCGCCCTGTCTGACCAGCGCGATCTCGGCGGATGACTCGCAGAACGAGGCCGTCGACTGCGCGATGCGCTCTCCGGAGATGCCGAAACGGTCGTACAGCTCTTTCGGGTCTCCGGACTCGCCGAACCCCCGAACGCCCAACCGAAGCACCGGTGTCGGACGGCGCTCGCTCAACGCCTCGGCAACCGCGCCTCCGAGACCACCCTCCGGCACATGGTCTTCAACGGTGACGACTCGGCCGCACATTTGGGCGAGTTCGACGAGCAATTCGGCATCGATCGGCTGGATCGTGTGAATATTCGCCACCGCCGCCGAGATGCCGTGCTTGTCGAGCAGCTCGGCCGCGTCGAGCGCCTCGGCGACGGTCGCGCCCGAGGCAACGATTGCGACATCGGTGCCGGGTCGCAGCTGCACGCCCTTACCGAATTCGAACTTGAACCGTTCGTCGTGGATCTCTCGCACCTTCTGGCGCGTCAAGCGCAGGTAGGCCGGGCCGCGGTGCTCGACGAGGTAGTCAACGGCCTGCTCGGCCTCGATCCCGCTTCCCGGCTGGATGACCGCCATATTCGGAATGGTGCGCATGAGCGCGGCGTCCTCGAGCCCCATCTGGGAGTGTCCGTCCGGGCCGATGCCCACACCGACGTGCGTGCCGACGATGCGCACGTTCGTCCGGTTGTAGCCGATCGACATACGGATGGTCTCGAAACGTCCCGTGATGAAACAGGCGAACGAAGCGGCAAACGGAATCTTTCCCGCCATCGCGAGACCCGCGGCCACCCCGATGAAGTTCGATTCCGCGATTCCGAATTGGTAGTAGCGATCGGGGAAGCGCTTGCCGAACTCGGCCGTCATCACGCTCGTTGCGACGTCCCCGTCCATCGCGACCACATTTCGGTTGCGTTCGCCGGCCCGTACGAGTGCGTCTCCGAAGGCCTCACGTGTCGCGCGATCGGTCATGAAAGAATCTCCTCAATTGCCTGCTTCGCTTGATCGGCGTTTGGTGCCTTGCCGTGCCAGTCGTTCGCGTTCTCCATGTACGACACACCCTTCCCTTTCACGGTGTGCGCAATGACGACCGTGGGCGTGCCCGTCGTCGACGCCGCCTCGTCGAAAGCATCGAGGAGCGCTTGGACGTCATGGCCGTCGCACTCGATGACGTGCCATGAGAACGCTCGCCACTTCTCGGGCAGCGGATTGAGTGTCGGGAGGATCTCCTCGACCGACGAGGTCTGCTGGATCTTGTTGAAGTCCACGATTGCGCACAGATTGTCGAGCTCGAAGCGCGGCGCGGACATCGCGGCTTCCCAGACCTGGCCCTCTTCGCATTCGCCGTCGCCGAGCAAGCAGTAGGTCCTCCAGGACGCCTTGTCGAGCTTGGCCGCTATGGCAAGGCCCATCGCGATCGACAATCCCTGACCGAGGGACCCCGTCGCGGCTTCGACGAACGGGAGCCGCACCGGATCGGGGTGACCCTGCAGCCGGGAACCGGTCTGGCGCAGGGTTTTCAGCTCCTCGTCGGGAATCGCACCGGCCTGTGCATATGCCGCGTAGAGCACAGGAACGCCGTGGCCCTTCGAGATGATGAAGCGATCGCGGTCGTCCCAGCCGGCATTCTTCGGATCCCACCGCATCCGCGAGAAGTGGAGCGCGGTCACGATCTCGACCGACGACAGCGACGTCGACGGGTGACCACTGCCGGCCGCCGCGGTCATCTCGATGATCTTCACGCGCAGCCTGCGCGCGACTTCCTTCAGCTCCTTGAGGTCCGACGTCTGCGTGAGTGTCATCTAGTGCTCCACGATTCGGGCGCCGTCGGTGCTCCAGTCCAGCTCAAGCAAATCCCAGCCGTCGAGCTCCTTCACAACGTCCTTCGTACCCTCCTCTTCGCCGACGACAACCAAGCACACGACGGACGGGCCTGCCCCGGACAGCGCCGCCGGCACACCTGCTTGCCTGAGCTTGTCGAGCGCCTCGGCCGTCCGGGGCATGAGCGGCGCCCTGTGCGGCTGATGCACGAGGTCGTGCGTGTAGGTCCACAGCCGGTCTGACGACGGCGACACGACGCCGCTCAGCAACGCGATGAGGCCGGTCGCGCGCGCAGTGTTCGAGACGGCATCGGCCAACGGAACCTCGCTCGGGAGCACGCGCCTCGCCTCCGCCGTCCCAAGCCGCTCACGAGGCAGGAGGATAAACGGCCGAACCGACGACGTCGGAACGAAGGGCAGGACGTCCAGGCCGCCGGCCACCGGGACGACCAGCGTGAGCCCGCCGTACAGCGCCGCGGCCAGATTGTCCGGGTGCCCTTCGATCGGCGCGCCGAGCTGGAGGAGCTCGCCCGCAACGGGAGCGCGTTCGGCGAGAGCGCAGCCGAGGAGCAGCCCGGCGGCGATCGCCGCCGCGGAAGACCCGAGGCCCGCTTGCAAGGGGATCTCGCTTCGAATTGCACCGCTCAGCGGCGGCAGGTCCCCGACGACGGCCTCGGCGGCGCGGAGCAACAAGTCCGGCGACGGCGACTCCGAGCCGGGAACCTCGATCTCCCAGCCGTCGTCTCCCTCGGCTGCCGACACTTCGAGCCCGATCGACAGTGCAGCTCCCAGGCAATCGAAGCCCGGGCCGAGATTGGCCGTCGACGCAGGCGCGGTGACCTTGATCACTTACCAGCCGAGCAAGTGAGCGACGGTTTCGAGATCGGCAGGAACGCGCTTGGTCGCGGGGGCTTCGGCGAGCGCGCGGTCCGGGTCCTTCAAACCGTGTCCGGTGAGAACGAGCACGCACACCTTCCCGCGCTCCAAGCGATCTTCGGAGACGAGCTTGAAGAAACCCGCGAGCGATGCCGCCGAGGCCGGTTCGCAGAACAGACCTTCCTCTTCGGCAAGAACGTGATACGCCTCGAGGATGTCTCCGTCCGAAACGGATAAGAAAGCGCCGCTCGACTCGGTCACGGCTTTCACGGCGCCTTCCCACGACGCCGGATTTCCGATACGGATGGCCGATGCGAGCGTTGTCGGGTTCTCCACCGGCGCTCCTTTGAGAAACGGTGCCGCACCTTCGGCTTGCACGCCGAACATCGCGGGACGATCGGCACCGTATTCCGAATACCCCTTCCACTGCGCGGTGATGTTCCCGGCGTTGCCAACCGGCATCACGTGGTAGTCGGGCGCTCGTCCGAGGTTGTCGACGATCTCGAAGGCGCACGTCTTCTGTCCCTGGATGCGGTTCGGGTTCACCGAGTTCACGAGCGCTACCGGATAGCGGTCGGCGACCGCGCGCGCGATGCCCAGCGCATCGTCGAAGTTCGACTCGAGCTCGAATACCTCCGCACCGTGCACGAGTGCCTGCGCGAGCTTTCCGAGCGTGATGCCGCCGTGGGGGACGAGCACGATGCACCGAAGTCCGGCCTTTGCTGCGTAGGCCGCCGCCGATGCCGAGGTGTTCCCCGTCGACCCGCAGATCACCGCGCCGGCGCCGTCCTCCATCGCCTTGGCGATCGCCACGCACATCCCGCGGTCCTTGAACGACCCGGTGGGGTTGGCGCCTTCGTATTTCAGGTAGACGTCCAGCCCCGTGCGGGCCGAGACGCTCTCGGCCCTGACGAGCGGCGTGCCGCCCTCCTGCAGGGTAAGGACGGGCGTAGCGTCGGTGACCGGGAGGCGATCGCGGTACTCCTCGATCACCCCTCGCCAGAGGGGCACGGCTACTCTTCCTCGCCCTCGACCCGCAGCACCGAGACGACTTTACTCACGACCTCGAGTTGGCCGAGGTCGTCGACGGTCGCCTGGAGGTTGGCTTCTTTGCCGCGGTGGGTGACCATCACGAGCTGCGCTTGGTCTCCGTAGCCCTCCTGCCACACCGAGCGGATCGAGATGTCGTGTCGTCCGAACGCAGCGGCCACCTGGGCAAGGACGCCGGGAAGATCTTGAACCGACAACAGGAGGTAGTACTGCGACTCCATTTCGTCGATGGGGAGAACGCGCTTGTCGAAGTAACAGGTGCATCCGAGCGTGCGCCCGCCGTGGACGAGATTGCGCGACGCTGCGACGATGTCACCGACGACGGCCGAGCCCGTCGGATCTCCACCGGCGCCGCGCCCGTAGAACATGAGCTCGCCCACGCTGTCGCCTTCGATAAACACGGCGTTGAACGAGTCCCCGACAGATGCAAGCGGGTGCGAGCTGGGGAGCATGGCCGGGTGTACTCGGACGGCGATCTCGCCGTCGAGTTCTTCGGCGATCGCCACGAGCTTCACGGTGTAGCCGAGTCGATGCGCGTATTCGATGTCCTGATGGGTGATGTGCGAGATGCCTTCGCGGTAGACCTGGCCCGCGACCACGCGTGAACGGAAGGCGATCGACGCAAGGATGGCGGTCTTGGCGGCCGCGTCAAACCCTTCGATGTCGGCCGTCGGGTCTTGCTCCGCATACCCGAGCC
>DASQWC010000069.1:0-19155 GCA_035640475.1 Actinomycetota bacterium | reverse complement strand
AGCGCATCTGTATGCGCGATTACGGGTGCCGCTAGATAACGAAGCGCGAACTCATCTAACGGGTCCGCGTGGACGAATGTCCGAGCCCCAGCGTCCCCTTTCGGATACGGAAACGTCGTAGCGGAGCTTGGTCCTCCAACCGAGAGTCGATGTAGAAGCCTATCGGCCGTTGTTTCAGGAAACTCTCGGTAGTCCTTCGACTGAATGAAATCCGGAAGATCCCGTCCTCGCGTTTCCCATCTCTTCGAAGCGACAATCGCCTTAACGATCTCTTCGGTTGTAACCACCTTGCTTTCGTGTTCTACAACGTCGCTAACTACATCCAGAAGTACTCCCACATGATTCACAAGCGAAGCACGAACCGGCTGGTCGCATTCTCGTACCGCAGTTCGAGCAGAGAGGTGCGTCCAGCGCCGGCACCAGATCGGCGGTCGATTCGACCGACGACGAAGCTCCCGGCTCGTCCACCCGGATGATGTTCTTGCCGTTCGTGTCGCCGTTGAGCTCGTCCTCGCGCTCCTGCACCGACCGGATCCCGAGCGCGAGACGCTTGTTCTCCGGCAGGAAGTCGATCGCGAGGCGCCGGAAGATGTAGTCCATCAGCGACTTCGCGAACCGGATGTCCGGGTCGTCGGTGATGCCGTGCGGCTCGAACGTGTCGTTCATGAACTTCTGGACGAACGTCTCGAGCGGCACACCGTGCTGCAGGCCCATCGACACGGCGAGCGCGAAATCGGCCATGACGCCCTGCAGCGTCGAGCCCTGCTTCGAGACCTTGATAAAGAGCTCGCCCGGCTGCCCGGTGTCCGGATACAGACCGACGTGGATGTAGCCCTCCGTGTCGGCGACGCGGAATGAGTACGTCCGCGAGTCGCGGATGCGCGGCAGACGCTTGCGCGGCGCTTCACCGGGCGTGGTCACCGCTTCGGGCTCCGCGGCCTTGGATTCGGCCGACAGCGGCTGGTCCGCCTTGCAGTTGTCGCGGTACATCGCCACGGCCTTCAAACCGAGCCGCCAGCCCTCGACGAAGATCTCCTCCATGTCCTCGACGCTGGCGGACTCCGGAATGTTCACGGTTTTGGAGATCGCGCCGGACAGCAACGGCTGCACCGCAGCCATCATCCGCAGATGGCCCATGTGTGGGATCAGGTTGTCGGTCGTGAAGGAGCACGCGAACACGTCGTAATGCTCGGGCTTCAGCGCCGGCGCGCCGACGACGGTGTTGTTCTCGTCGATGAAGGCGACGATCGCCTCGAGCTGCTCCTCGTTGTAGCCGAGGCGGCGCAGCGCCCGTGGAACGGTCTGGTTGACGATCGACATCGTCCCGCCGCCGACCATCTTCTTGACCTTCTTTAGCGCGAGATCGGGCTCGACTCCGGTCGTGTCGCAATCCATCATGAAGCCGATCGTTCCGGTCGGAGCGAGCACGGACACCTGTGAGTTCTCGACGCCGAACTGCTCGGCGAGCATCACGGCTTCGGCCCACACGGCGTTGGCGCGATCGACGACACGCGCGAGGTCGTCGTCGGCCTGCACGGGCCGTCCTGCTCCGACGATCTCGTCGCGGAACATGTCAATGCGTCTGTCGAGCTTGCGGTCCTCATCGTTGGGTGACTCGGCGATCGCCCGCGTGAACGCCGCGTGCTTGCGCAACACGCGCAGCGTTGCCTCGCGGTTCTCCGGATGCGCAAATCCCGGAAGGTCGTCGGTGCCGGGGAACGGACCCACGATCTCGGCGAACCGAGCCGACGCGCGATAGGACGCACCCTGCATGAGCGACGTGATCGCCGCGGCCCACGCACGTCCCGGGTTGGAGTCGTACGGGGCGCCCAACGCCATGAGAAGGGCGCCGAGGTTCGCGTAGCCGATGCCGAGCTGGCGGAAGCCGCGCGCGTTTCGTCCGATGTTTTCCGTCGGGTAGTCGGCGGCCACGCACAGGATCGCCTGCCCGAGCAACACGATCTCGACCGTGTGCTCGAACGCCTCGACGTCGAACGTGCCGTCGTCCCGAAGGAACTTCAGCAGGTTGATCGACGCGAGATTGCACGGCGAGTTGTCGATGTGCATGTACTCCGAGCACGGGTTGGACGCAGTGATCGGTCCCGCCGCCGGGGCGGTGTGCCAGTCGTTGATCGTCGAGTGGTACTGCATGCCCGGGTCGGCGCATTCCCACGCCGCTCGAGCGATCTGGCTCATGATCTCGCGCGACTCGTAGCTGCGCACGACGTCGCCCGTCGTGACGGCGCGCAGGTTCCACTGGCGGCCGTCTAGGTACGCCTGCATGTACTCGTCAGTCACGCGCACCGAATTGTTGGCGTTCTGATACTGGATCGAATACGCGTCGACGCCCGAGTCGACGGCCATATCGAATCCCGCCGCCTTCAGCGCACGTGCCTTGCGCTCCTCGACGGCCTTGCACCACACGAATCCGGGCGAGCCGTCGTTGAGCTCGAGCAGGTCGGGGTGATCGACGTTGAAGACCACCATCTTCGCGGCGCGCCGAGTCGCTCCGCCCGACTTGATCGTCCCCGCCGACGCGTCGGCGCCGCGCATGAACGAGACCGGGCCGGACGAGTAGCCGCCGATGCCCAGTTGCTCGTAGGAGGAACGGAGATTGGAGACGTTCAATCCCGAGCCGGAGCCGCCCTTGAAGATGAACATCTCATCGCGGTACCAGTCCGCGATCGAGTCCATCGAGTCGTCCACGTGAAGGATGAAGCAGTTATGGACTCTGAGTCCGCCGCTTGTCAGGTACTCGCCACTCTCGGTCTGGATATCGTAGACATCCATCACTCCGATTGATTCGATCCGCTCGACCTCAAGCCGCTTGGAATCGAGCGCTGGCTTACCCGGTAGTGCGAATGTCTGCTCCAGCTTCTCAGCCTTGCGAGGGTCAATGAACCCAATCTCGTCGGCGAACGCTCGGCGATCACCTGCAACCTGAATGGCTAGTGACCAACAACCCTTTCTGTCGGAACGCTTGTCGGACTTGAAGCGCACGCGGGAAAAGATCCCAAACCTGGTAAGCAGCTTCTGGACACCGCGGACCAGGTGCTCGGAGATCATGTCGAGTCCGATGTAGGCAGAGCGGTCGCGCATAGCGACGTAACCTTCTGCTTGGAACAGGCTCTGGAGATACGCCGCAACTATGGGCAGGGGCGCCGTCATCAGTGGTGCAGGGACTTCCATGTCCACGCCTCGCGTACGCAGTTGCCACTTCTCGACAAAGTCGGAGAGAGCTTCTCCATAGAGGCGTACTCGCTTGCAATCGAGCGTTGGATCCTGAGTCGCAACATCTCGCGTATGACGGTGGACATCTGGGAAGACGTACTCAATGGCCGCCATTACCCAGTCACGTTCAGCCTGGGTAACTGTCATCGCCTCGATGGTGAGTGATCGGTTTGTACCGACGTATTGGCCTACAAAGCCGTCTGATTGAAGCCAGCCAGCGAGGGCGGCTTCGGCGATTTCCCTGCCATCTATCTCGCCTTCACCCCAAGACTCATTGCGATGCCAGTGCAGCTGATCGCCGACTTCAAGCGCGCCAGCTTCTACAAACGCAGAACGCTTGCCGCTGCCGCTCCGCCAGACGAGGTGATCTGCAGTCACGTCAAGCGTGTAGCCAGCCTTTGTGTGAACTCGTAGAACTTCCTTGACGCCGTTTGCCTTGACCGCAACAACCTTGGTCAAACCGCTAGCGTCGAAAACCTTCGCGCCAACAGCGTTTGTCTCAACAAGCCGTCCAATCGGAATGAGGCCATCCGGTGTACTGACCAAAGCGCCATAAGGCTGGCAAGCGCTCGCTTGCTGGGCCCGGCCCGGCACCCCGATGTTGAACCACACCGGTGAGTTGAAGGACGCCTTTTGCGTGACGAGGACGTGCTTGAGCTCGGCGACGAACGAGTCACGGTCGTCGCCGGTCGCGAACCGTCCCTGCTCGGTTCCCCAGCCGGCGATAGTGTCGACGACGCGATCGACGATCTGACGAACGGACCATTCACGGCTCGGCGTGTTGAGCTTCCCGCGGAAGTACTTCTCGGCGACGATGTTCGTCGCGTTCAGCGACCACGTCGACGGGAACTCGACGTCGTCCTGCTCGAAGGAGACTTTTCCCTTCCAGGAGACGATCTGGGCCTTGCGGCGCTCCCACTCGACATCGTCGTAGGGATGGACGTCGGGCGTCGTGAATCGGCGAGTGATGGTGAGTCCGGCTCGCGGTACGGTGGCCGTCCGCTTGCCGTTGCCATTCCCGCCGTTCTTCCGTCCGGTCTGCGCCCGCCCGTTGGCCATAAAGAAAGCCTCCCTTTCCGTCTACAGGCCGGCGACCCTATCCCCGCCCGCCGACACGTCTTTCTGTTTCATCCAGCTCCTGGATCACCCGCTCGAACTCCGTGACGTCTGAAAACTCGCGATACACCGAGGCGAACCGCACATAGGCCACCTCGTCGATCTGCTTGAGGTGCGCCAGGACGTCCTTGCCCACGTCGTCCGACGAGACCTCGGCTCCCCGTCCGCGTGCCGCCTCCTCCACCTCGTCGCAGATGCGCAGCATCTCCTCGTCGGTGATCGGACGGTTCGCGCAGGCCTTGCTCAGCCCGGAGATGACCTTGGCGCGGTCGAAGGGCTGCCGGCTCCCGTCGCGCTTGACCACGACGAGCGGGACGCTGTCCATCCGCTCGAAGGACGTGAATCGCTGGGAGCAGGCGGTGCACTCGCGCCGACGCCGGACGGCAAATCCGCCCTCCGCGTCCCGAGAATCGACGACGCGTGTATTAGAGTCGCGGCAATACGGGCAGCGCATGATCCCCCAGGTCCAGTACCCGCAACCCCAATATGTTGGGGTTCCACTTCGGCACAGAAACTATATCTAGTATGTCAAGGATGGAATTACAGGCCTGTGACCTGCGGAAACGCACGATGCCGCCTAGTGAGCGGCGGGGCAGCTCGAGGAGTCGACCTCGCGCAGCCCTGTGAGGTCGCCCTCGTTGGGGAACCAGACCGCCGTCCCGGCTTGCAGGGCGTTGGCGCCGAGCCGGTTGTGCTCGACGATCCGGTGGACGGTCTCTCGCCGGTCCGCGGCGGGATTGCGGGCGGCCAGAGACCAGAGCGTGTCGCCGGGGCGGACGGCGATACAGCGCCAGGCTTGGGCGTGTGGCTTCGTGGCGGCGGCACCGGCCGCCCCAGCGATCGCTCCAGTCATCAGGATCAGCACGATTCCGAAGAGCCTCCCCAGCGGTGTGAGTTTGGTTCTGTTCACTGTGGTTCCTTCCGGTAAACCGCTGATACGAACGTCTGTTCTACTATACGAACTTCTGTTCTGAAGTCAAGATAGAGACCACCGCCGACAATCTGTCTCCGCGGCGGCCCATACTCCGGCCCCATGCGAGCGCTCGCCGCAGTCCTGATCGCCCTGACGTTGGCCGGACCCGCGCAGGCCCAGACGCCACAGCCGGCGCCGCGTCCCGGGGCGAGCCACGCCGTCCCGCTGTACGGAGAGGTCGTCCGCGTCTACGACGCGCCCGACGATCCCTTTGCGCCGGGTCATCGCGGGATCGACGTCGCCGCGCCTCCCGGATCCCCGGTACGCGCATCGGCGACCGGCGTGGTGTCCTTCGCCGGTTCCGTCGCCGGGAACCGCAC
The DNA here is from genome assembly GCA_035640475.1 of Actinomycetota bacterium. Lineage (GTDB taxonomy): Bacteria > Actinomycetota > JAICYB01 > JAICYB01 > JAICYB01 > DASQWC01. The sequence goes on along the minus strand of DASQWC010000069.1, from coordinate 13,515 downwards.
CGTCACCGTCGACCACGGCGGCGGGCTGCTGACGACGTACTCGTTCCTCGGCGAGGTCCGCACGGTGCGCGGGACGCCGGTGGAGCGCGGCGAGATCGTCGGTGCCGTCGGCAGCGGTCACCCGGGGTCGACCCTGGCACCCCACGTCCACCTGTCGGCTCGGCAGGACGGCTTCTACTTCGATCCCCTCGGGATGTACGTCGGGGACGACTACTCGGACCTGCTGTCGCTGACCAAATAGGAACGTCTGTGCCCACGAACAGATGTTTGCTTTTCGTCGTCCGCGCGTGCTAGGGTCGCCCAACCAACCAAAGGGGAGGACCACCCATGCCGCGTGCCAAGAAGACACCGGGCGTCGACGCGCTCGGCCCCCGCCAGAAGAAGGTGCTCGACTTCATCCTGTCCACCGTCGAGGAGCGCGGATATCCACCGTCGGTCCGCGAGATCGCAGACGCCGTCGGCCTCGCCTCACCCTCGACCGTGCACGCGCACCTCGAAGCGCTCCAGAAGAAGGGCTACATCCGGAAGGACGCGACCAAGCCGCGCGCTATCGCGATCTCTTACGCGCCGGGCATGGGCCCGGCCGAGTCGAGCTCGGGTGTACGCCACGTTCCGCTGGTCGGACGCATCGCGGCAGGCTCCCCGACACAGGCGCTCGAGACCATCGAGGACGTCTTTCCGCTCCCGGCGGCGATCGTCGGCGACGGCGAGTTCTTCATGTTGCGCGTCAAGGGCGAGTCGATGCTCGAGGCCGGCATCCACGACGGCGACTACGTCGTCGTCCGCAAGCAATCGGACGCAACGCCCGGCAGCGTCGTGGCCGCGCTGCTCGAGGACGAGGCGACGGTCAAGACGCTCGTGCGCCAAGGCGGTCGCACGATCCTGAAAGCCGAGAATCCGGCTTATCCGCCGATCGAAGTCACCTCGGAGAACAGCCGGATCCTCGGAAAGGTCGTCGCGTTGCTTCGGTCTCTCTAGGAACCCTCGGACGACCCGCCCTGCTGCGGCCCACCACGGCCCTGCTCTTGATCCTCGGGCCGGTGCTCGCCGTCCTTGCGGTGCTCGGCTGACCGACCCTGTTCACCGTCTTCGGATTCGCCTTCGTCGCCGTCGACGGCTTGCTCGGGCTTGCCGCAATCGGACCGCGCGGCCTCGTCACGGGGCGTTTCCTCAGTACCCGAGACGAACTGTCCGTGGTTGCCCTCGAAGCCGTCCGGGCAGCCAGTCGTCGAGCGTGCCGGCGGTCCCGCCGTTGAACCGAAGTGATCAACTGTGGCATCAGCGTCATCCGGTTCGGCGTCTTCCTGCTCGTTCTCCTCAGTCTCGGCGACCTCGGTCTCGTCGTCGCCGCCCGGAATGTGCAGCCCGACGTTGTCGACGGTGTTCGCGACGGCGTCCTGGGCCGGCTCCGGCAGGCTTCCCGCCGCGGCGAGGGCCGAGCCTGTCGCAACCAAGGCCACCACTCCGATGGCCAGTGCCTTCACGGCACCGATGGCGAGAATTCGCTGCATGAGTGGATTCCTCCTCGGGGCGCTGGATGGTTCCGGAGCCTCGAAGGCCCCGACCATGGCCGCAAGGTGTCCGCGCTCGACGTCGGCCGAGGGAGGCTTGACGAACGTCGTCCGCGCCTGTTCGAGGAAGCGGCCGACCTCGTCGTCCTGCGGTTCGAGAAACGGATCTCGTGTCATGGCGACTTGGTAAGCGCCGCGCCGTCCTCCGAGGGTTCGGTGAGCTTGCCTCTGAGGGTCTCGAGGGCCCGGTGCTGCAGCGACTTCACGGCGCCGGGACCTTTGCCGATCACCTGCGCGACCTCCTCGACGGACAAGTCGGCGATCACCCGAAGCAGGACGACATCGCGCTGAGCCGGAGTCAGCTCGTCGAGAACGGCCCGCAGCCGCGCCTCCTCGACACCGGCCATCGCCTCGGTCGCGGTGTCGGACGCCGCAGCAAGATCCCGGAGGTCAACCGTGTCGACCGGTGTCTCCGGACGGCGTTTGCGCCGGCGCGCCTCGTCGAGCAGGCGGCGATGAGCCATGACGAAGACCCACGATCGAAAGCCCTGCTCGTCGCCCTGGAACGACTGGATGTCACGGACGACCTGAACGAATACCTCGCCGCACACGTCCTCGGGACTGTGCGCGCCTCGCGCCCGGACGTAGCCGATCACAGTCGGCGCAAGCTCCTGGTACAGAGAGCGCCAGGCCCATTCGGCGCCCGTGCGGGCGGCGTCCAGGACGCGTGGAAACTCGATCCCGATAGCCATGCCTTATTAACTGGAAAGCCTTACCCGGGGTGACGAGCGCTAACCGGGATCACCCGGCGGTCCGCCCTCGCCCGGAGTTCCGTCCTGCTCACCCGGGCCGTCGCCCTCGCCGTCCGGGATCCCGGGCTCCCCCGGCTCCCCACCGGTCCCGGGGTTGTAGTTGCCGTTAGCGTCCCGTGAAGGCGGGACGAACACAACGTGCGGCTCGTTGGGGTCGTCGGTCTCGAGGCCGAAATATTCGCGGCAGGCCTGGCTTGCGTAGCACGAGTTGCTCGTGCCGCCGCCGGTTGTGTAGCGGCGTTTCGGCCCCTCGGACTCTCCGCCCTTCGGCACTGAGAACGCGTTGCCGGTGTCGGTCGCGCCCTCACGCGGGAACCTCGCCTTCGGGTGCACGTCGGCGCCCCCGGGCAAGTTGATCCCCACGTGCTTCACCGCATTGGCGATGGGGTCCTGCACGCCGTCCGGGTATCCGCCGGTGATCGCCAGACCGAGCGCCACCCCGACCAGAGCTCCGACGGCGCCGAAGGCAAGCCTGTTGGAGAGCAATCGCTTCATCTACGGTGCGAGCGCGGCGATCACCAGAGCAGTGTGCAGCTTCCCCGTCTCGAAGTCTTCGATTCGAATGTGCTCGTCCGGCGCATGGGCGCGGCTGCCCGAGTACGCGCAGCCGACCGAGGCGAACGGAACCTTCAGGACGTCCTGAAACGGGCCCGCCGGTCCGGTGCCGGCGCTCGAGATCTCGATCGTCGGATCGATGCCGTAGGCCAGCCGCGCGGTCTCAGCAACAATGGTCACGAACGGATCGGCCAGCGACGTCCGTCCCGGCGCCTCGCCGGCCAGCGCGACGACCTCGACGTCGTCGTAGCCGTAGCGGTTCAAGTGGGCGCGCAAGAGCTCGACCACCCGCTGCGGTTTCTGATCGGGCACCAGACGGAAGTCGAGCTTCGCCGTCGCACGAGCCGGCAGCACGGTCTTCGATCCGGGGCCGCCGTAGCCGCCGTGGAAGCCGTTGACGTTGACGCACGGCTCGGCGCGCAAGCGCTTGCGAAGCTCGAACCCTTCGGCGCCCCCGAGGAACCGCGCGATGCCGTATTCCGAGCGCAGGCTCTCGTCGCGATCCGGCTCCGCCCGGATCGCGTCGAGCTCCTTCGGCGTCAGATCGCGGACGTCGTCGTAGAACCCGTCGATCGTGACGCGGCCGTCGGTGTCGCGCAGCGACCCGACGGCCGCCGCGAGCCGCCACAGCGGGTTGTCGATCACCGCGCCGAGTGACGAATGCGCGTCGTAGGCGGGTCCGGCCGCTAGCAGCTCGACGGACTGGATCCCCTTCAGCCCGAGCGTGACGCTCGGCCGTCCTTCGGCGTCCACGCCGCCGAACTCCCACAGGCATGCGTCGGCCCTGAAGTCGTCCACGTTGTCGTTGATGAATGTCTCGAGATTGGGACTGCCGATCTCTTCCTCACCCTCGACCATGAAGACGTAGCGAATCGGATCGGAGCCGAGCACGTCCCGGACGGCGTCGATCGCCGCAACCCGGCACAGGATGTGGCCCTTCGTGTCCGACGTCCCACGGCCGAAGAGCTTGCCGTCGCGCTCCGTCACCTCGAAAGGCGGCACCGACCACTCATCGAGCGGATCCGGCGGCTGGACGTCGTAGTGCTCGTAGAACAAGAGCGCCGGACCGCCATCATCGACCGGGGCGCCGCCCCACGCGCACACAACGGGATGGCCGGGTGTCGGACGGATCTCCGTGCGCAATCCTCGCTCCTCGAGGAGTTGCGCCGTTGCCTTGGCCGCCTCGTCGATGTTGCTGCTGTGGGCGGAGACGCTCGGGATCTCGACGAGCCGGCGGAGCTCACCCAAATGCTTGGCGGCCGACGCCCGAAGCGCCGAGCGAAGCGCATCGGCGCGTTCGCGCGCGGACTCGATCGTCATCGGGCGGTCAGCCTACCTCGTTCGTCGCGCCCAGCTTTCGGCCGGCCGTCATGAACCTCTCGACGGCCTGTTCTGCGTAGTCGATCGCGGCATCGAAGTCGATATCTCCGTTCTTTGCGGCCGCCAGGTGCAAGGACGACGTGATGTGCGCCATGTGCGTGAAAGCTTGCGGGAAGTTGCCGAGGGCTTCGCCGGTGGCCGCGTCCACCTCTTCGGCCCACAAGCCGACGTCGTTCGCATACTCCGTGAGCTCGTCCAGGACGGCTTCGGCCTCGTCGAGCCGTCCACAGTGCGTGAGCGTGTCGAGCAGCCAGAACGAGCACAACAGGAACGCGCCCTCCCCGCCTTCGAGGCCGTCGGCTGCGCGGTACCGATGCACGAGCCCGCCCGTGCAAAGCTCGGAGCGAACGACCTCGATCGTGCGCTGGACGAGCGGATGCGACGTCGGCAGGAACCCCATCGCGGGAACGAGGAGGACCGACGCATCCGGATCGTCCGAGCCGACGGCTTGGGCGAACCACCCCCGCTCCTCAGCGTCGTGCATGAGGTACTGGCTGAGTGCGTCGCGCTCTTCGCTCCATCGTTTCACCGGGCCCGGCAGCCGACGCTTCTCGGCGATCCGGACGGCTCGATCGAGGGCAGCCCAGCAGTTGAGCTTCGAGTGGACGAAGTGGCGCGGCTCGTCGCGGATCTCCCAGATGCCTTGGTCGGGCTCATGCCAGGCGTCCGCGACGATGTCGGCGAGCCCGGCAAGGAAGTTCCAGTTGTCCGGTGTGATCAGACCGCCGGCCTTTGCGAACAGGTAGGCGGACTGGATCAGCTGCCCGTAGCAATCGAGCTGCCGTTGCTTGGCGGCGCCGTTGCCGATGCGTACGGGAGCCGATTCGCGGTGACCGGCAAGGTGATCCAGCACGAGCTCGGGCAGCGCACGCTCGCCGGCGATCCCGTACATGATCTGCAAATCCTCCGGGCGGCCGGCGCTCGTCCGCTCCATCCAGAACTTGAATGCTTCCGCTTCCTCGCGGACACCGAGCGCGAAGATCGAGATGAGCGTGAGCGTGCCGTCGCGGATCCAGGTGTAGCGGTAGTCCCAGTTGCGCTCACCCCCGATCTCCTCGGGCAACGACGTCGTGGGGGCGGCGATGACGGCGCCGGTCGGCGCGTATGCGAGCGCTTTCAGTGTCAGGGCCGAGCGCTGCACCGCGTCGACGTCGGCGACTTCGACGATGCAACGATCGGACCATCCGCGCCAGAACGTGATCGTCTCGTCGAGCCGTTTCTCCAGGTCGCCGGGCGACGGAATCTCCTCGCCCGACCGCAGCCGATGCGAGGGCGACCACGCCGCTTCGATCCAGACCGTTTCACCCGCGCGCAGATGCCATCGGCCGCGAATCCGTTCCCGCTCTTCGTCCAGCAAACGCGTCGCCGTGATGTGGACTGCGTCGGCACCGCCGACGGCCTCGCCGGTCTCCTCCGACGTCAGCCGAAAGAACGGGACGAAGCGCCCGTATTCGAAGCGCGGCTCGACCGCCACCCGCACGCCGACTGTTCCTTCGGTGCACTCGATGCGCCGGAGGATCGAGTGATGCGTGTGGAGGTCACGTGGATCGACTCCCTCGCAGTGCACCGGCATGCAGTCGGTGAGCACGAGCTCGCCCGACTCGCAGCGGAACGTGGTCTGGAGCACGTTCGTCCCATCGACGTAGCGCCGGCGCACCTCGGCCACGGCTTCCGGCGAGACGGAGAACGATCCCCCGCGTTCGGCGTCGAGCACCTTCGCGAACACCGCCGGCGAGTCGAAGCGCGGGAAGCACGCCCAGTCGACCGAGCCGTCCCGGCCCACAAGCGCCGCGGAATGACAGTCGCCGATGAGTGCGTAGTCGCCGATCCGGTTCACTCGCCCGGCACGTCGGGCAGTGGGAGCTCGGACGGAGACAAGACCTCCGCTCGCGCTTCATACACGACGCCGGTCACTACGCCCAGCAGCGATCCGGACACGGCCGATGAGACGGCGCTCCCGAGCGCAGCCAGGACGAAGTTCGAGTCACCGGAGCCGGAGATGCCCGCGTTGCCGAGCGAGAGGATCGCCGCGAGGATGCCGCCGCCGATCCCGCCGGCGATACCAACGACGACGAACACGCCGAACACCCACCACCACACCCCGCCGACCAGGTCCCACGACCGTCTGAGGGCGGCGACCGGGCCGAGCCCTTCACGAAGCACGACGGGAATCGCCAGCGAGAGCCGGACGAACATGTACACGACCGGGACGGCGAGGACAAAGGCCAGCGCGAACATCGCGGCGATCGTCGTCTCGGCGTTCGTGACGAGGTTGGCGACCAATCCGAACAAACCGATTGCGATCGGAGCGACGAGCAGGATCAGCAGCGTGAGCACGAACGCTCCGATGACCTCGAGCGCGCGATCCAGCACGCGCCGGACGATCCCGTGCGTCTCCAGCTCGTCCCCGGCGACGACGGCGGATCCGACCAGCGATAACGCTCCGAGCGTCGGCGGATGCACGAAGATCCAGATGAGCGCGAGCGTGCCGATACCGGCCAGCGCCGCCGCACTGATCACGACGAGCTCACTGGGCGAAGCAGCCGACGGATCGAAGTCGAGTGGGTCGGCCCGGCCGATCGCATTCGAGACACCGTTGAGGATCGCGTACACCGAGACCAGCGCCAGGCACGTCCGCCAGTGCCGAATGACGCCGTCGAACGTGACTCGGACGGCACGCCAGAACGACGGCGGGACGGGCTCCCCCTCGATTCCCGTCACGCGTCTTCGATCCCGTAGGTCTCCGCCATGGCCGGCCGAGCCAGGATGTCGGCCACCATCTGGTCGGGCGTGCTGCCTTCGTAGATCAGCGAGACGACGCCCTCCGTGATCGGCATCCACGCGTCGACCTTTCGCCCGAGCTCGAGGATCGGCCTCGAGGTCTTCACGCCTTCGGCGACCATGTTCATCTCGGCGATGATGTCGTCGATCTTTCGTCCCTTTCCGAGCTCTTTGCCGACCCGGCGGTTTCGCGAGTACTTCGAGACGCAGGTCACGATGAGGTCTCCCATACCCGCAAGTCCCGCGAACGTGAGCGGCTGGCCGCCGAGCCGGGTGCCGAGCCTCGTGAGCTCGGCGAGACCGCGCGTCATCAACGCCGCCATCGCATTGTCCCCGAAACCCATCGTGTCGGCGATCCCCGCAGCGATCGCGACGATGTTCTTGATGGCGCCTCCGAGCTCGCAACCGACGACGTCGTTGTTCGTGTAGACGCGGAAATACGGCTGATGGAAGACGTTCTGGACGAGCTCGGCCCGCTTTTCGTCCGTGCAGCCGACCGCGGTCGCGGCCGGCATCTTGCGGGCGATCTCGCGTGCGATGTTGGGGCCGGACAGCATCGCGTACTTTTCCGTCGGGAAGTCCGGACACTCCTCGAAGAGCACTTCACTCATCCGCAGGTTCGTGTCGACTTCGAGTCCCTTTGTAAGGCTGACGACGACGTCGACGTCGTCCAGAAAAGGTGTGATCGTGCGCAGGATCTCGCGCCAGCCGTGGGACGGGACGGCCATGATGCAGACCGATGCGCCGCGCATTGCCTCCTCGATGTCGGCGGTCGCACTCAAGCCGTCCGGGAGCCGGATGCCCGGGAGATAGTCCTCGTTGGTCCTGCGCTCGTTGACCTGCTCGGCGAGATCGCCGCGCCGGCACCACAGGACGACGTCGTTCGCGTTCTGAGCGGCGACGCCGGCCATGGTCGTCCCAAACGACCCCGCGCCGATGCAGGCAACCTTCGTCATCAGCTAAACAATGGCAGATGCCTATCAGCGTCGGGGTGCCGGGGAGCTTGCAGCCGCCGGTTGAGGCACTCACGTATACGGCCAAGCGCAACGAAGAACGCGGCTTCGACGTGATTTGGTGGCCCGACCACCTCATGGGCTGGCATCCCCAGACGGTATGGACGCCGGACATCCTGTCCCTGGCCACCGTGCTTCCCAACCCGCATATGTACTTCGACCCGATCGCCGCGATCACTGCTGCCGCGACCGCGACCGACCGGATCCAGCTCGGCACCTCGGTCACAGAGCCCTTCCGCAACCACCCCGCGCAGCTCGCACGCGCATGGCTGACGCTCGATCACCTGACCGCAGGCCGCGCGATCCTCGGCATCGGCGCCGGAGAAGGCGAGAACATCACGCCGTACGGGATGTCCTTCGATCGTCCGGCCACAACGCTCCAGGACGCGCTGCGGGTCATCCGGTTGCTCTGGGAAAACGACGAGCCGGTCGACTACGCGGGCCCCGTCTACACACTCGAGGGAGCCGTGAACGGTATGGGCCCCCACACTCCCGGGCGCTTCCCACCGATCTGGGTTGCGGCCCACGGGCCGCGCATGTGCCGGATCACCGGTGAGCTGGCCGACGGCTGGCTTCCCACGTTCATCGACCTCGAGGACTACGCGAGTCGCTGGCAGATGATCCGCGACTCCGCAATCACGCACGGACGAGATCCCGACGGCATCGTGGCGGGCTTGTGGCGGTACACACTCGTCGCCGAGGATCACGAGCTGTCCCACCGGTACCTCGACCACCCGATGGTCAAGGCGCTCCTGCTCGCGCTGCCCGCCTCCTACTTCGAAGAACGCGGCTTCCGCCATCCCCTGGGTGACGACTTCTACGGTCTGCTCGAGTACGTGCCGGCACGACTCGGGCGCGAAGAGGCGATGAACGCGATCGAAGCCATCCCGTTCGAGCTCGCACACGACGCGCTCTTCCACGGGACGCCGGACGACCTCGCCAAGACCGTCGGCGCTTACGCAGCGGCGGGTCTTCGGCACATCGCGTTCTGGAACGTCACGTTCTTCAACGATGTGAGCCTGGTAGGGCCGTCCTACAAGCTGCTGACTGAAGCCAAGGACGAGATCAAGAAGATCCCGGTGTAACGGTCAGCGCTTGCGCTTCGCGGTCTTCTTCTTTGCCGGCTTGGCCGCAGAGCGCCTCTTTCCAGCGCCCTTGCCGTTGCCGCCGCGACCTTCGATGACGAGGTTGCCGGCACCGGGGGCCAGCACCGACTCCTGTCCGTCGTCCCAGCGCACCTGGTACCGGGCGCCGGAGATACCTTTCGACACGCTCCGGATAACACCGGCCCGCCGGGGCTGGCCGACCTTCTTCGCGTCCACAGAGACCCGGTCACCGCTCTTTGCTTCCACCGCAGATCACCTCCGACGAATCTTCTATGCCCTTACGAGCCCGTGAGCAAGTCGACCGACTTCAGCTGCAGCTCGGACCGCTCGATCTCGGCGCGGAGCCACGCGCCGTCGGCCGGACCTCGAGCCTCCTGCGACGGAAACAACAGCAGCGAGAGCTCGTCCTGGACGGAGACGTGCAGGCCCTTTGCCTTCAGGTACTCGCCGAGCTCGAATTCCCACGTCAGCTCGGCCGTTCCGTCCGGGTGGATCATCAGCCACCACTTCAGGAACGGATTCGACCTGCGCGTGAACCGTCGCGCGCCGCGTCGCTCGTCCAGAAGCTCGAAGCCCAGCTCGCCGATGTCGTCGTCGAAGCTCACCTCGCCTCCAGCTTTCCCAGCCGCTGGATGTTCGGAATCTCCGACGGGTCGACATCCCCGGTGTCGAGAAACGCACCGACGATCTCGCGCGCGAGGATCGGCGTCGCCAATCGAAGGCTCATCGACAGCACATTTGCGTCGTTCCACCGCCGCGCACCGCGCGCCGTCTCGGCGTCCGTGCACAGCGCGGCCCTGACGCCGGGAACCTTGTTGGCCGCCATTGAGCATCCGGTGCCCGTCCAGCAGAAGAGGATCCCTCGTTCGGCCCTTCCGTCGGCGACATCGCGCGCGACATCCTCAGCCACTTCCGCCCATTGCTTAGCCTGATCGGACAGCGGACCGTAGAGCTCGACGTCGATCCCGCGTTTGCGAAGCTCCTCGACGACGGCGTCGGTCGTCGGAGTGCGCTCGTCCGAGCCGACGGAGATCTTCACGTGGACGACTCTAGCTCGCGCCTTTTGCGCACGAGCGCCTCGAGCAATCCGAGCAACGGGAGCGCGCCGAAGATCGACGGGAACACGTCGCCGATCGATGCGTAGAGCGACTGCGATGGTCGCGTGCGTACGTCGGCGACGAATCCGGTTGTCGTGAAGAGCTTCGTCGTTTGCGTGACCGAACCGTCCGGGCCGAGGACGCCGCTGATGCCGGCCAGCGCCGCCTGCACGACCCACTGACGCGTCTCCAATGCCCGCATGCGCGTGTGGGCGACGTGCTGCTGCGAGGCGTACGAACGCTCGAAGGACGAGTTATTCGTCGTCAGAACGAACAGCTCGGTTCCCTGCCGCGCAAAGTCGAGGAAGTCCCGGGGGAAGACCGACTCGAAGCACACGGGCGTTGCGACTTTCCTGCCTTCCACGTCGAAGACCGTCGCTTCGGTCCCGGGCCGCTGATCGACGGGGATCTCCGACTGCAGCGTCCCGACAAAGCTGCGAAAGAACCCGATCGGGACGTACTCCCCAAACGGAACCGGGTGGCGCTTCGCGTACTCCCCGTCGATGCGCCCGCCGGGGGTGACGTGCTCGATGAGATTGAAGTAGGCGTCCTGGGTGAAATATGAGCGGCCGACGAGAAACGACGTGTTCGTCTCGAGCGCGAGCGCCTTCAGCTCCGCCAGTCCTGTGTCGGCGACGCTGTTGGCAACGGCGCTCTCGGGCCAGACGACGACGTCGAGAGGACCGCGCTCCTTGATGAGCGCTCGTGACACGCGGATGTGGTTGCGCAGGATCACCTCGTTCTGATCCGGTCGAGGCGGGCGAGGCACGCCGCCCTGCACGACCGCGATTCGATACGGACGGCCCGGCTCCGGCGATCCGTGAAGGATTACGTCCGCCGCGATGAACCCGGCGAGCACGATTGCGGCAACCCCAACACTTCGCCATGCCCACGTCCGGCCGGCAATGAGGCTCGCGGCAAGTGCGACGAGAAACGACAGCCCGTATACGCCGACGACGCCCGCGAGCCAGCGGACGCCGGGAACCGAGCCCTGGGTCGTGCCGATCGCTCCCCACGAGAAGCCGCCGACCGGCCATCTGTCGCGGACGAGCTCCATTCCCGTCCACGCGCCGGCCATCATCAGCGGCGCGAGCAACGAGTTGCGGACGAGCCAGCCGACGAGAGTGGCGGCGCTCATGTACAGCGCCATCGCGATCGTAAGCGCCGTCCACGCCATCCAGCCGAACAGGAAGATCCAGGACAGGTGGATGCCGAAGAAGACGAGCCCGAAGACGAGGCCGTACAGCCACGCCCACCGCAGCTTCTCTGCGTCGCGGACGGCTGCGAACAGGGGGACGAGGGCGATCCAGGCGAGAACGCCGATGCCGACCGGTTCACCGGCCACGAAGAGCAGAAGAGCCGAGGCCACGGCCGCGCCGAGCCCCAAAGCCGTACGCCGACCGGTCACGTGACGATCAGTATGCTGGCTGACCGATGGCCAAGAAGAAGCGCAAGCACCGGCGTCCGGTCGCGCCGCCGGTCCATTCGGCCCCCGGGACGGCCCATGCACCGAGCGGCCCCCCCACGTCCCAGCCGTCGCCCGTGCATCCGGTCACACCGGAGCCGCCGCCGTCCGCGTCCGAGCCCTGGACACACGCGACGCCCGGACGACCAGCAACGCGTGCACCCGCCCGCCGAAAGCGCGCGCGCGGCAAGAGCAAGACCCGCCCGTATGTCATTGCCGGGCTCGTCGTCCTCGCCCTCGTCGGCGCGTTCGTTGCGCGCTCGATGTTCACGAGCCGTCAAGTGGACCAGTTCAATAAGCTCGCCGTCGCCAACGGCTGCTCGGAGGTTCGGGAAACGGGCGGGAGCGGCTCCGGACAACACCTGCCGGTCGGCGGGACGACTCGCTACGACTCATCGCCGCCGACCCACGGCGCCCACGACGGCCGGGGTGTCGTTCCACACGGGATCTACGACAAGCCCTTCGGTACCGACCCCGAGAAGCAGCCGTCGATCTACAGAGCCGTCCATTCCCTGGAGCACGGCTACATCATCGTTTGGCACAAGGGATTGACGAGCGATCAGGAGCGCGCGCTCGAGCGAAAGTATCGCGACGAGCGAAAGGTGATCGTCGTCCCCTATGCGCAGCTTCGCGGCGACACGAAGGTGGCGCTGACCGCATGGGGCCGGATCGTGCGGTGCGAAGGATCGAACACACGCGTCATCGACGCGTTCGTCGAGCGATACCGGGAGGCGCGCTCGGCTCCCGAGCCGAAGGCCGCGTAGCGCGCGCTAGTAGCCCATCGCCTGGAGCATGTCCCGGCCTTCTTCCGTCATACGGTCGGGACTCCAGGGTGGGTCGAACGTGAACTCGACGACGACGTCGTCGACGCCGTCGACCGTGCCGACGGCCTCTTTGGCTTGGAACTCGATGAGGCCCGTGGCGGGACATCCCATCGACGTGAGCGTCATGCGGACCTTCACCGTCGAGTCCTCGATGTCGATGCCGTACACAAGGCCGAGGTTCACGACGTCGATCCCGATCTCCGGATCGGTGACGACTTTCAGGACCTCCCAGACCTCTTCCTCGTTGATGGTCTTTGTTTCGCTCATGCGTGGTTCCTGTCTTGCCCGTCTGCGCCTCCGCTTCGCTCCGGCGTGGCGGTCTGACCGAGCGCATCCTTCAGCGCCATCCACGCGAGCAGCGCGCACTTCACGCGGACGGGGAACTTGGCGACGCCCTCCAGCGCCATGAGATCACCGAGGTCACCTTGGGGTGATTCCCCATGCATCATCAGCCGAATCGTCTCAGTGAGCGCGAGGGCGTCGCCCACGGAGTGACCCTGGACGGCCTCGGTCATCATCGACGCCGAGGCTTGCGAGATCGAGCAGCCCTTGCCGTCGAAAGCGACGTCCTGCAACTGGCCGTCCTTGATGTCGACAGCGAGGTGGAGCTCGTCCCCACACAGCGGGTTGTCGTGCTTCACCGCGATCGCGCCCTCCACTCCGCGCCGCTTGTTCCGCGGGCTGCGGTAGTGGTCGAGGATGATCTCGCGGTACAGGTCCTCCACTGACATGGTTAGCCCCTCGAGAAGAAACCGCGCGCCTTCGCGACTGATTCCACCAGCGCGTCGATGTCGTCCTCACCGTTGTACACGTAGCAGCTCGCCCGGCACGTCGCCGGGACGTCGAAGCGTCTCATCAGCGGTTTTGCGCAGTGATGGCCCGCTCGAATGGCGACGCCTTCCCCATCGAGGATAGTGCCCACGTCGTGGGGGTGAATGAGCTCGCCACTCTCGAAGATGTTGAAGGAGAAC
>DASQWC010000068.1:0-11786 GCA_035640475.1 Actinomycetota bacterium | reverse complement strand
GCGATCGTGATACCGCGCTCGCGCTCCTCGGGGGCATTGTCGATGTTCTCGAAGGCGATGGCCTTATTGATCTCCGACGGCGCCTTCTTCGCGAGCACCGACGTGATGGCGGCCGTGAGCGTGGTTTTGCCGTGGTCGATGTGCCCGATGGTGCCGATGTTGACGTGGGGCTTGGTTCGCTCAAACTTCGCCTTCGCCATCTTCCTTCTCCTGGTCCTCTCTCGGATTCGCTCTTTAAACGGCCCAAGACCGCCGGCCGAGTGGTTCGGGAGCCGAAAGCTCCCGCCTTCAACGGACCAGCGGTCTCGTGTCCTACGTTAAGTCGCGCTTCACGGACTCGGGGACCTCCTGATAGGAGTGGAATTGCAGGGTGAACGTCGCCCGTCCCTGCGTCCGCGAACGCAGGTCCGTAGCATACCCAAATACCTCCGCGAGCGGCACCAGACCCCTGACCACTTGGCTCCCGTGGCGCGCCTCAACGCGCTCCACACGACCTCGCCTCGCGGTCACGTCCGACAGGACGTCGCCGAGGTACTCCTCCGGAGTCACAACCTCCAAGTCCATGAGCGGCTCGAGCAGGGCCGGCTTGGCCCGGCGAGCCGCTTCCTTCAGTGCCATCGAGCCGGCGATCTTGAAGGCCAGCTCGGACGAGTCCACTTCGTGAGTGTTCCCGCCCGTCAGCGTGACGCGGATGTCGACCAGCGGATAGCCCGCGAGCACGCCCGTCTGCATCGCTTCCTGAATGCCGTCGTCGACGGCGGCGATGTACTCGCGCGGAATGTCACCGCCGCGGACCTTGTCGACGAACTCGAACCCGCCACCCGGGCCGAGCGGCTCGAGGTCGATGACGACCTTCGCGTACTGGCCCTTGCCGCCCGTCTGCTTGGCGTGCGTGTAGGTGTGGTCTCGTACCTCTTGACGGATCGTCTCCCGATACGCCACCTGGGGACGGCCGACACTGGCCGCGACGTTGAACTCGCGGACGAGACGCGTCACGAAGACCTCGAGCGCGAGCTCGCCCATTCCGGAGATGAGCGTCTGGCCGGTCTCGTCGTTGTGCTGGACGCGGAAGGTCGGGTCCTCCTCGGTGAGCTTCTGGAGCGCCGAGCCGAGCTTGTCCTGGTCGGCCGTCGTCTTGGGCTCGATCGCGACTGAGATCACCGGGTCAGGGAAGTTCATCGACTCGAGCACGATGGGATTTCCCGGATCCGACAGCGTGTCGCCCGTGAACGTCTGCTTCAGGCCGACGGCGGCAACGATGTCGCCGGTGAACACGGCATCGATGTCTTCGCGGTGATTGGCGTGCATTCGCAAGATGCGTCCCGCCCGCTCCTTGCGGTCGCGCGTGACGTTGTGGAGCTGGGCGCCCGACGTGAGCGTCCCGGAGTACACGCGGAAATAGGTGAGGCGACCAACGTAGGGGTCGGACACGATCTTGAACGCGAGCGCCGAGAAAGGCTCTGTGTCCTCGGGCTTGCGCTGCACGTGCTCGCCGGTTTTCGGGTTCTCGCCTTCCACGGGCGGGACGTCGTCCGGCGACGGCAGGTAGTGAACGATCGCGTCGAGCAGCGGCTGGACGCCCTTGTTCTTGAACGCAGCGCCGGCGAGGACCGGCGCAAGCTCCATCTTCAGCGTGTGCCGGCGAATGGCCGCGCGCAGCGCCTCGGGCGTCGGCTGGGTGCCCTCGACGTAGTGGGTCATCATCTCTTCGTCGTGCTCGACCTCCGCGAGATCCTCGATGAGCGCGTTGCGCGCTTCCGTCGCGGCGTCGGCGAGGTCGTCGGGGATGTCGAGCGTTTCCCACTCGTCGCCCTTGCCCTCCGTCCAGCGCAGCGCCTTCATTTCGACGAGATCGATGACGCCGACGAACCCGTCCTCGGCCCCCCAGGGAATCTGAATCGGAACAGGGTGCGGCTCGACGAGACGCTCCTTGATCATGTGGATGGCCTGCGCGAAATCGGCGCCCGTGCGGTCCATCTTGTTGATGAAGCACACGCGCGGGACCTTGTAGCGGTTGGCCTGACGCCAGACGGTCTCCGTCTGCGGCTCGACGCCCTGGACGGCGTCGAAGACGGCAACGGCACCGTCGAGCACCCGTAGCGACCTTTCGACCTCGACCGTGAAGTCCACGTGGCCGGGCGTGTCGATGATGTTGATCCAGTGATCCTTCCAGCGGGCGGAGGTCGCGGCCGACGTGATCGTGATGCCGCGTTCCTGCTCCTGGTCCATCCAGTCCATGACGGCCGAGCCCTCGTGGACCTCACCGATCTTGTAGGTCTTGCCGGTGTAATAGAGGATCCGCTCGGTCGTCGTCGTCTTCCCGGCGTCGATGTGCGCCATGATTCCGATGTTGCGCGTCAGGGCGAGCGGGAACTCGCGGATCGGGAGTCCGGACGACCGTCGTTTGCCCTCGGGCCGCGAAGGAGCCTCTAAGGCTGTGTCGTCTTTGCGTGCGGCTTGAGCTGCCATCTCTACGTCCTCTTCCACTTGTGTTTTCCTCACAAACAACGACCGGGTTGCCCCGGCCGTTGTGGCACTCCTATTGGTTGTGCTACCAGCGGTAGTGCGCGAACGCTCGGTTCGCTTCAGCCATTCGGTGCAGGTCTTCTCTCTTTTTTACAGCAGCTCCCGTCCCCTGGAGGGCGTCCAAGAGCTCCGATGCGAGCTTGTCGGCCATACCTTTGCCCTTGCGGTCGCGCGCCGTCCCGACGAGCCAGCGGATGGCAAGGGACGTCCCGCGCCGCGCCGGAACCTCCACGGGCACTTGGTAGGTCGCACCGCCGACGCGCCGCGAACGGACCTCGAGCATCGGCCGGACGTTGTCGATCGCCTTCTTCAAGGCCGGCGCCGGCTCCATCCCCGACTTCTGCTGAAGGTCGTCGAGCGCCTTGTAGACGATCCGCTCGGCGAGCGTCTTCTTGCCGCTCTGCATCACCTTGCTGATGAGCTGTGTGACGAGCTGGTTCTGATGGATCGGGTCGGGCCTGATCTCTCGCTTGGGAATCGCCCCTCGTCGCGGCATCTCTAGCCCCGCTTCGTGCCGTACTTGGAGCGGCTGCGCTTGCGGCCTGAGACACCGGCGGTGTCGAGCGCACCGCGGACGATCTTGTAGCGGACGCCCGGCAGGTCGCGTACGCGGCCCCCCCGAACGAGGACGATCGAGTGCTCCTGAAGGTTGTGCTGCTCGCCGGGGATGTACGCGGTGACCTCGACGCCGGAGGAGAGACGGACGCGGGCGATCTTCCTGAGGGCGGAATTCGGCTTTTTCGGGGTGGCCGTGTGCACGCGGACGCACACCCCGCGGCGCTGCGGCGCGCCCTTGAGGTGCGGCGTCTTCATCTTCGTCCGCGGGACCTTGCGGCCCTTCCGGACGAGTTGCTGAATCGTGGGCATGCTTCTCCCGGTTTATGGCCCGAACCACGGCCGGTCACACACACAAACGCCCGGCGCCGAAACACGCGCCAGGCGCGACAGGTCACGCTAGCAGCGGAAATAGAATACCGTCAACCGCTTCACGGCGACGGCCTTAGGCCCCCGACGACCACCTCGCGTGGATCAGGAGCTCGGGCGCTCCCTTCGCACCGGTCACGACGGAATCCATCGTCGAAAGCACGGTCCAACCGGCGGACGTGACACCGTCGACGGCCCTGTCGAGCGCTTGATCGATCGTTGCCCTGTCGGTCGGCGCCTCGGCGAGCGCGAGCTCGAACATCGGCTTTACCAAGCCGATGAGTTCGGCCCCCGCGGCGAACTCGACCCGCGCGAGCTGCGCGACTGCGCGTCGCAGCGCGAGATACGACACGTCGACTGTGAACAGCTGGATGGGATCCGGGACGAGCCCGGCACTCAGGTCGGCGATGTTCGTCGCTTCGAGGTTGACCACACGCGAGTCCTGGCGCAGGGAGCCGAGGAGCTGTCCGTGGCCGGCGTCGACGGCATAGACCTTGGCCGCTCCGCGTTCCAGCAGCACCGTCGTGAACCCACCGGCCGCGGCGCCGACGTCGAGTGCAATGCGCCCGGAGACATCGACCCCGAAGCGGTCGAGGGCCGCGCGGAGCTTCGGGGTCCCCCGTAGGTCGCGTCTGGAGCGCGACGTCACGTCGGACACGATCTCCCGAAATGTCTTCCTCGGCACGCGCGAACCTTAATCCAACGGCTTGCGTTCCACCGATTGCACCTCGTTGGTGGTTGGGGGGAGGGGAAAAGCGAGAGGGCCGCGCAGAACCGCGGCCCTCTCGTCCCTTCTAAAAGCTTTTCTAGGCCTCGGCGGATGCCTCCGCCTCGGCGTCCACGCCGTCCGAAGCCTCGGCCTCACGGCGCCGGGACAGGGACGGAGCCGGACCACGGCGTGGCATCAGATACGCGACGTACACAGCGAAACGACCATCGCGTCGCGCACCCGGTCGGTCGCCGGCATCGCGATGTTCGTAGATGGGAGCGATCGACGGCGAGGTTCTCCGGAGTAGGTATGCCAACATTACGGGCCGTCGGCTAACGTGACGAGCCTAGTGGCATCGAGCGGAAACGAACAGGTCAGCCCACCTTCGGTGTCGACGTTTCGCCAAGCGTTCCCGCTGGCCGATCAATAGATGCGTCGGATCGTCCATCGGCTGCCCGGGATCCGGAGCGTCGTCGGGGCCATTCGACTCCGCGAGAATTCGCTGAAGGCAGCAGATTCACTCGTCGACAGGCTTCTGGATGTGTACCGTCCGCTACTCGGCGATGCGACATGTGTCCGAACGGTTCTTGTGCCCGCGTCAAGCACACTCGTTGTCGCGATCTCGGAGGACGAGTCCGAAACGCTTAGCGTCGGCGACCGGATCGTTTGGGGGACGCCCGTGGGCGATCAGGGCGAAGCGTCCGAAGACGAGATCGATCGGGCCATCACCGATCCCGTGGTCGCGCGCGGTCTCATGGGCGTGTACGTGCTCATCGCTGTGGAGACATCGAAGGTCTCGATGGTCACTTCCGCTGCACTGCCGAAGACTCTGCTGCGGGTCGACGGGCCGAATGGCTCTGCGCTCGCGACGAAGGGACTCGCTGGCCAAATACTCGCTGGGGTTGCTCCGAACATGTCGGAGGAGGTCATTGCCGACTTCGTCGTGTTCGGGTTCCCAGTGGGGGATGACGAGCTGCTGTCGAGGACCGTCGTGGAGGAAGCGACCGCTGCTGAATTCACGGACACCGGCCTGCGCATCCGGTCCTACTGGCCCCCGGAGGAAAGGCTTGCTCCCGGACCGCCGACGACACCGGGGCGACTGCGAGAGGTTCTCGGGTCGACTGTTGGTCGCATGTCGCAGGTGCCGGGTGTCCGGCTTGCGCTCACCGCGGGACGTGACAGTTCATTGGTCGCCGCGTGCCTGAACGACAGGGGTCGAATTGTCGAGTCGTTCACCTTGGGTTCGGCCGACTCCGACGACGGAGCCGGCGCCGCGCGCACGGCCCGGTTGCTGGGATGGTCTCACCATGCTGTCCCCATCGGCCAGCGGCGCCCACCCGACGAGTTCGCCGAGATCGTTCGGTGGGCACCGTGGCACGAAGGCATGCAGCGCGCTTGGGATTACGCTGCGAGCTGGCTCGATTGGGACGTCCGCGATCTGTTCTACGTAGGCGGGCACGGCGGTGAGATCGGGCGTTCCTTCTACGGCGCGGGAAACGACGACGCCCTCAGTGTGCTCGCTCGGAGGATGTCGTTCGTTACACCACGAACCGCCGCCGTCGTGAGAGATCGGATCGGCCATGTGCTGGACGATCTCCGCGCGATCGGACGGCCTGATGCCGATCTGTTGGACCTCTTCTACGCGAAGTACAGAGCGCGCCATTTGTTCATCCGTTTCGCGCCGTTCCCCCAATTCCGTTCGTTCGTCACGCCTTATCTCGAGCCGGGAGTCGTCTCGGCACTATTGGATGCGCCGGTTGCCAAGCGCGACGGGTCCTTGTTCGACGAGACCCTCGAATCAATCAGCCCGCAGCTCCGGGTGCACAACACAAGACGAGCGCACGTATCGCAAGGACGGCTCGCTCGGCGCATCGCACGATGGCGAGCGGGACGCACGCCGGCCTTACGCTCGCTGCGCCGTTGCATAGCAAGCGCTGACGAAGCACCCTACGTCGCGAGCGTTCTGGGCGCGGAATGGTGGTCGCGTGCGATGGCGGGAGCCCGGAGAGGAGACGGCTTCTGGTTCTGGAGACTCTGGAACGCGCTGGCGGTCGAATCGCTGCACGTCCGCTTCCGGCTGGCCGCTAACGATAAGCGTTAGAGCGGAAAAATTGCGCGAAGGACCCATATCTCGCTTGAGCCGTCGAGGGCCGACTTCACTACCGTCTGCGCCATGTACTGCTGGCCGCTTTGCGGATCGCGAATGATGTTTCCTCCGTGAAAGAACGGGGAGGTGCCGATGGGCATCGCGATAGGCGTGCGGTTCGAGAAGCTGAACGGATCCCCTTGGGGCGAATCGAGCAAGTACTCCTGTGTCGCTGTCGAGTTTTCGGTGTACTCGAGCCAGATTCGTCCGTCAGCCTTGAGGAACGAAGCTTCGTGGAAGTGTACGTTTCCGCCGACCAGGTCGTGCGCCGGCCCCCACTTGATCCACGGATACGCGTTGAGCGACGGTGTCTTTGCGAGCATTGGCGTCTTGGTCGAGCATCCCGGATTGGCTGTGCAGCCGCTTTGCTCCTTGTAAACCCACCAGTAGTACGTCGTCGGATCGGAAGGCGTCGCTGGGTCACGGAACTTCACTAGGTGCCCATCGAGGTCGCGCAGCAACCGGCCGTAGCCAGTGTGGTTTACATCGAGCGGGCCCGGCTCTGTCGGCAAGCGGACTGCATTGTCCCCGTCCAGCCACGTCCAGTTCACGCCATCGGTGGACTGAATCAGGAACGAGGGTTGCTCTACGCCTTTCTTGCTGTGCGGTGTGCCGACCAGCCGTTCACCGATCGGGTCCCACACGATGTCCCCGGATGAGAAGTGGCTTGCCGTGTAGCCCGCGGGGAACGGCGTTGGCGCTGGACGGGGTGACATCGGGTGCGGAGCCCACGGTCCCTCGGGCGAGGGAGCGCGCCAGATGTAGAGCTTCGCGCCACTGTCGTGTTGCCACGCGTAAAGCATCCAACGGTTGGCCGGGTCGGGATCACCTGTGAGATGGCCGACCGGAAGCATGCTTGGGAACATTCGAACGGCTTGCGGGTCAGGCATAAGCGCGCTGAACCCCGGACGCGCCGCCGTCTCGGCGATCTTGCCGGGCGTCGGCTGCCACGAGTTGCGAGGTGTCGCGCCGTCATCGGCGGCCGTTTCCGCCGAGTTTCCGCACAGCGTGTTCCCCATAGTGTTGCAATCCCACCCCGGACTGCCCTCAACGAGCCGTGTCAGCGACTCCACTGGGCCACACTGACGATTCCCCATCGTCAGACAGTCCCAGCCGGCATCGCCCTCAATGAGCCACTTCGCCCCCTCGGTCGCGCCCGCTGTCCCGCCAACGACCACCAACAGCAAGGCCCACGTGAGGAATTTCCGCACCCCATGCTCCTCTCGCCCCGACCGACAGCCGTGAGTCGGCCGGTCTCGCCCCATTGGCCGCCACTCTCGCCAAGAGTGGGCACGAGACTACTCCTCGAATCTGAGTGTCCGAAAGACAAAGGCCGCGGTTCACACCGCGGCCTTTGTCTTTCTGGTTCTGAGTTCTAGCCTTCGGCTGACACCTCGGCATCGGCTCCCGTTGCGGCCTCCTCGGCTCCCAACTCGTGGCCGTCGACGGAGTCGTCGTATTGCTGGAGCTCGGCAACCGCGCCCGAATCCGAGAGCAACTCCTCGTCGACATGCTCTTCGAAGACCGGAGCCTCGACGAGCGGATTGACCTTCACCGTGCGGTATCTGCGCATGCCGGTTCCGGCCGGGATGAGCTTGCCGATGATGACGTTCTCCTTCAGACCAAGCAGCGGATCCGTCCGTCCGGACAGCGACGCCTCCGTGAGCACTCGCGTCGTCTCCTGGAAGGACGCCGCCGCGAGCCACGAATCGGTCGCGAGCGCGGCCTTGGTGATCCCCATGAGCTCCGGACGGCCGCGAGCGGGCTCGCCGCCGCCCTCGACCACACGAGCGTTCTCGGCCTGGAACGCGACGCGGTCGACGAGCTGGCCGGGGAGGAACTCCGTGTCACCCGGCTCGACGACCGACACGCGCCGCAGCATCTGCTTGGAGATCAACTCGATGTGCTTGTCGTGGATCGTCACACCTTGTGAGGTGTACACCGACTGCACCTCGGTCACGAGGTAGCGCTGAACCGCGTTGATCCCGCGGATCTTGAGGATCTCCTTCGGGTCGGCGGCGCCTTCGAAGAGCTGCTCGCCGGCGGCGATCTCGTCGCCTTCGCCGAAGCGCAGGCGAACGCGGCGCGGCACCATGTAGCGCGCCTCCTCGCCGTCCGAGCTCGTGACCACGATCTCGCGAGCCTTCTCCTTCTCCTCGATGGACACCTTGCCCGAGATCTCCGCAAGCTCCGACGCACCCTTCGGGTGGCGGGCTTCGAAGAGCTCGATGACGCGCGGAAGACCGTGCGTGATGTCGATACCGGCGACACCACCAGTGTGGAACGTCCGCATCGTGAGCTGGGTGCCGGGCTCACCGATCGACTGAGCCGCGATGATGCCGACGGCTTCACCGATATCGACCAGCCGGCCGAGGGCGAGGTTGGTTCCGTAGCAGCGAGCGCACACGCCGGTGCGCGACTCGCACGTCAGCACGGAGCGGACGACGATCTCTTCCAGCTGCTGGGCCCGGAGAATCGGGAGCTCGTCGCGGCCGACCTCGGCGTCCTTCTTGAGGATCGTCGAGCGGCCGTCCTTCACCGGCTCGGCCAGCACGCGGCCGAACACGCGAGCGTCCCAGTCGTGGTCGTTGCGCAGCTCGGAGACGAGGATCGTCATGCCCTTGTCGGTGCCGCAGTCGATCTCGCGGACGATGACCTCCTGCGACACGTCCACAAGGCGGCGCGTGAGATAGCCGGAGTCGGCGGTGCGAAGCGCCGTGTCGGCCAAGCCCTTCCGGGCGCCGTGCGTCGAGATGAAGTACTCGAGGACGGTCAGGCCCTCGCGGAAGTTCGACTTGATCGGCCGCGGGATGATCTCACCCTTCGGGTTGGCGACGAGTCCGCGCATACCGGCGAGCTGCCGCACCTGGTCGATGTTGCCTCGCGCGCCCGAGTTCGACATGACGGCGATCGAGTTCATCGGCGTGAAGTTGGCCTGCATGGCGTGGGTCACTTCATCGGTGGCCTTCATCCAGATCTCGATGAGCTCCTGGCGGCGCTCGTCGTCGGTCAGAAGCCCGCGCGAGTACTGCGACTCGACCTTTTCCGCTTCCTTCTCGTACCGATCGAGAATCTTCGGCTTGTCCGGCGGGACGGCGACGTCGTCCAGCGCGAACGTCACACCCGAGCGCGTCGCCCAGCGGAAGCTCAGCGACTTGAGGTTGTCGAGCGCCGCCGCCATCTGCGTCGACTCGTAGGTCGTGATGAGCGTGTCGGTGACCCGGCCCATCTCACCCTTGCCGATCTGCTCGTTGACGAAGGGGTAGTCGGCCGGCAGCGCCTCGTTGAACATGATTCGGCCCACCGAGGTCTCGACGATACGGGTGCCGTTCCCGTTTTCTTCTGAAGCACCCGGAACGGGACGCGTTGTACGCACCTTCACCTTCGCGTGCAGGTGCAGCCACGGATTCTTGGCATCCTGCGACTCGAAGGCGAGGATTGCCTCGTCGGGCGACGTGAAGGCGGTGCCTTCGCCCGGAAGTCCGTCGTGCAGCGCGGTGAGGTAGTACGCACCGAGGATCATGTCGTACACCGGCGTCACCGTCGGACGGCCGTGCGCCGGCGACAGCACGTTGCGGGTCGACAGCATCAGCAGACGCGCCTCGGCCTGCGCCTCGGGCGACAGCGGCACGTGCACGGCCATCTGGTCGCCGTCGAAGTCGGCGTTGAATGCGTGGCAGACGAGCGGGTGGATCTGAATGGCCTTGCCCTCGACGAGCATCGGCTCGAAGGCCTGGATGCCGAGGCGGTGAAGCGTCGGTGCGCGGTTGAGCAGCACCGGGTGGTCGGCGATGACCTCTTCGAGGACGTCCCACACCTGCGGACGCGCGCGCTCCACCATGCGCTTGGCCGACTTGATGTTGGTGGCCAGCCCCTGGTCGACGAGCCGCTTCATGACGAAGGGCTTGAAGAGCTCGAGCGCCATGACCTTGGGCAAGCCGCACTGGTGCAGCTTGAGGTCCGGGCCGACGACGATCACCGAACGGCCCGAGTAGTCGACGCGCTTGCCGAGCAGGTTCTGGCGGAACCGGCCCTGCTTGCCCTTGAGCATGTCGGACAGCGACTTGAGCGGACGGTTGCCCGGCCCGGTGACCGGACGCCCGCGCCGGCCGTTGTCGAACAACGCGTCGACGGCCTCCTGGAGCATCCGCTTCTCGTTGTTGACGATGATCTCCGGCGCGCCGAGGTCGAGCAGCCGCTTCAGGCGGTTGTTCCGGTTGATCACACGCCGGTAGAGGTCGTTGAGGTCGGAGGTCGCGAAGCGGCCGCCGTCCAGCTGGACCATCGGGCGCAGGTCGGGCGGAATCACGGGGATGACGTCGAGGATCATCGACGCCGCCTGGTTCCCGGACTGCGTCAGCGACTCGAGCACCTTCAGGCGCTTGATCGCGCGGATGCGGCGCTGACCCTTGTTCTCCTTGATGGTCGACTTGAGCGACTTGTCTTCCTTGTCGAGGTCCAGACCGCGCAGCAGGTCCTTGATGGCCTCGGCGCCCATGCCGCCACGGAAGTACTCGCCGTAGGTGTCGCGGAGCTGGCGCCAGATGTCCTCGGCGATCAGCTGCTTCGGCGCAAGCTTGCCGAGCTCTTCCCAAGCGCGGTCCATGACCTCGATACGCGCGGTGACGCGTTTGTCGATCTCACGGATTGCCGCGTCGAACTCGCGCTTCTTTGCGCGAACCGGCGTGCCCTTGGCTCCCTGCTTCTCGAGCTCCTTGACGGCCTTGTCGTAGTCCTTCTGCCGCTTCTGCTTGGCTGCGTCGGCCTCGGCGAGGAGCTCTTCGCGCTCGCGGTTGAGCTGCGCCTCGAGCTTGGGTAGATCGCGGGTGCGCTTCTCCGTGTCGACCCACGTCACCACGTGGGACGCGAAGTAGATGATCTTCTCGAGGTCCTTCGGCGCGAGGTCGAGCAGGTACCCGAGGCGCGACGGGACGCCCTTGAAGAACCAGATGTGGGCAACCGGCGCCGCGAGCTCGATCGAGCCCATGCGCTCACGCCGAACGCGGGCGCGCGTGACCTCCACGCCGCAGCGCTCGCAGATGATGCCCTTGAAGCGGACGCGCTTGTACTTGCCGCACGCACATTCCCAGTCCTTGGTCGGGCCGAAGATGCGCTCGCAGAACAAGCCGTCCCGCTCGGGCTTGAGCGTGCGGTAGTTGATCGTCTCGGGCTTGCGGACCTCACCGTTGGACCACGCGCGGATCTGGTCCGCCGTGGCAAGGCCGATTCGGAGCTCATCGAAGTAGTTCACGTCCAGCACTGAGCGCTCGCCTCCTCAGGCACGTCGCAGATCCCTCGCATCAGGTACAACCGATGCGTATTCCCCGTGATGCTCGCCCCGCCGCGCTCGCCCACGCGCAGCGGCCTCAATCGAAGTCAGCCCCCGCCGGCTCTCCGAGCTGGAGGACCGGCTGCGCGAGCTCGAGGGCGAGGGTGCCAAGGGGGCGCAGCTCTCGGCCGCCAAGCGCGAGGCCCAGCGCG
>DASQWC010000067.1:0-8272 GCA_035640475.1 Actinomycetota bacterium | reverse complement strand
TAGTGCGAAGTAGCTGCGCGTCTGATGCGTCTGCCAGCCCCCGATCCACTGCTTCCGGCAGAACACGCGGAGAAACGACGTCAGGCCGTCGTACCAGTCGTGGTTGCCGGGAACCGCGTACAGATGTGGATGGTTCCGCGTCGTATACGGAAGGGCTGCCTCGTACGGACCCGCCGTGCGATCCGTGTACGCATCGACAGACGGCGTCGGGTACACCTCGTCGCCGCCGAACACGAGAATGTTTCCGCGCTTCGTCGCGAACGACGGCCCGTTTCGCTCGCCGACGACGAGCGATTCCTCGGCAAGCAGGCTCGCCACGCTGTACACCGTCCCGAACGCATCGCCGAGATCGGCGACGTAGTCGATCCACAGCTCCCGCCGCCTCGCATAGCTGGGCAGGCCGCCGGCCGGGAGTGCCGCTTCGATCTCTCGCTTGTCCGAGTAGCTGCCGAACACGCCGGCGAACCCGACCCGGACGGCCGTGGCCGCGAGCAGCCGTGGCGAGAACCAGCGAACCATCGCGCGCCGCATTCGAAAGCCGAGCTCGGCCGGATCGGTGTTCTCCGGAAACTTCGGGGGGCCACCGCTCGTCACATCTCACTCTCGGCCGAAAGCGTGCCGTCGCACCAGTCGTAGCGTCTTTGGGTGAGCCCGACTCCCCGCTACTGTCCGTGCACTTCGAAGGTGATCGAAGGTCCCACGAGCGTGGCGGCAAAGACGTTCTTGTTCGGACGTCCGGCCGGGCCTCCCTTTATGTCTGCCTCGCGCATGAGCTCGGCTCCCATGCCCATCCCGACGAAGTCGGAAAAGACGTCGAAGCCTCCGCCTGAGTGCGGGGCCGGGTCGCTTGTCGCCGTCCATTCAGCCTTGAGGGAGACCGTTCCACCTTCCGTTTTCTCTCCCGACTCGAACTCGATCGTGACGGCGTCGAACACGCCCTCTCCCGCGACCATCGACAGGTCGTCCGCGATCGAGAACGAAGACAGCTCGCCGCAGCCGAACGTCACTTTCCTGGCATCTCCGACGGCGGCACAACCAACATCTCCGACCTTGGGCTCGCCGAGGTCCGAGACCCAGATCACCCCCTGTCCGGCTACGGCGAACGAGAACTTCTCCGCTGCGTGGTCCTCCCAGAACCCGACGCCGGCACGACCCAGATCGAGCTCGTAGAACACGCCCTGTGCGTGCGCAGGCGCTGCTCGGCCCAGCGCAAACGTGACCAGGACAAGTGCAATCACTGCGGCGCGTCCCTTCATGCCGTCAGGGTAAGCAGCCGAGCCCTCCAGTTCTGCGTAGAAAGACGCGCATCGAATGTGAAGGACACGACCGGCGCTGTTGCCTCGATGCGTAACAGACGATGCGCTTGGGTACGCTTTTCTTGCACCAGGGAGACGAGCACATGCGGTTACCGTCGATGCATCAACGGCGTTTTCGGCGACTTATTTCGAGCGCCACCATCCTCATGGTCGCGCCTGTCGCTGTCGTTCCGATCTCCTTGGCGACTCGAGACTTAAGCGCGCCGCGCTCCAATTCCTGGAGTGCGATCGCGACGAGCAGCTTGCTCGACGCCGCCGGCGCGCCGCTGGCAAAACTTCACGGCGAGGTCAACCGGGAGCCCGTCGCACTCAGCCGCATCCCGAAGCACGTGCGCAACGCAGCCATCGCCATCGAGGACCGGCGGTTCTGGTCGCACAGCGGCTTCGATCCGCGCGGCATGGCGCGCGCGCTCCTCATGAACCTCCGCAACGGCGACGCGGCACTCCAAGGCGGCTCGACGATCACCCAGCAGCTGATCAAGAACGTGTACCTGCGCGGGCGGCCGAGAACCCTCCCGCTCAAGGGGATCGAGGCCTTCCTGGCTTTCGGACTCGAACACGCCAGCAGCAAGAACGACATCCTCGACGCATATCTCAACACGGTGTATTTCGGACGGGGAACCTACGGCGTCCAAGCCGCAGCGAGTTCCTATTTCCAGAAGGACGTCTCCGAGCTCACATTGGCAGAAGGCGCGTTCCTCGCGGGGCTGATCCACGCACCGGCTCGCTACGACTGGGCAAACACCGACGTCGCCGACGTACAAGAGGCCCGCAAGAAGGCCGCGACGGCGAGACGAAACGTCGTCCTTGCCGTGATGGGAAAGCTCGGCTACGCAACGCGAACCGAGGTGCGAGACGCGATGCAGTCCCCGCCGCACATTCACCCGCCGGCGGATGCGCACTGGCGTCATCCGTATTTCGTCGATGCAGTCCTGCGCGAGCTCGGCGTGCTGCGCGGACCCGGCGCGACGCGGCCCAACAACCGCTTCGACTTCCTCGGCAAGACCTTTGACGAGCGCGCGCAGGCCGTCTACAGTCGCGGACTCCGCATCACAACCACGTTGCGTCCGGGCATCCAGCGCGACGCGGAGAACGCCCTGCGGGCGCAGTTGCCTGACGGCTCCCTGCCCAAGCTCTCGGCCGCTGTGGCGACCATTGAACCTGGGACGGGGTTTGTGCGGGCCCTTCTCGGGGGCCGCGACTACTACCCGGAGGACTGCGAGAACATAGACCCTCGCCCCGTGTGCCGGCACGCGAAGGTGAACCTCGCGCTCGGCCCCCTCGCCGGCGGTTCGGGACGACAAGCCGGCTCGTCGTTCAAGCCGCTCGTCCTGGCCGCCGCGCTCGAAGACGGCGTGTCGCTGCGACAGCAAGTGGACAGCGATCCGTTTACGCAGGATCTCGGCACCCAAGAGTGGAAAGTCTCGAACTACGACGGTTCGGGCGGCGGGCTGATGAACATCGTCGACGCCACGGTGAAGTCGGTGAACGCCGCGTACGCACGCTTGGAGGTCGACGTTCTGGGAGACGGCAAGCCCTTCGTCGGCAGCAGAAAGGTAGCCGCCGTAGCCCGCCGTCTCGGCATGCCGTTCCCGACCGCTGCTCAGCTGCGCGAGCATTGCGGCGCCGGCTACCGCAAGTCGAGCGCATGCACGCCGGCCGACTTGGTCCCGGCGATCGCTCTCGGCGCGAAGGAGGTCTCGCCGCTCACCATGGCCGCCGCGTACGCAACCTTCGCCAACGACGGCGTCTACGCGAAACCGACGACGATCGCCAAGATCCAAGACGCGTCGGGCAAAGTGCTCTATCGCGCGAAGCCGGTGCGCCACCGCGCGGTCAAGCGGTCGACCGCACTCGGTGTCTCACACGTCTTGCAGCAGGTCGTCACGCGCGGAACCGGCCGCGCGGCGGCGCTCGACCGGCCGGTTGCCGGCAAGACCGGAACGTCGCAGCAGTGGCGCGACGCGTGGTTCGCCGGCTACGTGCCGCAATTGGCCACCGCGATTTGGGTCGGCAACCCGCAGTCGACGCTCGAGTCCCTGACGCCGGCCAACGGCTATCCAACCAAGATCGTCGGCGGAACATATCCGGCGCGCATCTTCGGAGGCCTGATGAAGGAAGCGGTCGACTACTACCCGGTCAAGAGCTTCGCGGAGCCACCGCAGTCGTTGTTCAAGAAGCCGAAGCCGCCGAAGCACCACAACGACGCCAGCTCGCCGCGCGTGCTCGGCATGCCGAGAGCCGCGGCGCAGATCGCTCTTCGCGCAGCCGGCTTCTCCGTAACGGTCATCTCCCAGTGCCCGCCGGGCGGAAACGACGGCTCGGGAATGGTCATTTGGAAGCAGGAGACCAACGGAAAGAGCGTCACGCTCTGGGCGAGCCGCGCCGTCTGCCGGTAGCAACGTTGCAAGTTTCTGAAGGTTTCGTGTGATCTTCACGACGGGTACTTGTTGCCTCAGATGACAACAGCGTTGGTACTCGGAGGCGGCGGACTCGTCGGTGCGGCATATGAGGCGGGCGTTCTCGCTGCCGTGCACGAGGCCACCGGCTGGGATCCGCGCACAGCGGATATCATCCTCGGCACGTCCGCGGGATCGCGTCAGGGTGTGCTCCTTCGCTTTGGATTCGGGCCGCGCGACTTATACGCGCTCGAGACGGATCACGGTATGTCGTTCGAAGGACGACGCTTGCTCTCGCGACTCGAGCCGTTGCCCACGGTTCCGACGTTGCTGAATCGACCGAAGTTCCATCTGCCCTCGAAGGCACTTCTCGCGCAGGCACTGCGTCACCCGGTTCGTTCGCGCGCGGGCTTGCTGAGCGCGGCCCTGCCGACAGGACCTTTCGAAACGAAACCTTTTGCGGAGACGCTGCGGCGCTTGTGCGGCGCAGCCTGGCCCGTCGATCCGTTATGGATCGTGGCTGCGCGCCTGCCCTTGGGCGAGCGCGTGACGTTCGGGCGCAAAGACTGTCCCGAGTGCGATGTTCCGGCGGCGGTCGCCGCATCGTGCGCGGTTCCCGGTGTCTTTGCGCCCGTCGCTATTGCCGACGGTATGTATGTCGACGGCGGCGTCCACTCACCGACGAACGCCGACCTGCTCCTCGACGAGGGGCACTTCGACACCGTCGTGATCGTGTCGCCGATGTCGACAAGCCGTGAGGCGCTCAAACGGCGCCGCCTGAACCCCGTCCGGCTCGTGTGCCGCGCGCTGCTGGCTGCGGAGGTCCGGCGCCTCCGGAAGACGGGAACGAACGTGATCGTCTTCCAGCCGGGCCCGGCCGAGCAGCGCGTGATGGGGCTCAACGCAATCGACGCAACTCGCTGTCCGGCGGTGGCGAGGACGGCTCGTGATTCGGTCCTGGCCCGATTCGACTCTCCCGGAACCTTGTCCACGCAGCTGGCCGCCGCATAGCGCGCGCAGCTTGTAGCATCCCGGCATGCCGATCGCACCCGTCAGCGGCAATGAGATCTGCTACGAGACGTTCGGCCCGCAGGACGCTACGCCGCTCGTCCTCGTCAACGGCCTCGGCTCCCAGATGATCCGGTGGCCGCAGGGATTCATCGATCAGCTGGTCGATGCCGGCTTCCGCGTGATCGTCCACGACAATCGCGACGTCGGTCTCTCGACCAAGTTCACCCACGTCGATACCAACCCTCCCTACACGGTCGGCGACATGGCGAACGACACGATCGGCGTGCTCGACCATCTCGGTATCCAAGCCGCGCACGTGGCCGGGATGTCGATGGGCGGCATGATCTGCCAGATCCTGGCCATCGAACATCCCGAACGGGTGCTCTCGCTCGCCTCGGTGATGTCGGCCATGGGAGGCGAGGACCACGTCCTCTCCGAGAACCGGGAAGCTTTGGCGATCTTCGCGGAGAAGTCAGAGAAGGAACGGGACAAGGTCATCGAGCAAGCCGTCCGGCATCGGCGGCTCATCAGCGGACCCGGCTTTCCGTTCGACGAGGAAGCAGAGCGCGACCTCGCCGGGCGCGTCTACGACCGTTGCTACGCACCCGACGGGCGCCGCCGCCAGATGCTTGCGATCCAAGCGGCGAGAGGACGAAGCAAGGCGCTCTCGAAAACGGCGATCCCGACGGTCGTTATCCACGGCACCGACGATCCGCTCATTCCCGTGGAGAACGGGCGCAAGATGGCCGAGGTCGTCTCCGACGCAAAGCTCGTCGAGATCGAGGGCATGGGCCACGACCTGCCCGAAGGAGCCTGGTCGACGATCACGAGCGCGATCGCCGACAACGCGAAGCGCGCAGCGACCGTCTAGTCAGTCGCGAAGTACCCAGTACAGGACGGCGGGCTTCCCCAAAAGATTCCGCCACCCGGCGATCGGCACGCGGGTCGCATTCAACGCGTCGCCGACCCGCAGCACGGGAGCAGCCGACCCGAGGTCGACCTGCACGAGTCCCGCCGCAACGAGAACCAGCTCCGCGCCCTTGTGCGCCATCGGCGGCTCGCCCGACTCGCCCGGTCCGAGCGTCACGACGTACGCGCGCAAGCCGTTGGTCGGATCCTCGATCAACGGGACGAATCCCTTTCGAACTCCGGCGCGATCGCGGCGCCGGACGACGTAGTCGCCTTCGCTCTTGGCGGCGAGCAGCTTGTCGAGCGGAACGTCGAGCGCTTCGGCGAGCGTGAGCACGGTGTCGAGCGCCAAGCCGCGCTGGCCGCCCTCGGCCTGCGAGATCGCGCTCGCCGACACGCCGGCGAGCGCCGCGATATCGGACTGACTCAGGCCGCGCTGCTCGCGCACACGTCGCAGCCCTTCGCCGAGACGTCCGAGCGCCTTCTCCTGCTCGAGGTCGAGCCGGCCGTCGCCGTTGTCGCTCATGCGAACGATCCGGCCCTCGACACCGACGCGTCCCTCGGCCTTCATGACGCGCAGCTGTCCGCGGCCGAGCTCGAAGACGCATTGCGTGGCCTTCGTGATCTGGTCGAGCAGCCGAGGACCGAGCTTGCTGCGCGAGCCGACCCAATACGCGATCGAGCCGATGTCGAAGAGCTGCGGGCACACACGCGTGAAGAAGCCGAGCGTCCGGTCGCGTCCCCACTGCTCGACCATCGCGTCGAGGTCGTCGAAGACGACGCGGCCGGGGCACTCGCGCTCCTGTTCGACGATCGCCTGCTCGAGACGAACCGGGTCGGCCAGCGCACCGCGCCGCGCGTCGAACACCTTCACTTTCGTGTCGGTCGAACGCTTCGTTCGAACGACACTCGGAGCGGTGCGCACGTAGGAGCAGCACACACCATCCGTGCCGCCCTGAATCAGGAACGAATCGACGATGTTGGCGAGCTTGAGCTCGCAGCCTTTGTCGAGCAGCCAGACGACGTTGTCGCCGGTGAACAGACCGCTCAGCAGCTCGTCGAGATCCTCGATGCCGCTGCTCGGCCGTCCCAACGGCACATTAGCCTTGCTTACAACCGATTGCTCCATTTCCAGCAACTTAGCACACTCCGGCCATGAAAGCGTTCGTCCTCTCCGGAGGCGGCAATCTGGGAGCCGGTCAGGTGGGAGCGGTCCTGGCTCTCCTCGAACGAGGCATCCAACCGGATCTCCTCGTCGGAACTTCCGCGGGAGCGATCAACGCCGCCTACTTGGCGGGAGACCCGGGCCTCGAAGGAGCGCGGCGTCTGGCCGACATCTGGACGTCGGTCCGCACACGGGACGTCTTCCGGCTCCCGATGAAGCCCTGGCACCTGCTCGCGCATCTGCGCAGCGAAGCTCTGTATCACAGCGACGGCCTCCGCCGGCTCCTCGAAGGCGCCCTCCCCTTCGGCAACATCGAGGACGCCCCCCTCCAACTCCGCATCGTTGCCACCGACTTCGAGACCGGCGGAGCCGTCGCTTTCCATTCGGGGTCGATCGTCGACGCGGTGCTCGCCAGCTCGGCTCTGCCCGGCCTGTTCCCTCCGGTGGAGGTCGGCGGCCGTCTCTACGTCGACGGAGGTATCGCCGACAACGTGCCCATCTCTCCTGCCGTCGGAGCGGGAGCCAAAGAGATCTACGTCGTCCGCACCGGCTTCGACTGCCCGGTCGGTCCGGGACGCCTTCAAGCACTGGACGTCCTGTGGCGATCGATCGGCCTACTGCTCAACCGCGCGCTCGCCGACGACGTCCGACGCTTCCGTCACGCGGCAAGGATCGTCGTGCTGCCGTCGCCGTGCCTCGCGCCGACTCCGATCTGGAACCTGTCGCGCAGCCGGTCGCTCATCGCCGAGGCGCATGGGATGGCCGCCGGGTTCCTCGACGCCGAGGCGGCGTGATGCTGCGGTCGCTCTGGCGTTCCATCCCACCCCTCTCGCGACTGGGGCTGTCTCTTACCGGCTACGGCGTCCTCGCCGACTTCATCCATCACGTCTTCACGCCGAACCTCCACGCCGGAAAGGTCCTGCACATCGGCTTCATCGGTCATGCGCTGACGCTGGCCGGAATGGTCCTCGCCCTGCTGGGCGTCATCAGCGCGCTCGTCGAGTCGCGGCGTCGCGCAAAACAGAAAGGAGAAGGAAATGCTGCTCGCAGCAGCACCGCAGCTTCTCGATAGTCCGTGCTGCGACGTCATCAACCGCGTGCCGTGGGGCTTCTTCATGCTCGTCCACGTCGCGATCTTTGCGCTGGCCGTCGTGTTCGCGTTGCGTTTGCTCCAAGGTGGACACGAGCTCTTCGGCTGGGGGTTCGCCATCTTCGCCCTGGCCGAGGTGAGCTACATGACGTACCACGTCAACATCACGCTGTTCCTGTTCGCCCACACCATCTCCGAGGTCTTGGTGCTGGCCGGGCTCGGGACGCTCTTCGCCGGATTCGTCCGTCACGGGCTGGTGTCAACGCACGATCCGGATGCGACCGACGTCAGGCCGCGGACCCGCAGGGCGGTGGCGCGATGAGGCGCGCACGGCTCGTGCCGTTCGCCGCGGCGGCGCTTCTCATGGCGTCGGCCTGCGCGA
>DASQWC010000066.1:0-2143 GCA_035640475.1 Actinomycetota bacterium | reverse complement strand
GATGCGGTGCGCGGGGCCATCGCCGAGGCGTGCGTGAAGCGGTACGGAGCCGAGATCAGATAGCAGCCTCGATGTACCATCTGCGGTGGCATGACAACGGCCGCCGTGGACATCGATCTCACCGACGTCGACCTCTTCCTGCGCGGTGAGCACCACGAAGCGTTCAAGACGCTTCGGCGGGAGTCCCCCGTGCATTGGAACGAGCTCTCCTGGGAGGCCGGCGGGTTCTGGAACATCACGAAGTACGAGGACGTGATTCACGTCGGCGTCGATCCGACGACGTTCATCTCCGGGCAGGGAATCATCCTCGACAACGACGGCAAGCGGACGATGCGCGAACGCAACCTCGAGGGGACGACGGGCGGAGGCATCGGCTACATGGATCCGCGCGGAAACATGATGATCATGACCGACCCGCCCCGGCACACCGTGCTGCGTCAGATCGTCAACAAAGGGTTCACGCATAAATCGGTTCGCGCCATGGAGCCGCATCTGCGCGGACTCGTGACCCGAATCATCGACGACGTGATCGAGAAGGGTGAGTGCGACTTTGTTATGGACATCTCGCGCCGCCTTCCTCTCGAGGTGATCTGCGAGATGGTCGGCGTGCCCGAAGGCGATTGGGAAGCGATGTTCGAGCTCACGAACCGGGCGCTCGGCTTCGACGATCCCGAGTTCGCGGTGAACGAGACCGAGATTACCGCTGAGGACATCCAACGCACGATGGAGCTCTTTCAGTACATGGGCGAGCTGATCGACCAGCGGCGCAAAGATCCGCGCGAGGACGTCCTCACCGTGCTCGTGCACACCGAGGTCGACGGGGTCACGCTCAACAACGGCGAGATCTTCCAGATGTTCCTCTTGCTGATCCTGGCCGGCAACGAGACGACGCGGAACGCGTCCTCCGGCGGGATGCTCGCGTTGATGGACAATCCCGATCAACGCCAGAAGCTGCACGAGAACCCCAGCATCATGCCGATGGCAATCGAAGAGATCGTGCGGTGGACGTCCCCGGTCATGCATTTCGAGAGGTTCGTAACGAAGGACACAGAGATTCGGGGGCAGTCGATCGCGAAGGGCGACAAGGTCGTCTTGTGGTACCCATCGGCCAACCGTGACGAGGACGTCTTCGGCGACACGGGCGACACGTTCATCGTCGACCGCAAGCCCAACGAGCACATCGCGTTCGGCAAGGGTGAGCACTTCTGTCTCGGCGCGAACCTCGCGCGCTTCGAGCTGCGGGTGCTCTTCGAGGAGCTCATGCGGCGCATCCCGGTCATGGAGCTCGCAGGCGAGCCGCAGCGGCTGCGATCCAACTTCCTGGCCGGCATCAAGCGCATGCCCGTGCGCTTCG
The DNA here is from genome assembly GCA_035640475.1 of Actinomycetota bacterium. Classification (GTDB taxonomy): domain Bacteria; phylum Actinomycetota; class JAICYB01; order JAICYB01; family JAICYB01; genus DASQWC01. The sequence goes on along the minus strand of DASQWC010000066.1, from coordinate 789 downwards.
CGCCGGGGCCCCGCGCCGCCTAGCATCGTCGCAGGTCAGCGGCTTGCGCCGCTGATCAGATGCATGTATATTCACCCTTCCGTATGAACAAGCATGCTGTCGGCGTCCTCGGTGCTTCGGGGTACGGCGGAGGGGAGCTCCTCCGGTACCTCGCGGCGCACCCGTGGCTCGACGTCGTGTGGGCAACGGCCGACCAGAATGCCGGCAAGACGGTCGGGCAGGTCTTCGGCAACCTCGTCGGTCTGGCCGATCTGACGTTCGCACCGGCCGATGTCCAGACGGCGCCGCGCCTGGATCTCGCGTTTCTCGCCCTGCCGCACGGCACGGCGGCGCAGACGGGGAAGTCGCTCGTCGAGCGCGGTGTGAAGGTCGTCGATCTCTCGGCCGACTGGCGTCTGAACGACGCGAGCGCTTACGACGAATGGTACGGCTGGACGCATCCGGACCCGGGTTTGCTCGGCGAGTGGGTCTACGGCCTTCCCGAGCTCAATCGGGAGTCGGTGTGCGCCGCCGGCGCCGTGGCGAACCCCGGTTGCTATCCGACGGCGGCGGTCCTCGCACTCGCGCCTGCCCTGCAGGCAGGAGCAATCGAGCCCGACGGCATCATCGTCGATGCCACATCCGGTATCAGCGGAGCGGGACGGAAGATCGACGCTTCCTATCTCTTCACCGAGCTGGACGCCTCGTACACCGCATATCGCGTCGGACGCCACCAGCACACCCCGGAGATCGAACAGGAGCTGGCCGCAGCCGCGGATGCACCCGTGCGGATCACGTTCACGCCGCATC
>DASQWC010000065.1:0-9925 GCA_035640475.1 Actinomycetota bacterium | reverse complement strand
TACGCGATGGCGCACATCGGCTACACGATCCCGCCCCAGCCCGACTGTGGATGGATCGGCGAAGCCGGACCCGGGCCGAGCTACGGCGACGTCATCGACGAACCCGACGTCATCGTGGGCCGGGGCGCGCCCGTCGGCTACGACAACGACTTCACCCACAAGAACTGCACGATCATGTCGTGGAACCTCATGCACACGGCCCGGCAGCTGAAGGACGCCGGCGGCCTGCCGACGACGGGCAACCGGGCCGACCACTGGTTCGAAGACGTCAACGCGCGCGATCAGGACCCCGAACGGACGGTGTTCTAGGCGAGCGGCGGCCCGTCGGGCATGCCGTCATCGCCGCGCCAGGATCGCAGGTAGTCCTCGGCGATCGCGCACGCGCCTTCGTAGGGCCCGGACGGGTGTCCGCCGGCCTTTGCCTGCAAGCTGGTGATCGTCCGCGCGACGTGGCCGAAGAGCTCGCCGACGTCCTTCGCGTTGGATGTGTAGCCGGCCGTCGCTCCGACGTTGCACACGAAGTCGGCCAAATAGCTCACGCGGCGTGACCGCAGCACCTCGATCGCGTCGGCCGTGTACGGAACGTTGGCAGCCGGCACGATCCACCTCGTCTTCAGCCCGTTCGCGATCTCGGCCGTGATCACGCCGGTGCGCGCTCCGGGCACGAGGACGTCCGCATCGACCGAGAAGAGTGCCTTCGGATCCTCCTCGAAGCGACCAGCGGCGTGCCGGACGAACGCGTCGCCGTGCGCGCGACGCAGCGTCATCAAGGCCTCGACGTCGAGGCCCACGGGATCGAACAAGCACCCTTCGATCGTCGAAACGGCGACGACGCGCGCACCGCGCCGGACGGCCTCACGCGCGACCCCGCCGCCGACCTTGCCGAAGCCTTCGATCGCGAAGGCCAAGCCGTCCACGGATCCCATGGCCGTCTCGGCCGCGACGACGACGCCGAAGCCGGTGATCAGGTCCTCGACGGCCTCGCCGTTGATCGTTCCGGCCATCGGCGACGGCGGCGCCGTCCGGTCGCGAATTGGGGCGAAGTCCTCTTCCGACGTCCCCAGATCGGGCCCGGTGCCGAACCGTCGTGACTCCACGAGCGGACGGACCTCCTCGCAGTAGCGAGCGATCAGCTCCTTCTTCTGTTCCGGCGTGCCGCGCACGGCGCCCTTGGCCCCCCCGGCCTGGAGGCCGAGCACGCCGAACTTGTACGTCATCGCCCGCGCGAGGAGCGACGCCTCATGCTCGGTGACGTCGGGGGCAAACCGTGTGCCGCCGCCCGAGAACCGAGCGTCGTCGAAGTCGAAAGCGATGAACCCGTCGACGGTCGTCAGCCGATGAATGCCCACGTCAGAAGCGTAAGGCAGCGCGACCGGCGTTGAACGAACCTGTCAATGTTGAGCAGGAGCCGTCACCGATCGCCAAACGTCGCAACTCACGGTTCGCGGAACACCGTGTGCGTCCCAACCCGACGCCAGATGATGTGAGGTTCGCCCTCATTGACCGGCGGGCCGTATTCGAAGGTGGCCCGTCCGTCGTCCGCCCAAGTCATCTCGAAGACGCCTTTCGCACCTTTGATCCCCTTGACACGGAGACCCGAGCGGAAGCGCCCGGTCTTGAGGTCATCGACGAAATGGACGACAGCCGCGAGGAATGCTGCCTGCTGTGCCGGCGTTAGCGCCTCGAAGTCGGAGCTAAACCGCGTGGTCCACGCGTAGGTGGGCAAACAGGATCAGCGCGAGCGGCGGGAACGCCCGGGCCTCGCACGCTTCCGCAATTCGCGAACGAATTCGTCGCCGGAAGCGACGAATTCGACCCGGCCCGCAGCGAGATCGGCCTCGGCCTCTCGCTCGCCCGCCTGCCACTCGGCCGTCCAGAACCAGGCCTGCGTGGCATCGATCAGCTTCTGTGGACGGAGGAGGACACCGTCCGGTGTGATCTCAGCATCGAGGAGATCGCCTTCCTCGAGGTGAGCGGCCGCCCGGATCTCCTCGGGGAGCGTCAGCTGACCCTTCGCGCGCAGCGTAGTTCGCGCCATGGGAGAATCCTATAGTTGGAAAGTAGGAATGTCAAGATGTCGTAGCAAGTTAGCCCCTCCTTCGGGTTTCCCGCCTCCACGAAGGAGTCAGGTGCGACTTACGCAACCAACGACTCAGGGACGCGCACGTTGCCGCGGCTCTCGTAGACAGCGCGGATTCGCTCGAAGTCGCCGGTGGTCGTAACAGCACTGATCGCGTCGAGCATCTCGTCGTAGGATTCGTCGGTCTCGCCGGCGTACGCGGCCTTCATGTCACCCCACACGTCCCACGGCAGCATCTCGCGCTGGTTGAGCGCGGCGACGTCGTACAGGACGCTTCCTCGCACCTCCCCGATACCGGTGTTCACGAAGCCCATCTTGCAGCGGTCCGGATCGAGCTCACCCCGCCGGCAGCGCAGCCACGTCTCTCCTCCGCTCAGGAATGAGTCGCGGACCACCGACTCCGAGGTTGCGCTCGGATCTTGCGATTGGAAGAAGCGATCGCCGTACTGCGCATCGACGCGGACCCATCGATCGTCTCTCCAGTGCTCGACGATCCAGTGATCGACCCACCACTCCGGCTCGAAGTAGCCGGCGAACCCGGCCCGCACTCGCGAGGGAACGCCGACCCGCCGGAGCAACGCACACGTCAGCGTCGCGAAGTGCCGGCAGGTCCCCACGAAGCGCTTGTCGGCCGGACGCGCTTCGGCCAGCGGACCCGGCTCGATCTCCAGAATGCGCTCGACCATGTCAGCAGCGAGCCGGATCTGTGGATCGTCTCGTCCTTCCGGCGCATCTCCGGCGACGACGCATCGGCGCACCACGCGCATGAGCTCATCCGGGGACTCGGGAAGCCCCTCGAACGCCTCGGACGAGCAGCGAGCCAGGTCCGTCATGGCTCCCGGCGTTGCGTAGAACTCGAGCTCGGCCTCGTTCGCCACCCGTAGACTCCTGCACACGCGAATTTAGCCGTCAAATCGAATTACCTGGGCCGGCGCGACCCCGAGGCTCGCAGGATGTCGATGACTCCGGCCAGATCGGGCGAATACCGGCGGACGCCGTCTGCGCGCTTCGTTCGAACCTGAATCGCGGGGATTCCGATCGCCTCTGCGCCCTGCACATCGGCAATCGGGCTGTCGCCGACCATCCAGACGCGCTCGGGGCTCCCGGTCAAGCGCAGGGCAGCGCGAAACGCCTCTGCGTGTGGCTTCTCGTAGCCCGTGAGAGCCGAGCACACGACGTGATCGACAAACGCATCCAGACCGAGGCCGGCGAGGATCTCTTCGAGCTCCGGAACGTGGTTCGAGACGATGGCGTGCCGCCACCCGGCCTCGGACAGCTCCTTCAGGACCTCGAGACTGTCCGGGTACAACGACCACGCCGAGACATCGACGAATCGATGCCGGAACCTGCCGGCCAGCTCGATCGCGCGCTCTGCCGCAAGTCCCGCCGCCTCGAAGGCGCGGCCGAAGAGCGGCTCGACGTTCCTCCACCATGAGTCCGCATCCGCCAGATGCGTGTGCGGCTCAGCGTGCCGGTGCCACGGAAATCCGTCGTGCAACGGCGCTCGGATCGTGTCGAGTGTCGCTGTGTGCCCCGGCTCCTCGAGATCGAGCACCTCGAGGACGCAATATCCCCACGGATGCCGTGCACCGTCGTCGGCGAGCACGCCCCGGAAACCGAGCGTGTAATCGAAGTCCCAGAGGACGACCGGGCTCCCGCTCATGCGAACGCTACCCCGGGTTCGAGTAGACGCGCGTCGGTGTTACGAAGACGGCAGTTCGCCGCTCTTCCTTCATGACGCGGTCGTACGTGTCCCAGTCGTCGTGCGTCCCGCCGGCTGCTGTAAAGATCTCACGAAGCAGCAGCCGGTATCGCTCCCCGTCGACGTCGGGATGGGGGTCGTCCGGGCCGATGAGCTCGGCCGTTCCCTCAACGGTCGTCCATTGCCACCCACCCCGGACGACAACTGCGATCTTGGGGTCCGCGCGGAGGTGAACGAGCTTCCGCGTCCCTCCCGCAGCCACGAACGCAACCCGCTTGTCCCCGCTTACCGGATGCTCCGCGACGCCGGCGTTCACGACGGACGCGTGCGGTGTGTGGTTCCCGCGCATGGTGACGACGACGCAGAGTCCGTGATCGACGGGCACGAGGTCGGCGAACCGAGAAACGTCCGTCATTGGCGATATTCCTTTCCTAGCTCTGACTCCGCATCGGTCCATGTTGCACCATGTGCTCATGACCAACGATCCGCGAGCGGTCGTCAGATCCGGGTACAACAGCTTGGGCTCGCGCTACCTCGAGTGGACGCTGACCGTCGATCCGGTCCATCGAGTCACGTACATGGAGCAGGCTCTCGAGATCGTCGACCCGGGCGCGACCGTCGTCGAGCTCGGGTGCGGCCCGTGTATTCCTACCGGCCGGCTCGTCGCCGAACGCCGTCGGTACGTCGGAGTCGACATGTCCGAGTCACAGCTCGCGCTCGCCCGCAAGAACGTCCCGTCCGCGCACTTGGTCCTCGCGGACATGTCGGACGTCGCGTTCCGAGTTGCGTCTGTCGAGGCGGTCCTGGCCTTCTACTCGATCATTCATGTGCCGCGGCAGGATCACGAGCGCCTCTTCGGTGCGATCTTTCGATGGCTGCGTCCCGGTGGCATCTTCGCCGTCAATCTCGTCGCCGGAGACAACCCGGGCGGCTTCGACACATGGATCGACGATGTCCGCATGTACTGGAGCGGGTTCGACGCCGCGACAAACGTCGAGCTCGTCCACGACGCCGGCTTCCAGATCCTCCGCAACGACGTCCTGACGAACTTCGAGGACGACCAAGAAGTCCGCTTCGTCTGGATCCTCGGCCGCAAACCCGCGCCATGAGAGACGGAAACCCGGTGAAGTACTCCGAAATCACTGCGTACATGCGCAGCGCATACTCCGGCGACGCGGACATGCGGGACGGCTTCGCCAAGCAACAGTGGAAGCTCGATGAGCGCCTGGCATTCCTGGCTCGCCTCGCACCAACGTCCCGGTTGCTGGAGATCGGCGCCGGCACGGGCGATGACAGCGTGTTCTTTCAGCAACGCGGGCTGCACGTCGTCGCCACCGACCTGACACCACAGTTCGTCGCACGATGCCGAGAGAAAGGCCTGGACGCACACGTCGCCGACGTCCTCAACCTGCCCTTCGAGGATGGATCCTTCGATGCGATATGGACGCTGAATTGCCTTCTCCACGTCCCCACCGCGGACATGCCGGCCGTGTTCGGCGAAATGAACCGCGTCCTGCGCACCGGCGGCCTTTGCTACGTCGGCGTTCATGCCGGACGCGGGCCGAGCGAAGGGATATGGGACGAGGACAAGCACGATCCGCCCCGGTTCTTCGTGTTCCGCACCGACGAGGAGCTCACGTCGCTCGCGCGCGGGTCGTTCGACATCATCGACTTCCACACGATCGTCGCCGGCGACGAAGGCTGGCGCTTCCAGTCGATGACGCTTTGCAAGCGATGACGCGAGTTACGTCAATCGATCCTCGATCTCCCACAGGTGGTCGAGCACGTGCCACGCCGAGCGGCGGACGAAGTACCGCGTCGGCCATTTCAGTCCGCCTCTCGGACCCTTCTCGGGAAGCTCGCCGCGAATCTTGGCCCCCCAGGGCCTCGATGATCGCCGCCCGCAAGGGCGCCGGATCAGGACCGGACGCCTTGAACTTCCCGCCGAGCGCGTTGAGGTACGCCACCTCGGCCTCCAGGACGTGGGCGACGATCTTGTCGAGGTCGCGCCCACCGCCGCGCGGCCCCTTTCGAAGCTCGGCGCCTTTGTTCGCTCGCACCACGGAATCGAAGCGCTTCCAGCACACCTCGAGGATCTGCGTCATCTGCTTCAGCTCCGCAGCCCGAAGAGGACGACGATCCGCCTTCGGAAGCTCACCCGGCATACCGAAATCGGTCCCCGAACCACCGGGAAGCCGCTCGACAACCCGAAGGTCCGACGCAGCAGAAACGCTCAGGCCACTCGCACGACGGCCGAGCGCTCTCTTGTAGCGCTTCGCGTACGAAGCAAGGACATCCAGTGCTTCCCGCTCGTCCTTGCCGCTCCGTGCCCCACCCGGCCACTCGACGGCACACGCGAAGACCCGCTTCTTCCCAACCTCGAGATAGACAGGCTCCTTCGGCACCGCCTCAGTCTGCCGAAACTAAGGTCAATGCCTGATGACCAAGCGGGCCCAATTCGCTCCGAAGTGACGAGCTCGAGACAAGCCGGCTCGGTGCAGAACGTTCTCGGCTTGGGCGGCGTGACGGTATGCTCCACTCGGTCTTTCGGGAGGCATCGCGCTGAGGCATCGGTTCGCCTCAGAGGCGGGAAGCTCGACCTGGCTTCGGCCTTAGAGCGCCTGAGGGCTGCGCACGGGCGTGCGAACAAGGCGCCGCTCGCTCGAAGCGCAGCGTTCGGGCGCTTTGCTTTGTCGGGAGGTCGAGATGGCGAACGACCGGCAGTTCAAGGTCGACACACGTTTCGTCGCGACTCGCGGCGTGGCGGAGTACCGAAGGAGCATTACCCAAGTCGTCCGCTCCGACGACATCGTCTTAGAGCTCGGATGCGAGTGGGGTACGACGACGCGCGAACTCGCGGCCGTCGCGCAGGAGGTCATTGGGACCGACGTGAGCAAGGAGTGCATCTGTCGCGCGCGCCAGTCGCACCCGGGTATCCGATTCGAAGTGCTGGATGCTTTCGATGTCCGCTCGGCGCTTGACCTCGGCACAGCGTTCACGGTCGTCTACATGGACCTGTCCGGCGTCTCCGGATACAGATCGCTTCTCGACCTCGTCGCGCTGATGCAGATGTATGCGACGGTGCTGCGGCCACGGACCATCGTGGTCAAGAGTGGAGCGCTCAAGCACTTCGCGTCTCACTGTGCTGTGTGGCGTGACCCGCAGACGTCGAGTTAGCCCGGGTTTCGCCGGGATCTACTCGGGCAGAACGCTCTAGACGACTGGAGCGGGACGCAACGCGATCAGGTGGCCGATCCACGCGACGCCGAGCCCTGCGGTGGCCGTGCGGTCGCCGGTCTGACCGTCGGCGGCAAGCGCTTGATCGGCCCCTTCGGACGTCGCGATCAGCCCGTCACGATTGCCGGATGAAGAGATCTCCCAGCGCTCGATCATGAAGGGCGGTCTTGTGACGGGACCACCGACAACCGCGAACGTCGCGACCGCTCGTCCACCCGCGCGGCCGAACACGGAGGGCACGGTCAGGGAAGAGCCGAGCGGGGACGTTGCGTCCTTGATGTCGCCGATCGGATTGGTCGGATCAACACCCGACCATGCCGCGATCGCGCCGGACGCAAGCACCGGCTGGACGAACGTCACGGTGTAGGACGTCTTCGCGGCGTCGGTTGCCGTCGCTCGCCGCTTGTACACGACGCCTCTCATCACGGTGCCGAGATCGGTCGAGCGCACGAGGGTCCACCCTGCCGGCGGCGTCGGAGGCGGGAACCCGACCTGCTGTGGCGGCGGCGCAAGTGATCCGACGAGGACGACGGAAACGTGCAGGAGCATGAAGTCGCCTTCGACGACTCCGACCGGCTTGTTGATCTGCAGCGTCGTGCCTAGCGTCGTTGCCGCCGTCCTCGCTCCACGGAAGTCCACACCGGTCTGGGTGGTCGCTGCGATGTTGACCGACGTCGTCGCGCTGCTCGACTCCGCCTGGCCGTCGCTCGCCCGCCAGGTGAACGAGTCGGGACCCGCGTAACCGGGCGCAGGAGTGTAAAGGAAGCCGGGAGCCACGCCGGACAGCGTTCCGTGCTGCGGCTCGCTGGTGACGATGTACGTCAGGGCATCCCCATCGGGATCAGCCGCATAGAGCGTGATCTCCTGCGGACTGCCCTGAGTCGTGGAGAACACCTGGTTGTACGCGATCGGGGCAGCATTCGACGGCCCCAACGCCGACACAGCCCCACCCGACACAACCAAGCCGACCAACGCAAGAACGGCCAACGCCACAACCGGCCGACCGGGCCTAAAGCGAACTCGCATCTCGCGCACCTTCCCTGCCCCCCAGGCCGCTGTTGGGACGCGACCTCAATCTCCAAGCCCCGCTCAAAGGGCCGCCCGAACCCCGGACGAGTGCTGAGAACATACAGCAGTTGAAACGTCGACGACAGTCACGATTACGCACTGCGTCAGGCGGCAACTGTGGCGTGGCTCTCATATGCACCGGTTCTCAGCTGCAGATCCCAGCTAGAGAGGCACTCCGATTGTTTCGGCGCGAAACAAGGGGCCTGAAAGTCACGTCGAGACACTCGCGAGCTACGACCTGCCAGCGAAATGCAGAGAAGGGCGAGTGACTCGTCATCAAGTCGAACTATTGTCGTCGACATGGCTTGTGAGAAGCCCTATTGGCTAATTACTACGTCGTTGATTGCTCCAATTCGGAGATCTCCCTCAGGCCTTGACGACTACCGCACCTACGGAACAACGCTTCCGCACGATCTAGGTGCGCTCCGGAGATTCCCGTTGACCATGTGCCGATTGCCACAAGCGTACGAGCCTCTTCGAGCTTCATTTCCATCACTCTCGCCATATTGCTCACATCGTTGAGAAGCGCCAGGCCCTCAGCTCGATCAAGGTGACACAACGCGGTTCCTTTGAGTCTTAACGCGGGAATGTGGGCGGGTTTCTCGACTCGTTGAGATTCCTCGAGCGCAAGGTCGGCCTCGGTGAGGGCGGAGTCCCAGTCACCTGAACGCCACGCAAGCTCGCCCCGGTATGTTCTGAGCATCATCGCGAGCCCACGGCGACCGGCGATCGGACCTGCGTCCTGCTCGGCGAGCGAAAGTTCTCGTTCTGCCAGCTTCCAAGCGCGCTCTGCCATGCGGACTCTCGCAAGCAGAGTCCGTGCAGCTATCCGAGGGGCCGGCGATGTCGAGTCAATTCCGGCTTCCAGTACTTGTGACGCTAGCTCCTCAGCGGTTGCGAGATCCCCTCGTTCAAAGCTGATAGTGGAGAGGTTTGACCGTATGTGTGCAATCCAGAACGGAGACTCAGTGAGCCCCATCATCAACTTGCTCACTCGTTCTGCCTCAACGATCTCGCCCAACAAACAAGCCGCATGGACTAGGTTGACACCACTCTCAACAGCAGCGACTGCAAAGTCGAGCTGAGACGCTTTGTCGAAGACATCTCTAAGTAGTGCATGACCCGCGCGCACACGTCCGTTCAGCAAATGAATCAGGCCAAGTTGGCGAGTCGACCGGAACTCCAGTCCGGCCTTGCCCAACTTCTGCGCAAGCGCGACGGCTCGCTCTCCCCAGGGCTTGGCGGCCGTAAAGTCACCTACACCAACGAGATATCCAGCCCAAAGTGATGCCGCGTCGAAGCCAGTCTCCGGTGCGAGCCTCTCGGGTACACCAAGTGCCTCAAGACAACTTTTCGCACCGAGCAGGTCCTGGCGTCGAAGACACAGCTGTGCCGCAAGGGTAGTAAGACGATCAACAACCTGCTGTTCAGCAGGAAGAGTAAGGCACTCACGCACGAGTTCAGTGGCAGCCTCGATATGCCCAGCCTCTGCAACAATCTGCGCTTTAAGCGCCAAGAGCGCCGATTTCTCGTTTCCTTCTGAGGAAGAGATCAGGTCATCGAGGAGGCTCGTGGCGCCATCAAGGTCTCCAATCCGTGCACGAAGCTCAGCGAGTTTCTTCGTAACGCGCCTATACGCATCACCCTTCTCCCTGGGAACATGGCGACGGCAATCCTCGAGCACATCGATGGCTTGGTCGTACTTATACACCGACATCAGCCGTTCGCCGAAGCCCTCAAGGTAACTAACAGCTTTGGACCGCTCACCAGAACACAGGTAATGCCAGGCAAGAACTCCGCTGTGCTCGGTCGCGCTCGCTGCGTATGAGCTCTCGATT
>DASQWC010000064.1:0-7644 GCA_035640475.1 Actinomycetota bacterium | reverse complement strand
GCATCACCTCTGAGGCGATGAAGAGCAGCATGCCGAGCACCGAGGCGCTGACGCGCGAGCTCTGATGGGCTGCGGGCGGGCCGTGATGCGGGACCGCGTGCGCTTCCACTAGGCCGGCACCTCGCTCGGCGCCATCACGTGTTCGACCGGCAGCTTCGTCTCTTCGCGAAGCCGCTCGACCAGGTCGCGGCGGAGCCAGCCCGACTTCTCGGGGCCGAAGGTCGAGACGATGATCTCGTCGACACGCTCCTCCCGCATCGCCTCGAGTGCCGCCGAGAAGGGATCCGGATGCGCGACCTGACCGTGCGCGTCGATGCCGGCCCCGCGCAGCTCGGCGAGGGCGCGCTTCAGCCGGCGCTCGGCCTCGGGATGCGCTCCCTCCGAGGGATCACTCTGCGGCGAAACGATCAGGAAGCTCGTCTTCCCGCGTGCTGCGCGCTCGCGGATCTTGTCGAGGAGATGTCGTCCGAGCACCGTCTCGTTCGCAATGACGAGCACGTTCTGCTGGCCCGTCTCTGCGCTCACGTCGACGACCACGTGCTCGACGGGGCGACCGGCGGCGGCGTCTCGGATCCGGTCGATGACGTTCTTACGCAACCAGCCGGACTTCTGCTGCGGGTGGGTTGCGACGACGATCTCGTCTACGGGCGGCTCGAGCTGGGCGAGCGCGTCTCGCACCGCGGTCACCGGGTCGGACTCGACCACCAGGCCGTGGGCCGAGATGCTCTCCTCGCGGAGCATCGAGAGCGTGCGGTCGAGCCGCCGCCCCGCCGCCGCACGTCGCGTGTCCTCGTAGACGACGTACCCGCGCTGGGGCTGATTGACGGGGCAGATGACCGTGACGCGCAGCTCCTTGTCCCGGCGACGCTCGACCGCCTCGATCAGCGACCGCCCCGTCACGGTCTCGTTGGCGACAACGAGCAAATGCATCAGCGCACCGTCACCTCGGTCGCTGCAGGCCGGCCGTTCAGGACGGCATGACGCGCGCCCGGCACGCCGTACTCGTACGGATTGCCGACGACCTGTGGGATCTCGTCGAAGTTGAACACCGGCGGCGGCGACGAGACCTGCCACTCGAGCGTCAGCGAGCGCCACGGGTTGCCGGGCGCGGGCGCCCCGCGTCGCATGCTCGTGACCATGTTGTAGAGGAACACGAGCGTCGAGGCGCCGAGGAAGAACGACGCGACCGAGATGAAGAGATTCCAGTCGCCGAACACCGGGTCGTAGTCGGAGACGCGGCGCGGCATCCCCTGCGTCCCGATCAGGTGCATCGGGAAGAACGTCGCGTTGAAACCGATGAACGTCAGCCAGAAGTGCAGCTTGCCGAGGCGCTCGTCGTACATGCGGCCCGTCATCTTCGGGAACCAGTAGTAGATCCCCGCGAAGATCGTGAACAGGGAGCCGCCGAAGAGCACGTAGTGGATGTGCGCCACGACGAAATAGGTGTCGCTGACGTGGATGTCGATCGGGACCGCGCCGAGATAGATCCCGGAAAGCCCCCCGATGACGAACATCGACACGAAGCCGCCGGCCCAGAGCATCGGTGTGGAGAAATTGATCTTGCCTTCCCACATCGTCGCCAGCCAGGAGAAGACCTTGATTCCGGTCGGGACGGCGATCATCAGCGTCGTGACCATCATCGGTACGCGGAGCCACGGCGCCATGCCGGAGACGAACATGTGGTGCGCCCACACCGAGAAGCCGAGGACGAGGATCGCCAGCAGCGATAACGCCATCAGCCGATAGCCGAAGATCGGTTTGCGGCTCATTGCGGAGATCACCTCCGAGGCGATCCCGAACCCGGGCAACATCATGATGTAGACGGCCGGGTGCGAGTAGAACCAAAAGATGTGCTGGTACCCGAGCGCATAGCCGCCGCCGGCAGTCTCGAAGAAGTTCGTGTGCATGATGCGGTCGAACATCACGAAGAACTGCGAGCCGGCGATGAACGGTTTCGCGATCACAACCAGCAGCGAGGTCGTGAAGTTCGCCCAGACCAGCAGCGGCATGCGCCAGAAGGTCATGCCGGGCGCGCGCATCGTGATGATCGTGACCAGGAAGTTGAGCGCGGTCATGATCGAGCTCGCGCCCGCCCACTGGACGCCCATGTTGAAGAAGATCGTCCCCAGCGGCTGGTGCACCGACAGAGGCGCATAGCCGGTCCAACCGGCGGCGAACGCGCCGCCCGGGACGAGGAACGAGCAGAGCATCATGATTCCGGCGATCGGCAACAGCCAGTACGAGAGCGCGTTGAGTCGCGGGAACGCCATGTCCGGCGCGCCGAGCATCAGCGGCACGACGAAGTTCGCGATGCCGGCGAACGCCGGGATCACGAAGAGGAAGATCATCAGTGAGGCGTGGACCGAGAAGAGACCGTTGTAGGTCTGGTTGTCGAAGAACTGCATGCCCGGCTTCGCCAGCTCCGCGCGAACGAGCATCGCGAGCAAGCCGCCCGCCAGGAAGAAGAAGATCGTGGTGGTCAGGTATTGGATCCCGATCACCTTGTGATCCGTGTTCACGCGGAAGTAGTCGCGCCAGCTGTACGCGCCGTGGCCCGAGTGGTCCTCGGGACGCGTTGGTGAGCCGATCGCGTAGCGCACCCAGTAGTCGAAGGCGCCGATGCCGGCGAGGAAACCGATCGGCCCCGCAATCAACGCTGCGACGAGCACGATGATCGAGCCGAACCAGATCGGATGCCAGCCGCCCCACCAGCGGCACAGCACGACGATTCCGCAGCCGAGCCCGAAGAAGAGCGGCGTCATCCACGCGGCGCGTAGGAGGCCGGGGTAGAAGAGCCGGCGCCAACCGCCGGGCGGCGGCGGGAGGCCCTCGTGCACGGGGTGGACCTCGTGCGTCTCGACCGTGACGGTGGTCACGACGTCCCCTTCTTCGTCGCCCATTTCTGGAAGTCCTCAGGGGTCATCACGACGACACGCGAGCGCATCAATCCGTGGCCGAGCCCGCAGAGCTCAGTGCAGACGACGGGATACGTGCCGATCTTGTTCGGCGTGATGTGGAGCGTTGGGTGGATTCCGGGGACCACGTCCTGCTTCTGCCGAAACTCCGGCACCCAGAAGGAGTGAATTACGTCCTTCGAGGTCATTCGCAACACCACCGAGCGATCGACCGGCAGGCGCAGGACGTCGGATTGCTTGTTGTCGTACCCGGGGTAGGCGTAGCTCCAGAAGAACTGTTGCGCGTAGACGTTGACGCGGAGCGGGTTCGCGCCGGCCGCGTCGTCCTTCGCTAGCACGATCGCGCTCACGATCGCGATCGCGGTGACGAGCAGTGCGGGCAGGGCCGTCCAGGCGATCTCGAGACCGGTGTGGCCGTGCACAGGCGGGCCGTCCGAGTCGTCGTCGGGCTTCGCACGGAATTTCCAAACCGCCATCACGCTCACGGCGGCGACGATCGCGAAGATGAAGATGCAGATCCCCGTGACGAACCAGAAGACGAAGTCGATGCGCCCGGCCTCGTCGGAGGCCGACGGAGGAAGCCAGTCCGGGATCAGCGCCACGGCGGAGGCGATCGCGCCGGCCAGCACGCCGATCACGATCAGCTGGACGATCGAACCCCTCTGCACGGACGCCGCGAGCCTACTTGACGCGTGGGCGTAGCCGCTGCCGCAATGTGCGGGTCCAAGCGGCAGCGCAAGGGCCGCGTCGCACCGGTTTCCGACGCGGCTCGGACGGGAATCCGACTTCTACGACCAAGGAGGTTGAATGGGTATCGGAGTCGGAATCTTTCTCATTGCCGTCGGCGCCGTCCTGGCGTTCGCGGTCAATGCCACCTCGAGCGCGGTCAACGTCGACGCAGTCGGCTGGATCCTGATGGGTGTGGGGCTGGCCAGCATCCTGATCTCGATGATCTTCTGGCAGTCCTGGGCCGGACCCGGCTACTGGTCACGTCGCAGAACATACGTGGACGACGGCCCGCCGCCGGCAGAACCCCCGTACTAAGCCGCAGTATTCGTGAAGCCACGAGACGGCTTTCGGGCCGTCTCGTTGCATCTGGCGCTAGTCCTCGGGCTCGCGCTCCCCCTCGTCCTCCTGCGCGGGCCTCCCGCCGAACATCCCTTTGATCCAGCGCCGAAGCCGGCGGACGGCGAAGGTCTCATCCACGTCGCCGTGCGCCTCGATCTCGTCCGTCTCGTCCCGATCGTCATCGGGAGTCTCTGCCCACAGCAGCGCGGCGCCGCCCACGCCGCCACTCTCTCACGACGCCGCGGCTTTGCCTAGGCGGCCAGCGGCAGCTCCGCCACAAAGGTGGAGCCACCTGTTCCACTCGATTCGACCCAGATCCGGCCGCCCATGCGCTCGAGCAGCTCGCGGCTGATGTAGAGGCCGAGGCCCGTGCCGCCGACGCCGCGGGTGAGATCGGGGTCGAGCCGATAGAACTTCTCGAAGATGCGACGGTGCTCGGCCGGCGGCACGCCGAGTCCCTCGTCGCGCACGGCGAACCGCAGGCGCGGCCCGGCGACGCTGACCTCGATGGCGACGCGCCCACCGTCCGGCGAATACTTGACGGCGTTGTCGACGAGGTTCGTCAGCACCTGGCGCGTCTTGTCCGGATCAGCCGCGATCAACGGTGCACCCGCCGGAGCGCTGAGCTCGAGCTTGATGCTCGGCGGGACGTAGTGGCGAGCAGCCTCGACGACGGTCCGCGCCAGCTCGACGCCGTTGCACGGCTGGATCAGGGTCGGCATGCCGCCCGATTCCAGCCGGCTGACCCAGAGCACGTCGTTGACGATTCGCGCGAGCCGGTCGGACTCGCTCGCGATCACCTCGAGCAGGCCACTGCGCTGCGGCTCGCCGATCGGGACGTCCTCTCGTCTGAGCGTGAGCGCCGCCCCGTAGATCGCGGCGAGTGGCGTTCGGAGCTCGTGCGAGATCGTCGAGACGAAGTCGGACTTCAGCCGCTCCACCGCCCGCTCCGACGTCAGGTCGCGGAACGCGTACACGCTCCCCTCCTCGAAGCCGACGCCTGTGATCGACAGCCAAAGCTCCCGCCCGTTCACGGTCACGGCCAGTGTCGACGGCAGCGTCTCGTCGGTCTGCGACAGGGCATCGATAGCGGGCCATGAACCGAACACGTCGGACGCGTGGCGACCGACCGCCTCTGCCGCGGGCAGTCCCGTGATGGTTTCCGCGGCCGGGTTCCAAACTCGCACCACGCCGAGGCGGTCGACGAGCGTGACGCCATCGGCGACGTGCTCGACCACCAAGGCTGCGTGTCCACGCTCGGCCGCCGCTCGGTACAGGCGCGCGTTGTCGACCGCCACCGCCGTCCGGCGTCCGAGATGCATCGCGAACTCGAGGTCATCCTCGTCGTACGGTCGATCGGGATCCGCGGAGACGAGCATCAGCGCGCCGAACGTACGCCCCGCGGCCGTCAGCGGGACGACCATCGCCGACGCCATCCCGAGCCGGCGCAGGATCTCGTGGTGCTGCTCGTCCTTCGTCGATGATGCGAGCAGCTCATCGGAGATCTCGCGGTAGAGCATCGCCTCGCCGGTACGGACGACGCGGCCGGTTCCCTCCGGCTCATCGGCGTCGGGCGGGTAGAGGTGCTTCGACTTCTCGGCCCACTCGGCCTTGTCCGGATCGTTGTGGACGAGGGCGATCCGCTTGAACCGGCCGTCGTCGTCCAGGATGTCGACGGCATACCAGTCGGCGAATCGCGGGACGAGCAACGAAGCCACGTTCGCGAGCGTCGTCTCGTAGTCGAGCGTCGACGCAAGCAGTTGGCTCGCCTCCGCGAGCACGCTCAGGCGTTCGTTTGCCGTCTCGGCAGCTGACCGCGCGAGCTCACGCTCCGTGACGTCGGTGAGGACGACGCCGACGCCGATCGGCGTGTTCGAGAGGTCTCGCACCGGGTAGTAGCTGACGAGCCAGTTACGCATCTGGTCGGGCGTGGCCGCGCTCGGTCCGGTCACCGGAACGTCGAGAATGGGCTCGCCGGTTTCGAGCACCTTTTGGTGGAAGGGTTCGATCTCCGCCGCACGCTCGTCACCGAGCACGTCGCGCAGGCTGCGGCCGAAGTGCTCCTGAGCCGACAGCCCGTTGATCGCGGCGAGCGCCTCGTTCACCCGCACGAAGTGGAAGCTGGTGTCCATGAAGGCGAGCCCCACGGGCGCGGCGGCAAAGACGGCGTCGACGACGCCGAGGGCGTCCTGAGCCTGACGCTGCGCGGTCGCGGCGTCACGGAAGAGCAGCGCGTTGTCGACCGCGATCGCCGCATGGCGCGCGAGATCCTGTGCCGTCGCCAGATCCGCTTCGTCATAGCGCCGGCCGCTTTCGGCCGAGACGAACGTGATCGCGCCGAGGACGCGGTCTCTCGCCGTGAGTGGAACGCACATCGACGACTTCAGCCCGAGCTCCTGCAGGATCTCCAACAACTCCGGTGTGTCGCCGGCAGCGTCGACGAGAAGCTCGTGCGGGATCGATGAGAAGAGCTCGGGGCGGCCGGTACGGATCACGTTCGGAACGCCGTAGGCTGCGTTCGGGTCCGGCGGGAACTTCTCGGCGAGCTCGTTCGCCCAGCGGACCTTGGCGGGGTCGACGTGCGCGACGGCGAGGCGGTGAATGGATCGGTCCTTGCCCACCATGTCGATCGCGCACCAGTCGGCGAACTTCGGAACTGCCAGCGCCGCGACGTTCGCCAGGGTCGCCTCATACTCGAGTGAAGAGGCGAGAACTTCACCGGCGTCGGCGACGAACTTCCGGTCTTCGACGAGACGCTGCTGCGCTTCGTAGAGGTCGGCCGCGCCGATTGCGGCCGCCGCCAGATTGGCGAGGAGCGACGCGACACTCTTCTCCGCCTCAGTGAAGCGGCGCGTCACCCGGTAGTAGAAGGCAAGCGTGCCGAGAACGCGTCCGCCGTAGTGGAGCGCGACGACGAGCATGGACTTCGTTCCGGCGGCAGCATGCGCATGCCGATGCTCCGATGGGAGCCAAGCGGCTGTCGCGATGTCCTCGATGACGATCGGTTCCTCGAGCGAGACGACCGGCGTCTTCCCGCGTATCGCATTGCCGGCCTGCTCGACGTACTCGTCGGACAGGCCCGACTGGACCGCGATAGCCCACGTACCCGACTCCTCGTCATGGCGCCAGACGGCGTAGGCGTCTGCTTCGAGTGTCCGCTTGGCGAGATCGACGACGTTCGGCAGGACCGCCTCGACGCTCAGCGCCCCGAGCAGGGTTGAGGAGGCTTCGAGCAGCAGCCTGAGCCGCTCGACCTCGTCGACGTAGAGATGATCACCGTTGTCTAGAACCCGAACGTCGTGAGTCGCCAAAGAAAACCCCGCACAGTTTTGGGCGAACCGTCTGACTTTACTCCGAAATCTTCTCGAGGGAACCCGAATTTTCCCCGCGAGTTGCAGGCGAAAAGTGGTCGCCCGCGTGCTTGTAGCCGGCTCGCGTTCAGTTGTAAGCTCAGCTCCTGAGAGCGAGAGGCAGGTTACGGGGGCGACTACTGCGGCCGCAGATGCTCCGAACGGCCGTCGGCGTCGCCTTCCTACTTTTGATCGCCGGCGCGTCCCCCGGCGGCGCCTCGCTCGCGCCGCCGGCGAGGCAGGTACGTCAGCTGGGGACGCGGGAGGCGGGGATCACGAGACCTGGAGGACTCGCCTTCGCACCGGCGACT
>DASQWC010000063.1:0-39759 GCA_035640475.1 Actinomycetota bacterium | reverse complement strand
CGACATACCGTCTCGGCCTCGACCTGGACAACCACGGCATCCCGGTGGTCACCAGCGCTTCGGACCTACTCGCGATCGTCGCTCTCACGATCGCTCTCGGCGTGTTTGGACTTGCGTGACTATCCTGTGAGGCAACCGACGCATGGCCGGCCCCCCTAAACGAACCGTCAAAGACCTCCTCGCGGAGTCGAAGGACACCTCCGAGCTGATGGTCGATCTCGCGTACGCCGCGGTCTTCTTCGCCGACCCCAAGCTCGCCGACGAGGTCGACCACCTCGAAGAGCTCATGGGCCAATACATCAAGGACCTCCGGCTCATCTCGATGCTCGCCGCGCGCAGCCCGGAGGACGCCGAAGGCATGGCCGATGTGCTGCATCTCGCGTCGTGTATCGAGCAGATTGCCGACGCCGCCGTCGGCATCTCGCGCGTCGTGTCCGACGTCCTAGCTATTCCGGACGCCCTCCGCGCCGATCTGCGTCATGCCGACGAGATCTCCGCACGCATACGTGTGCGCGCCGAGTCCGCTTGCGCCGGCCGCACGCTTCGTGAGCTCGAGCTCCCCATCGAGACCGGCATGTGGGTCATCGCGATCCGGCGCGGAACGGACTGGGAGTTCGATCCGGGCCCGGACAGCGTCGTCGGCGAAGACGACGTCCTGCTCCTCCGCGGACCGGAGGATGGACTCCGCCTCGTCTACGAGCTCGCGGGTGCTCCGCCGCCGCCGGACCGGGAAGGCGAGACCGGGCCCCCGCTCAACGAGCTCGAGCAAGCCGTCGACATTCTCGTGGCGATGAAGAACGCGGCCGAGGTCAGCGTCGGGCTTGCTTATTCGGCGTTGATGTTGCGCGAACCCGCATTGGCGGCCGAAGTCACGACGCTCGAGTCACGTTCGGACGAGCTCCAGGGCGATCTCGAGTCCTGGGTGTTGCGCGCGACCGAGAGTGCGCCGAATCCGGAGGAGCTCCGGGGACTCCTGCGCCTCGGTTACGCGTCCGAGGGGATCTCCGACGCCGCTCGTTCGATGACGCGACTGGTGGAGCGCGGCGAAGACCTGCACCCGATCGTCGCCGAAGCAATAGAAGCGAGCGACGCCGTCGCAGCCGATGCCGTCGTGCAGCCGGGCTCTCCGGCCGACGGAAAGACGCTCAAGGAGATCTCGTTCAAGACGGAAACGGGGATGACGGCGCTCGCCGTTCAGCGAAACGGCCGTTGGATCTACCGGCCGCAGCAGCGCTTCCGGCTGCAGGCCGGCGACCGCGTCATCGCAACGGGACCCGAGGACGGCGTCGACGAGATGCGGACGCTCGCCGGCGTCGTCGAGACGGCCGAGGTTTCCTAGCCGGACCTCTGCTTGGACGGCGCGCGCTTCGCGGCCGGACGTTTCGCCTTTGCCTTTGCCGCCGTCTTTGCCTTCGGCTTCGCCCTTGCCTTCGGCTTGGGCTTCGCCCTCGCCTTGGCCTTCGCCTTCGATCGCGATCGGCCGTTTCGACTCGCAGAAACCCGGATTGCTCCGGAACGCGCAACCACACGCTGGTCTGTGCCGAGGTACGCCTCGACGACTCGGGGATCCGTCGTGACCGCCTTCGGCTTCCCGCGCACGACGACGCGGCCGGTCTCGAGCGCGATCAGCTCGTCGGACACGGAGGTGACGAGCGGCATGTCGTGCTCGATCAGCAGCATGGTGCAGCCGGTCGCTTCCTTGACGCGCAGGAGGAGCGGGCCCATCGCCTCCGTCTCCTTTTGCGCCATTCCGGACGACGGCTCGTCGAGCAACAACACCGTCGGCTCGTGCGCGATCACGCAGGCGAGGTCGACGACGCGCCTCGACCCCGTCGACAGCTCTGAGATGAACTTGTCGCGGAACGCGGTGAGGCCCATCAGCTCGATGATCTCCTCGACACGATCGGCGACTCGCTTCTCACTCCTGCGCACCCACGGAAGCGAAAGCGCGGTCGAGACCGGGTCCTCGTTGCTCATGTGTCGCTCGAACGCGCACGCGAGCGTCTCCCAGACCGTCAGAGATCCGAACAGCCGAGCGTCCTGGAACGACCGGCCGAGCCCTTTGCGCGCACGCTCGGTCGGCGTCAGCTCGGTGACGTCCTCGCCGTCCAGAACGATCCGGCCGCCTTCCGTACCGACGAAGCCGCACACGGCATCGAACACCGTGGTCTTGCCGGCGCCGTTCGGTCCGATGAACCCGATGATCTCGCCGCGGCTCGCCGTGAACGTGACGTCGTCGACGGCCCGGACGCCTCCGTACGACACGGAGACCTCGCGGACGTCGAGCGCGAGCTTGCCGTTGGGGGAAGGTGTCACCGCTTCACGCGCCTCCGCGCCTTCGAGCCGTTGCCCGCCGACACAACCGACTTCGCACCTTCGAGGAAGACCGATCGCAGGATGTCCGTTCGCCCGAGCAGTTCCGAGGTCGTTCCGTCGAATCGGATCTCGCCCTTCTCCATGAAGTACGCGTGCTCGGCGACGGTGAGCGCGACGTTTACCGACTGCTCGACGAGGATGATCGTGGTTCCGCGCGCGTGGATGTCCTTCACGATCTCCAGCAGCTGCTGGACGATAACCGGCGCGAGACCGAGTGACAGCTCGTCGATCATCAGCAGCTTCGGCTTCGCGATGAACGCTTGGGCGAGTGAGAGCATCTGCTGCTCGCCGCCGGACAGACTGCCCGCCTGCTGATTCAAGCGCTGGTTCAGCACCGGAAAGACCTCGTAGACCGTGTCGAATGACTCGCGCAGATGGTTCTCGTCCTTGAAGTAGAGCCAGGACGCCATGTCGAGGTTCTCTTTGACCGAAAGCGATGGGAACACGGACTTCCCGCCGGGCATCTGGATGATGCCGAGCTCGGCCGTCTCCTCCGGATCGTGGAAGGTGATGTCCTCGCCGTCGAAGAAGAGCGATCCCTTCATCGGATGGACGAGGCCCGAGATCGTCTTGAGGAGCGTCGACTTTCCGGCGCCGTTGGTGCCGAGCAGCGCAACGAGCTCGCCTTCGCGGACGACGAAATCGACTCCGAACAGGACCTGCGTCTGGTCGTACGCAACGTCGACATTGGACACGACGAGGAGCTTGTCGGTCGTCCGGTTGAGTCGCTCTTCGCGCAACCGTGCCGTCGTCTGGAGCATCTCGAGCGCGCGTGTCGCGTCGTCCAGAACGAAGTGCCGCCCCGAACGGAGCACGAGACCGCCGATCAGCCAGTACGGCACGACCGCGATCAGTGCCCACTGTGGTCCGTTGCGATCGGAGATCGTAAGCAGGCCCGGGAGCAGAACGAGCAGCCAGACGCCGAAAACGAGAAACACGTTGCCCAGGCTGAGGGCGAGCGTTCGCACGCGGGCCGGGGCGACGAGCGCCTGAGTCACGAAGAACGGCACCCAGAACAGCCCGCCGATGAAGTTCGTCACGACCAGCCAGAAGACCGTGAGCCACAGCCACGGGGCGGTGGAGATCAGCGCGATGCCGACGCCGACCGCGCACAGCACCCAGCCCGTCTGATTCAGGGGCTCGCCCATCCCCTTCGCCAGCGCCTTGCGCGTGAGCGAGTTCGACAGCGTGACCGCGGCGAGCGTGGCGGCCGCACCCGTGCCGATGATGAAGCCTCGGCCGAGGGCGTCGACGTTGTAGTGCCTCTCCAGATACAGCGACGGCAAGAACGCGAGCGGGATGAACCCTCCGCCGATGAAGATCCACGCGATGTACTGACGGTGGAGCGTCTTGATCGACATGACCGTTCGGATCGCGCGATCGAACGGGGCGGGCTTCTCCTGGGCCGCGATCTTGGCCGCTTCCTCGTCTTGTGTGCCGCCGCGGAGCGGCTCCTTGAGTCGCATCGAAACGATCGCGAGCAACACGATCGGGACGAGTAGAACCATGAAGGCGGCCTGCCAGCTGTAGAGGACGGTGACCGTCCCGGCGATCGCCGGGCCGAGAATGAGGCCGAGGAACTGTGCGTTGCGGTGGACCGAGAACACCGCCGGCCAGCGCTCCGGCTTGTAGTAGTCGGACAACAGCGACGGATGGACGGCCGTGTTCACGACGAGTCCAACGCCGTTGGCCAGCCGCATCATGACGAAGAGCCAGAGGATCCCGACGATCCCCGTCATGAACGAGAAAACACCCGCGATGATCGCCCCAACCCACACGAACGTCCGCCGCGGGAGCCGGTCGCCGTAGTAGCCGACGGGAACCCCGAAGGCCAGAACAAGGGATGCCTGCAAGATGAAGATCCCGCCGAAGGCCCGGTCGGTGAGATCGAACGTGTCCTGAATGTTCGGCGCAAGCACTCCGAACGCCGCCGTGCCGAACTCGTCGACGAGGAAGAGCGCAAAGAGGATGACCAGGGGAAATACAGGGGCACCATCCGCGGCCCTCATGAAGTAGCGACCGAGGGGGCCGAGCGGAACCCGTTTCGGCGCCGCTTCCTTCTTCTTTCGCTCGGCGGTCTTCATGACTTCCCTCTCGTTCCCGCGAGAACCTTCGCCTTTGCTCGCTTGCGCATCTGCGCCTCCTCGCGGTCCCCGAGACCCTTTGCCTCGGCAAGCTCGTGAATCGGCTCGACCTCGCGCTTGTCGGCAATCAAGCTCGGCACGAGGATGTTGCGGCGCGTTGCGATTTCGCGCAGGAACCTGTCTCGCATTCCGTAGAAGACCTGGCCGAGACCGCCCGGGAACACGAGCAGCATGATGAGAACTCCGAAGCCCGTCGCGAACAGCTGAAGCTCGACGGGCAGGAAGTACTGGATCCCGAGCACGTACATCGCGCCGAGCACCGGGCCGGCGAGCGAGCCCATGCCGCCGATGACGACCATCACGAACATCACCAGCGACAGGATCGGCGTGAACCGGTTGTAATCGACCGACTGCGCGTTATACGCGTACAGCGCTCCGGCAAGAGCTGCGAGGAACCCAGAGATCGCGAATGCGCTGAGCCGCATCGCCGTGAGCCGCATCCCCAGCGCCTGTGCTTGCGTCTCGTTGTCCCGCATGGCGATGAGGTTGCGTCCCCAGCGCGAGCGCCGGAGATTCCGTGCGACCCACAGCGAGAAGAGCAGCCCGGCGAGACACACGTAGAAGAACGGCCGCTCGCCCGTGAGGTCGAGGTACCCGAACAGGGCCGGGCGAGGAATCGCCTGGTCCGTGCGGAGGATCTCCCATTGGAAGATCCAGTTCGCAGCGACAATCGCGAAGGCCAACGTCGTGACGCCGAGGAACAACCCACGGATGCGCAGCGCGGGGACGCCGATCAGCAACGACACGACGGCGCCGCTCAGTCCGGCGACGATGAGGATGATGAAGAAGTCGGGCGGCGCGCTGGCAGCGGCCAGCCGCTGGGCGATGAGCGCACCGACGCCGACGATCGCCCACTGCCCGAGCGAGATGTTGCCGCTCCAGCCGGTGAGGATGACCAGCGAGATGCCGACCATCGCGTAGACGAGTAAGACAGATGCGAGGTTCGTGCTCGACGTGTTCAAGACCTGCGGAAGGATGAGCACGATGACGAACAAACCGATCCGGACTCCCCAACGCGCGAGCGAGACGTCGCGGACGCCGGCCAGCTCACGCGGCACCGGCCGGACCTCTTGAACAGCTCGCCAGCTCGACGAACCGGGATCGACACGTCCGAATCGCTTCCGCTGTGCGAGGAATCCGAACACGACCACGCCCAAGAGGAACGCGTCGCGCAAACCAGTTGCGCCGAACGAGAAGAAGATCGTCTGCTCGCCCATCGTGATGAGGACGGCTGCGCCGACCGTCGCGGGGATGCTCTCCATTCTGGCCAGCACGGCGGCCGCGAGCGCTCGCAGCAGAAGGTCGGGGCCCTGGACCGCACCGAACTGGAAACCGAGGATCGGCGCACGCAGAACCGCGGTCAGGGCCGATAGAAGGCCGGCCAGCCCCCAGACGACGAGCGATACGCGCTTCACGCGGCAACCGAGCAGGCGCGCACGCTCTTCGTTCTCCGCGGCTGCACGTGAAGCGACGCCGTATCTCGATCTCGTGAAGAAAAACGCCAAGCCGCCCAGAATGAGAGGAACCGCGATGAGCACGATGATGTGGTCGGCGGTAAATCGAACCGATCCGAAGTCGAAATGTGACGTGAAGGGGCTGCGGAAGGTCCCCGCCGCCTGCTGCTCGGACGGAGACCTGTTGAGAAGCTGCGGAAGCAGCTCGAGAATACTGAGCAGCTGCGCGATGCCGATGGTGGCAACGGTGAGAATCAAGCGAGGCGCTTTCGCGAAGCGGCGGATGAAGACGAACTCCGCGAACAAGCTCAACGCCACGCCGGCGACGATGCCGGTGATCAGTGAGATCACGTAGGGCACGTTGAAGACGACGAACAGCTCGTTGGCGAGGGTTGCCGCTACAGCCCCGAGGGACCCTTGGGCGAAGTTGATGATCCGGTTCGACCGGTAGATGAGAACCAGTCCGATGGCGAGGAGGCCGGACAGCATTCCCACGATCAGGCCCTGCAGGTACATCCCATTCGGAACGGCGAGGGCGTCGCTGAACAGCGGAAACGCCACTTTGCCGGCGAGCACGATGACTGCGAATCCGGCAGCGAAGACGACCGCGCTTGTCAACGTACGGCGTTCGGTCACCGTGTGGACCCCTCCCCAGGGACCGGATGCTTGGAGTCAGGCGATGAAATCGTTAAGCAGCAATCCTGACGTGGCTTGACTAACCAGTCAAAGCCGCACAATGATCCGATAGTGAAGGTGGAGCTGGGGAGCTCCTGCGGGGAGAGGGGGACCATCGTCCATGAATAACCGGCTGCGCGTGTTCGCGCTCTTTAGTGCGGTTGTGCTCGTCGCCGTTGCGTGCTCGAAGCCGAAGGAGCAAGCGGCGGAGCTCGGAGGGAAGAGCAAGGGAGCCTCCGCGCTCGAATCGGGTGATCAGGGCCCGGGTGGAGACAAGGACGAATCGGGAGCGCGATCCGTCGAGGTCGGCGGACCCGCCCAACGCGGATATGGAGCGCTCAACCCCGCGGCGGACGCGGCGCAGGCGAGGAAGGTCGGCTCGCTGATCAAGCTGCAGTCCACGAGCTAC
The DNA here is from genome assembly GCA_035640475.1 of Actinomycetota bacterium. Classification (GTDB taxonomy): domain Bacteria; phylum Actinomycetota; class JAICYB01; order JAICYB01; family JAICYB01; genus DASQWC01. Next base: position 32,701 of record DASQWC010000063.1, on the reverse strand, counting down.
GGCTCCAACCCGAACACGTGGACCGGCGTCACGAAGGACACGATCAAGCTGACCTTCGGGATCGACGCCGAGAACTGCGGCGTCAACATCATCCAGCTCATCTCCAACGCGGGGGGCAATCTCGCAAAAGAGACGCGCTTCTACCGCAAGGCTCCGAGCGATACCGAGACCATCAATAAGCAGATTCGCGAAGCGATCGATATGCTCATGCGCTACTGGAACGACCACGCGCAGGACGTTGCTGCCGACATTCCTCAGGCCGTCGACCTTATGAAGAAGATGAACAAGCCCGGCCATCCGTTCTACGGCCGGAAGCTTGTCGCCGACATCGTCGACGCCGGGTCTTTCCAGTGCCCGGACAAGCAGACCGCGGCTGCGATCGCGATGCGCGACAGGACGAAGCCGTTCTCCGCGGTCGTCTACGACGTGCCCGGTCTGTACGAGAACGGCGTCGGAGTCGCATCGGCCATGAAGGCGAAGATCCCCGCCGACCGCCGGCCCATGATCTTCGGTCTGCTCGACACGACGGACAAGCTCCTTTCGAGCTTCGCCCCGTATGCGTGGGACGAGTTCCAGAGCATCACGAAGATGTCCAAGCTCGGAGCCGGCTGGATCTGCTCGGATCTGAAGGCCGGCGGTGCGGGCGCTTCGAAGTGGGGCAACGGCAAGGCCGTCAACGCCGCGGATCCTGCGCTTCGCTCGCAGCCGCGCAAGTTCGGGCTCATCTACGCGAACAACGCGAACTCGAACCAGGCGGCGGCAGAGTTCAAGAGCATCATCAAGGCGAAATGCGGGATCACCTTCGACAGGAACACGACCGAGTTCCAGATCAACAACAACCCCGCCAACGCCAGCGGCGAGGCCGGTCAGATCGCGACGCGCTTCAAGCTGGCCGGGGTGACGACGGTCATCTACCTAATCGACTTCCTCGGCGCGTTCTTCCACATCATTCAGTTCAAGCAGCAGGGATTCAGGCCCGAGTACGCGAACATCGGAACGGGCTGGCAGACCAACACCGTGCAGCGCCTCGCGCTCGACCAGGACATGGTCGACAAGGCGTCGATGTTCTATACGTCCTTCGGAATCCAGGGATTCGGCTACGGGCCGGGCGACCCGTTCTGGGTCTACCACACGTACCACAAGGTCTCGCCGAAGACGAAGAAGGCGTGCGACCCGCGGAGCGATGCCGGAATGGACCACGACCCCGAGTACTGCAAGGGCCCGCAGGCGATCATCGCTTGGTACTACTCGTGGCTCCCGTTGGTCGGCGGCATGCTCTTCGCAGGACCGAATCTGACGGCGAACACCGCGTCGGCCGGACTGCAGGCCTACCCGCTGACACGCTACGGCGTTGACGGCCCGACATCGGACCCGGTCGCGGTGCTCGTCGGAGCCGGTCCGGGCCAGTACTACTTCATCACCGACGGGAGCTCCGGGCGCTGGCGCGCTGGGTTTGTTTCTCCGCCGCCCGAGCAGCAGCTCGGCTTCCCCGACTACCCGGACTGCCAGCGTCACTATCTGGACTGGCCGGACAAGCTGGCGCCGCAGTGGGAGAAGGGCGGAGAGAACTACAACTCCTGGTGCGGCGACGCGAAGTACGCGAACTTCGACTACAAACCGAGCGTCCGGTCCGAGCAATCGTGCACCGACACGCCGTCCGGGAAGTGCGAGAAGGACAACTACCCGCGCTGGCAACCAATCGTCTACAGATAAGCGCGCAGATGTTGCGGGGGCCCGGGCGATTGCCCGGGCCCTTTGCTTGCGTCGTTGCCGGCGCCCTGGTTCTCGGATCGTTGGGGGCGTGCTCTTCGGAGCCGCAGGCCGCGGCGTGTCCGGGCCAGTACAACCCGAGCAAGCTGAGCGACCGCGCGCTGCGGCGCGAGAACATCGGGAAGCTTCCCGAGCGCGGCGCGACGACCCAGAGTCACGTCGAACGCACGCTCGCCCAGCGTCACGGCTGGATCGAGGCGAATTATCCGGGCGTCGTCGACGTGAAGGTCGATGACGGCTGGGGCGTCACCTATACGCGCGACCAATACGGCGACATCACGTTCCACCACGCTCCCGACTTCCTCATCGAGACGACGGTCGCCAAGCGCCGCGACTGCCCGGATCCCGAGCGCGGAACGTTGCTCATCTTCGGGCCCGAAGGGCTTCGGGTGCCCGTGCGCTTCGTGTATCAGCCGGCCTGACGGAGTCCTCGCGAGAACGCCAACGCGTCGCGCAACGACGGCGCCGCGATGCGGACCAGCCCGAAGTCACCCGTGAGCCGCAACTCGACGCGATCTTGGAAGTACACGATCCGGCCGTCGCCGAGCCGTCCAAGATCGATCTCCTCCCCTTCGTCGAGCGGCCAGGTGGGGCGGAGAGACGGATGGACGCCGCGCTCGACAACGACGAGCTGCGTCCCGCGGAGATACGTCTCGCTAACGACTTGCGTCGCCGTCGTTCCCGCCGCCTGAGAGGCCACCGCCGTTCGATCCCGCCGCCAGCCCGCCGGTGCCCGCACCTCGATGGGCGCCTCCACGCTCGCTTCGTCGTCGACGACGAACTGTTGGCGGAGAAGCTTTGCGGCATCGGGCTGGCGAACCTTCTCTTTGAGCGGATCGAGGCCGTAAAGGAACAGCCGCCGGGACGGCGTGCTCGTCGTCACCGAGAGCGCCCGAACGATCCTCGCGACACGACCGCGCAGCGTCCACACCTCTTGCAGCACGACGCCGGCGGGCGTCACGCAGGACTCGACTCGGCTCTCGCCGGTCGGCCGGTTGAGGCGCTGCGGAGCCGGCATCGCAAACGCGAACCAGGCGCAGGGGCGTCCGAGGACACTTCCGGCGCCCATCGCGAGCGCCATCTTTTTCTTCGCCGCCTCGCGCAGCACGGCGTACGAAGCGTCGCGGACCGGCCCCCCGGGCATTCTCCGCACGCCGAACTGCAGCTCACCACCGACGTACAGCTGCCAGAACGCCTCGCGGTTCGTGACCTGACCGGTCGAGATCTGACCTTCGGCGGTGGGGCCGCTGTGCGTCAGGAGAATCCCGTCGTACGGACGACGGACTTCCAGCACCTCCGTCGCGATTCGCGCCGGCCGGCTCGTTCGATCCTCGAGCCGGTACACGACGCGATAACCGTCGAGCGCGGCCGGACGTTGCTCGGGAACGGACGGGCTCCCGATGGCCGACAAGCTGAGGGCCACGGCGAGAACGACGACGACCAGGACGACTTCCAACGAGCGAGACATCAACGCGTGATGTTACCGTCGGCGCGTCCGCGAGCGGCGGCCGCGCGCACCGGACCGAGCCACGATGCGATTGTCCGTGCCGAGGTACGCCTCGACCACGGCCGGGTCGTTGGTAACGTCCTTGGGAGCGCCGCGCGCGATGACTCGTCCGGTCTCCAGGGCGATCAGCTCGTCGGCGACGCTGGTGACCAGCGGCATGTCGTGCTCCACGAGGAGCATCGTGCATCCGGTCGCCTCCTTGACGCGGTGCAGAAGGGGTCCCAGCGCCTCGGTCTCGCGCTGGGCGATGCCCGACGACGGTTCGTCGAGCAGCAGGACGGACGGCTCGTGTGCGAGCACACATGCGAGGTCGACTATCCGGCGCGACCCGGTTGAAAGATCCGAGACGAACTTGTCGCGGAAGGCACCGAGGCCGAGAAGATCGATGAGCTCCTCGACACGATTCGTGATCAGCCGCTCGGTCGACAGCGCCCACGGCATGCCGGTCGCGCTCGAGATCGGGTCCTGCGCTCGGATCTTGCGCTCCAGCGCGCATGCGAGCGTCTCGCCGACCGTCAACGAGGAGAAGAGCTTTGCGTCCTGGAACGAGCGGCCCAACCCGGCCCGCGAACGCTCAGCCGGGGCAAGGTCGGAGATGTCGCGATCCTCGAGCCTGATATGGCCGGTGTCCGGCGCGATGAATCCGCAGATGACGTCGAAGAGCGTCGTCTTCCCTGCGCCGTTCGGGCCGATGAGCCCCAGAATCTGTCCACGGTAGACGTCGAAGCCAACGTCGGAGACTGCGACGATCCCACCGAAGGAAACGGAAACATCACGAACCGACAAGATGACGTCGTCCTGTTTGGAACGCTTGCGTGATGCTCTCGCGCTCTTCGCGGCCTGTCGCCGGCCGTTGCCGCCGACGACCGTACCGGCGCCCTCGAGAAAGACCGAACGCAAGATGTCCCGGCGGCGCAGCAGCTCGGTCGTCGAGCCGTTGAAACGGATCTCGCCCTTTTCCATGAAGTAGGCGTGCTTCGCGACGGTGAGCGCCACGTTGACCGACTGCTCGACGAGCACGACCGTCGTTCCGTTCTTGTGAATCTCTTCGACGATGCGGAGTAGCTGCTGCACGATGAGCGGCGCGAGGCCCAACGAGAGCTCGTCGATCATCAGGAGCTTCGGCTTGGCGATGAAGGCCTGCGCGAGCGAGAGCATCTGCTGCTCGCCGCCCGACAGGCTTCCCGCCTGTTGCTCGCCGCGCTGAGCGAGAACCGGAAAGATCTCGAAGACGCGCGCCTTTGCCTCGTCGACGTACTCCTTGTCGCGGTCGTAGAGCCACGCAGCCATGTCGAGGTTCTCCCGCACCGTGAGTGTCGGAAAGATCGATTTGCCGCCCGGCATGAGGATGATTCCGAGCGCCGCCGATTCGTGCGGCTCGAGATGAGTGATGTCGCGACCGTCGAAATACACGGCGCCGGCCCGCGGATGAACGAGACCCGAGATCGCTTTGAGCAACGTCGACTTGCCGGCGCCGTTGGTCCCGAGCAGAGCGACGAGCTCGCCTTCTTGCACATCGAAGTCGACGCCGAAGAGCACTTGCGTGTCGTCGTAGGCGACGTCGACGCCCTGAACCTTGAGCAAGGAACGGGTTGCCTGCGTCGTGCGTTGGAGACGAAGCTGCGCCTCGGTTCCCAGCACCTGCAGCGCACGGCTCACATCGGCATTCGCGAACTTCGCAGCCGACGCGAACACCAGGCCGCCGACAGCGAGCACGAGCGCCGCGACGAAGAGCGCCCACCGAACACCCGGCCCGTCGGCGATGGCGCCGATCGGCAAGGTTCCGACGATGCCCAGCGTCGTGAAGAAGCCCGCGTAACTCAGTCCGAGGGACCGGATGCGCGGCGGTGAGACGAGTCCGGTGATCGTCAAGTAGGGGGCGACCCATAACGCAAGGAAGAATCCGATCGCCGACGTGATGACGACGGCGACCCACAACGCCGGCGCCATCGCGTACAGCGCCAGCACGACACCGAGCCCGACGACCGAGAACCCGAAGAACGCGGTCACGTGGGCCATCGTCTTCGTCCGAATCAGCTTGTCCGTGACGCGGCCGCCCAACCAGAACGCGACCAAAGCGGCCGGCGCGCCCGACGAAGCGATCACGCCGCGTCCGAGCTCGTTCACGCCGAAGACCTCGTCGAGAAAGACCGATGAGAAGACCGCGTACGCAATGCCGCCGAGTCCGGCACAGAAGGCGCCGAAGAAGAGGCGCTTCATCGTCGGGATCGAGTACAGCCATCGCACGGCCTGACCGAACGGAACCGCTTCCTCTTTCGCGGCCCCCAGTGCCGCCTCACGATCTTCGGTGATGCCGCGCACCGGCTCCTGCATGCGCACGGTGAGGAAGATCAGCAGGAAGGTCGGGATCGCGAGCAGGAAGAAGGCGTACCGCCACCCGAGCTGCCAGGCGACGAGTCCGGCGAGCGCCGGGCCGAGGATGGCGGCGAACGCGTCACCCGATCGATGGAACGCATACACGCGGCCCCGCACAGCGGGCGGGTAGTAGTCGGCCAGGAGCGTCGTGTGGATCGGTCCGTTGACGAGCTTGGCCGTCCCCGATCCGAACCGCACGAAGACGAGCAAGGCGACCATCGAGCCGGGGACGAGACCCGTCGAGAAGGCGAAGACCCCCCACACAGCGGCGCCGAGCCATGCCATCCGGACACGGTTGGAACGGTCGCCGAGGACGCCGATGACGGGAATCAACAGTCCGGCGAGCGCCGCGGCCGTCCGAACGCCGGCCAGGCCCGCGTTGGAGAGGCCGAACGCTTCCTTGATCTCCGGGCCGAGGATGAGCGATGCCTGTATGTCGAACTCGTCGACGAGGTTCAAGCCGAACAAGACGAGCAGCGGGAAGAGCGGGTAGCGCGCGAGCTCGGGCGCGATCCGCGTCGCGAACCTGTCGCGCAACGACGGCGGGGACGGCTCGGCCGCCCTTCGTACCGGTGCCTTCGGCCGAACCGCCTTCCTGCGCGCCGACGATTTCGGCTTGGGCTTGGCCTTCACGAACGCCTCCCCGCTCCCGCGAGCGCTTTCGCGGGCTTGCGCTTGGGCGTGGAGACGGTCGACTCGAGGATTCCTTCCTCGACACGGCGGTCGGCGACAAGGCTCGGAACGAGAATCTTGTGCCGGGCCGCGACGCGGCGAAGGAAGCGATCGCGCCAGCCGAACAAGATTTGGCCGAGGCCACCCGGGAAGAGCAACAACAGAAGCAGCATCCCCACTCCGGTGGCCAGCAGCTGGTACTCGGCCGGCAGGAAGAACTGCACGCCCCGCAGATACACAGCACCGAGGACCGCGCCCGTCATCGAGCCCATCCCGCCGATGACGACCATTGCGAACAACGCAAGCGAGAATTCCGGCGGGAAACGGTCGAACCGCAGCGCTTGCTGGTGGTAGGCGTACAGGCCTCCGGCGAGCGCCGCGAAGAATCCGGAGATCGCAAATGCGGCGAGCTTGGCGCGCACCGGACGCACGCCGAGCGACTGGGCCTGCAGCTCGTTGTCGCGCAGGGCGATGAAGTTCCGCCCGGTCCGCGTCCGCCGCAGGTTCCAGCCCGCAATCGCCGTCAGACCGAGACCGATCAGGCACACGTAGTAGTAGGCGAACTCAGACGTGATGTCGATCCGTCCGAGCAGCTTCGGGCGTGGGATCGCTCCGGCCGGGGTCATGATGTCGAGCTGGAAGAACCAGCTGTACGACACGATCGCGAAGGCAAGCGTCGTCACGCCGAGAAACAGCCCCCGAATGCGCAATGCGGGGAGCCCGATGAGCACGGCCGCGGCGGCCCCCAGCACACCGACGAACAGCAGCGTCAGGAAGAAGTCTTTGGGGGCGACACCACTCGCGATCTTTCCGGCCGCCATCGCGCCGACGCCGACGAAGGCCCAGTGCCCGAGCGACACGTTTCCGCTCCAGCCGGTGAGCATGACGATCGAGATGCCGATCATCGCGTAGATCAAGATCGCGGACGCGAGACTCGTGTTACTGGCGCTGAGGAAGAACGGTGTCGCGACGGTGATCAACCCGAGAATGCCGACCAGTGCGGCCCGGCCCCAGCGCACCTCCGGCACCGCGCGCAGCTCCTTCGGAACGCGCCGCACCTCCTGCACCGCCCGCCACGTCGACGCGCCGAGGTCGACACGGCCGAGACGGCGGCGCTGGAGGAGCAAGGCGAGAACGATCACGAAGAGCAGGAACCCCTCGGCGATCCCCGTCTGGCCGAACGAGAAGAAGATCGTCTGCTCGGCCATGGTGAGCAGCACCGAAGCGCCGATCGTCACCGGCAAGCTGTCCATGCGCGCGATGACGGCGGCCGCCAGGGCGCGCAGGAGCAGTCCCTGGCCCCCAATCACTCCGAGCGTGAAGCCGAGAATCGGCGCCCGAAGGATTGCCGTGACCGCAGAGAGCAGTCCCGCCAGCCCCCAAACGACGAGTGAGACACGGGCTACCCGGACACCGAGCAGCTTCGCTCGCTCGGCGTTCTCGGCCGTCGCACGGGCCGCTACTCCGTAGCGCGTGTAACGGAAGAAGAGGAAAAGCCCGACGAGGATCAGCGGCGACAGGACCAAGACGACGATGTGGTCGCCCGAAAAGAGCACGTGACCGAACTCGAAGGACGTCCGGAACGGGCTGGCCAGGCTCGCGCGAATGTCCTGCCGGTTGACGTCTCGGTTGAGCAAGAGCGGAATACCGATCTCGAGGAACCCGAGGATCTGGGCGACGCCGATGGTTGCGACCGTGAGAATCAGCCTCGGCGCGTTGGCGAACCTGCGGATCACGCCGAACTCGATGACGAGACTGCTCACCACGGTCGCAAGCAGTGCAACGAACACGGCAGCGAAGTACGGCCAATGGAAGATCTGGTAGAGCTCGGCCGCCATCGTGGCGGCGAACGCGCCGAGCTCGCCCTGCGCAAAGTTAATGATTCGGTTCGCCCGGTAGATGAGGACGAGGCCGATCGCGAGCAGGCCGTAGAGAATCCCAACGACCAGGCCTTGCAGGTATAGGCCGGTGGGGACCGCGGTCGTATGACCGAGGCCCGGAAAGATGACCTTCCCACCGACCGCGATGAGCGCGAACCCGAGCAGGAAGGCCGCGACGCCGATGCCGGCGCGCCGAAGTCTCATCTGGTCGGATTGTCCGCGTCACTTGACTCGCGCGTCAATTGGGCTCGAAAATTCCGGTTGAGAGCGGGAATCGATCGGGCGCGCCGCCCGGCGCAGTCCGTTGCGAGGGGGCCTTGGATGAGCCGTCGGGAGCCGAGTAAGCGACGTCCGCCCGCAAAGCGCGGGTCGTCGGCGAAGCGCAGTCAGAGCGCGAAGAAGCCGGCGCGCAAGAAGACAACGGCAAAGAAGAGCGCGGCAAGGAAGGCGACACCGAAGAAGACCGCACCCAGGAAGCGGGCGCCGGCGTCTGGGCCGCCGGAGCCGCTGCGAACGGGCGCTGCCGCCGCTCTGGACACGCAGTGGTCGTTCCGCGAGATGGTCAAGCGATTCAACCTGCGCGAGCGCCCGACCCAGATCGCCGTCGCAAGCATCGTGGTGATCCTCGCGCTCGTGGCCGCGATTCTCGTCTGGCCGAGCTCGGAGGACGACACATCGAAGCTCGCGAGCGGCGGCACGGCCGAGACAACCCAAGACGAGGCCGATGCAGGGTCCACGCAATCGGGCCCCTCCGCGGGCGGCGGCATCTCACTCCGGCCCGGCAGCGGAGAAGCCACCGACGAAATCGTCGAGAACCCATTCGGCGACGAGGCGCAAAGCCGCAAGATCGGCGAATTGATCCGCCCGCAGTCCACCTCACTGCCAAACGGCAACCCGAACACGTGGCCCGGCGTCACGAAGGACACGATCAAGCTCGTTTTCGCATACGACGCGACCTCGTGTGGCGTGAACACGCTGACGCTGGCTCAGCAGGCCGGTGCCAACCTGCAGGAAGGCAACCGCTACTACCGCGGCACGCCGAATACGCAGGAAAAGGCTCGTGCCGAGTACCGGGAGGCCGCCCAGGCCCTCATTCAGGTGGTCAACAAGCGCGCGCTCGAAGCCGCCGAGCCGTTCCCGCACATCAGAAAGCTCATGGGCAACGACCCCACGCGCCCTTTCTTCGGCCGCAAGCTGATCTACGAGCTCGTCGACGGCGGCTCGTACCAGTGCCCGGAGACGACGACCGCGGCCGCGGTGAAGATTGTGGACGAGATCAAGCCGTTCGTCGTGATCAACGACGACGCGCTCAGCCGCTCCGCCTACAACATGGCGGCCGCCCTCAACGCGAAGGCGCCGCCCGATCGCCGACCGATGCACTTCGGGACGCTCCAGGAATCGGACTCCCTCTACAAGAAGTGGGCGCCGTTCTCGTGGACGCAGTTCTCGAGTGGGACGAACCACGTCCGTCAGTACGCGAGCTGGTTGTGCAGCAGGGTCGCCGGCAAGAAAGCGGTCAACTCGGCCCAGTACAAGGGCCAGACGCGGAAGTTCGCGCTCATGTATCCGAACTTCCAGCAGGTCCGCGGGATCGCGAACGAGCTGAAGGGATTCGTCAAGCAGTACTGCGGGCGCAACGTCTTTGCGACCGAGTTCGCGTACGACACGGATCCTTCTCGTGCGACCGACCAAGGCACGCAGATCGCCGTGCGGTTCAAGCTCGACGGCATCACGTCGGTCGTCTACCTGCTCGACCTCGTTGCGCCGATCTTCCACCTCATCTCGATGGAAGGTCAGGACTACAAGCCCGAGTTCGTCTTTACCGGTACGAACTACATGGACTCTTCCGTCGTCCAGCGGACGTACGAGCAGCCGATGGTGGACAAGGCGTCGTTCGGTATCACGAACTTCGGCGTCCCGGGCGGTTTCGGGTACGAAGCCGGCGACCCGTTCTACGCGTGGCACGACCTCCACAAGAAGTCGCCGAACTCGGGCAAAGCGTGTGACCCGGACTCGGATGCCGGAATGAACCACGACGAGGCGTACTGCAAAGCTCCGAGCGCGCTGGTCACGCTCTACTACAGCACCCTGGCCTTGCTCGGCGGGCTCCTCTTCGCCGGACCCGACCTGACGCCGCTCCACGTGACGAAGGGTCTGCAGGCCTATCCCCGCACGCGATTCGGCGGGGCCGGCGCGACCACCGACCCACGGCCCGGCCTGGTCGGGGCGGCACCCGGCCAGTACTTCTTTGCCGTCGACGCCACAGAGTGGCGCTGGCGGTCGAGCTTTATCTCACCGCCCCCGGAGAGCAAGCTCGGCTGGGTCGAGTACCCCGATTGCATGCGCCACTACATGCTGTGGCCGGATCAGCTCGCCGTGGATTGGGAGCGCGACGGGCCCAACTACAACGTGTGGTGCGGCAACGAGAAATACGCTCCCAAGCCGTACGAGCCGACGGGGGAGCCGTCCGATACGTGTGCGGACACGCCGTCCGGGAAGTGCGAGAAGAACAACTACCCGCCGTGGGGACCGACGGGCTACCGCCCGTCCTAGTTCTTCTTGGAGAGAAAGGCCCGGAAGTCCGCGGCGAGAGCGGGGTGCTGGAGCGCGAGCGCAACGGTCGCCTTGAGATAGCCGAGAGGACGTCCGGCGTCGTGACGCTCGCCGCGATGGACGAGCGCATACCCAACACTCGACCGCGCGACCGTCGCGATCGCGTCGGTGAGCTGAATCTCGCCGCCCGTTCCGGGTTCGGTGCGGCCGAGTGCATCCATCACCTCGGCCGTGAGGACGTAGCGCCCGATCGATCCGAGGTTTGACGGCGCCTCGTCCGCAGGCGGCTTCTCGACGAAGTCCTTCATGCGGACGAGGTCCGCCTCGATCTCCTCGGGGTCGACGACGCCGTAGTTCGAGATCTCGTCGTCCGGCATCTCCATCACGGCAATCACCGGCGCGGTAAACCGCTTGTGCTGCTTCACGAGCGACCGGAGGAGATCCGGGCCCCCGAAGAGCTCGTCGGGAAGCAGGACGGCAAAGGGCTCGTCTCCTACTTCCTCGCGCGCGCAGAAGACCGCGTGCCCGAGGCCGAGCGCTTCTTCCTGGACGGCGAACGTCACGTTGGCGAGATCGCTCGTTGCACGTACTGCATCGAGGAGATCGGTCTTGCCTTTGGATTCGAGGACCCTCTCGAGCTCGGGCGCAGGCGCGAAGTGCTGCTCGAGTGCTTCCTTCCCCGGACTCGTGACGATGACGACGTCGCGGATCCCAGCGCCGACGGCTTCTTCGACGACGTACTGGATCATCGGGCGGTCGATGAGGCAGAGCAGCTCCTTGGGAATGGCCTTGGTGGCCGGAAGGATGCGGGTGCCGAGGCCGGCGGCTGGAATGACTGCTTTCATCCCGCACACGATGCCAGACTTCAGATCGCGGCAGGCACCTCGCGCGGCTGGATGGCTGCGCCGTTGCGCGTCCTTCGTGCGGCGGCAACGGCTTCACGACGCTGTTCTTCGAACGCGGCATCGCCGAGAAGGTCACGCGGACCAACGAGCCGTTCCGGCGTCACCTGGAACCCGAGCCCGATGGCGCGCGGGATCGAACGTGTCGTCGAGTCTGCGTTCGCCGAGACCGGAGCGAGTCCCATGGACGACCCTTCCACGGAGAACGCCTCCAGCGCGTCCTCCACGCCGGGGAACGGCGACTCGCAGCGAACGACCAGCACGGGATCGGTTCCGCCGGAGACGACGGCGGCAATCTCGTCCGTCGTGCGGGACCGAACCTCGACGGTGCGTGCGCCGCGGCCGACGGCGGCGAGGAAGCGGTAGAGATCGGCCGGAAGGTCGTACGAGCCGTCCGGGTCGCGCACGGTGAACCGGAACCCTTCTCTCATCGCGGCGTCGCCGACCAGACCAGGCGTGACGAAGGGGTCGGCGAGCATGCGGTAGGCAAGGAGGCTCCACGCGCCACGGACCGAACGATTCGAGAAGAAGAACAGAACCGGCTCGCTCGGGCGCGGCGCCAGCGAGAGCTCGACGCCGTCGATCTCCACGCCCCCATTGCCGTGCTGGCGCAGGCGCGATCCGGCCGAAGCCGCGGCGCCGAACACGTCGCGTGCGATCGATCGTGCGTCGCAGCTTCGTCCGTCGTGCAGAAGCATCAAATCGATGTCGTCGCCGCACCGGGCGACGTAGCCGTCGGCCACGGCGCCCGACTCCTTTGCCGCGGCGAGCCGTTCACGCGCCGCGTCGAGCAGCGCCGGATGGACGTGTCCGCCGCCCACGTATCCGCCGACGCAGGCGCGATAAGCCGACATTTGAACCATCCTGTTGTGGGAGTCGCTTCGCTCCATCCTGCGAACTCTAGTCACCGCTGGTGACTGGCATACTCGGTCCATGCCCACCTACACCTATGTGTGCAACAAGTGCGGAACCGAGTACGAAGTCTTTCAATCGATGTCGGATCCGCCGCTCAAGCGCTGCAAGAAGTGCCGCGGCGCACTTCGCCGGACTTTCCATCCGGTCGGGATCGTGCTCAAGGGTCCCGGGTTCCACAAGACCGACTACCGGTCCTCGAAATCGGGCGGCCGGACCGAGTCCTCCGACAAGGCCGACAAGAAGGAGAAGGCCGAGACGAAGTCCGAGGCGAAGACCGATAGCTCATCTGGGTCGTCGGATAAGAAGGCCTCGTCAGACGGCTGAGTGATGCCGACGGCCGAGATCGGTGTGTTCGGGGGGTCGGGCTTCTACTCGTTCATCGAAGGGCTGACGTCCCACGAGGTAACGACTCCCTACGGCAGCCCGTCGGCCCCCGTCGCGACCGGTGAGCTCGCGGGGAGGACGATCGCCTTCATCCCCCGGCACGGGCCTCACCACGAGTTCCCTCCGCACACGATCAACTATCGGGCGAATCTCTGGGCGTTTCACGAGCTCGGCGTCACTCGCGTGCTGGCGCCCGCGGCGGCGGGCAGCCTCCAACCGCACATTCACCCCGGTGACGTCGTCGTTTGCGACCAGCTCGTCGACCGGACGTCGGGCCGTCCGCAGACGTTCTACGACGGACCGCTGTCGGTCCACGTGTCGTGGGCGGATCCGTACTGTCCCGAGCTGCGGGCAGCCGCTCCCGATGCCGCCCGTGCGGCCGGGATGACCGTGCATTCCAACGGCACCGTCGTCGTCGTGCAAGGTCCGCGCTTCTCGACGAGAGCCGAGTCCCTCCACTACCAACAGCAGGGATGGGAAGTCATCAACATGACGCAGTACCCGGAGGCGTACCTCGCTCGCGAGGTCGAGATGTGTTACGTGAACCTCTCGCTCATCACCGATTACGACGTCGGCCTCGAGGGAAGGCCCGACGTCGCCCCGGTCACGATGGAAGAAGCGCTGCGCGTGTTCGGTGAGAACATTCCCCGGCTGCGCCAGGCGCTCATCGAGCTGATCGGACGCATCCCATCCCGACGCGGGTGCGACTGCGGTACGGCGCTGCAGGGAACGCCCGCGCGGTCGTGACGACCGGCCTCGCGGCACTTCTCGGTGCCGTTCAGGGACTCACCGAGTTCCTCCCGATCTCGTCGAAGACACATCTCGTGGTCGTGCCGGCGCTTCTCGGCGAGCGCCCGCCCTCACTCGAGTTCATCGTGCTGCTCCACCTCGGCACGTTCGTCGCACTGCTCGTGTATTTCGCTCGCGATCTCGTGCGGATCGTGACCGACTTGCGGCGGCCCGGCTCGGAGGGCAGGCGGCTCACCCTGCTGCTCGTCATCGCGACGATTCCCGCGGCCCTCGTCGGGGCCTCGTTCGAGAGCACGTTCGAACGGTTGCTCGAAGATCCGCGCGGCGTTGCGTTCGCGCTGCTGGGGACGGCCGTGATCCTGGCGGGAGCCGAGTGGATTGCCGGAACGGTCGGGCGCGGGAGGCTCGCCCGACCGCTGCGAGGTGTCCCCTCCACACGCGACGCGATCGCGATGGGCATCGCGCAGGCGTTTGCGTTGCTTCCCGGCGTCTCCCGGTCCGGGTCGACGATGGCGACCGGGCTCTCGCTCGGCCTGACGCGCGAGGCCGCCGCGCGGTTTGCGTTCCTGATGGCCATCCCCGCCATCGCCGGCGCCAACGTCATCGAGCTGCCCGAAGCGCTCGGGGGAGGCATCGGCTCCGCGGAGATCGCCGGGTTCGTCTCATCCCTCGTGTTCGGGTACGCCGCCGTGGCCGTCCTGCTCCGCTACCTGCGCAGATGGAACTTCCTCCCCTTCGCGGCCTACTGCGCGGCCTTCGCGATCGTTGCCGGCGTGAGTCTGAGCTAGTCCGTTCGGACTAGTCAGCTCGGCCCTGTCCGATCGGCCAGCTGAATCGTTCTCTTATCGAGAGGGAGGCAAAGCCTGTTGGACTGGCGTCGCGAAGACACGGCCTACGCCGCGGTGACGATCGTCGCCGGGACGTTGGTCGCGTTCCTCATTGCCGGCAACTTCGGCTTGGTGCCGAGCCCCTTCGGACCGGTAACGGCCTCCGTTGCATCGGCACCCGGACAATTCACCGTCCGGCCCGCCCGGACGGCGTCCTCGCCGAACGCGACGACCACGCCGTCCACCACCACTACGATGCCGCCGGTGGCTCCGTCGCCGGGCGACCGAACGGCCCCCGGCGCACAGATCTCGACGCCGGGCGGTGCCAAGGTCACGGCTACCCAGGGAGCGCGCGTGGACGGAGTTGCGACCGACGCGGAGTCGGGCGTGCAACGCGTCGTCGTCACCTTCGCACCCGCCGAGGGCGAGCCGATCGTCGTACCGGCAACAGTCACGTGTGATGACGCCGAGCGAACGAGCTGTCGCTGGTCGGCGCCCGTTCCCGGATTGATCGGCAGCTACGCGGTCACCGCGAACGTCACCGACCGTTCGGGAAATGCGACGCGCACCGGCCCGACGAACATGACGGTCGTGAACGCCGGTGAGACGGTCGAGGAGCTGACGACGAATCTGCTGTCGGGGCTCGCGCTGCTGCTGCGGGGCTTGTCCGGCTAGGGGTTCGGGGGATGACTACCGCTGCGCGCGGCGGATCTCGCCGTCCACCACGTCCGGACGGCCGAACGACAAGTACGTGAATCCGAGGTCGGCCATTCGGCCGACCGGCCAGAGGTTTCGTCCGTCGACGATCACCGGACGCGCAAGTGCCGTCTTGAGCTGACCGAGGTCGGTATCGACGAACTCGGGCCACTCGGTCAGCACGACGAGCGCGTCGGCCCCCTCGACCGCGCTGCGCGCATCGGCGACGATCTCGGCCCGGGGGAACTCTGCCTTGGCCGCCGCACCGGCGGCCGGGTCGTAGGCGCGAACGCGGGCGCCTTCGTGCTCGAGTGCGGGAATCACGTCGAGCGACGGCGCCTCGCGCAGGTCGTCCGTGCCCGCCTTGAACGCGAGACCCCACACGGCGATCGTCTTTCCCTCGAGGTTCCAGACCGCCCGGTGGAGCTTCTCCACAACCAGCGTGCGCTGCTCGTTGTTGATGCGCCGGACGTGATCTAGGAACGAGAAGTCCAGACCGAGCTCTTCGGCCTGGGTCATGAACGCGAGGAGGTCTTTCGGGAAGCAGAAGCCGCCGTAACCGACGCCGGCGTGCAAGTGGTGCGGCCCGATGCGCGGATCCAGTCCCATGCCCTGTGCGACGACGCCGATGTCGGCCCCGACCCGCTCGCACATGCGCGCGACGGCGTTGATGTAGCTGATCTTCATCGAGAGGTAGCTGTTGGATGCGTGCTTGACGATCTCGGCCGTCTCGAGGTCGGTGATGATCACCGGACATCCCGTGCGCTCGACGATCGGCGCATAGACCTCGAGCAGGACCGTTTCGGCCCGGCCCTCACCCGCGAGGCCGATCACGATGCGGTCCGGGTTCAAGGTGTCGGTGACCGCCGAGCCCTCGCGCAAGAACTCCGGGTTCGTCGCGACCTCGATGTCGTGCTCGCGGTGCTCCGCCTTCAAGACCTCGACGATTCGGCGTGATGTGTGCACGGGAACCGTCGACTTCTCGACGACGACAAGCGGACCCGAGATCGCGCCGGCGATGTCGCGCGTCGCCTGCTCCACGTAGACGAGGTTCGGCTTGCCGTCCGGACGCGGCGGCGTATTGACGCAAATGAAAGCAGCGTCGGCGCCCTGCATGGCGCGGGAGATCTTGCCGTCGAAGGTGAGCAGCCCGCCGTGGTGCTTGGTCAGGAGCTCGGCGAGACCCGGCTCGTGGAAGGGCGCCTCGCCACGCTGCAGCTGGGCGAGGCGATCGGGGTCGGATTCGACGCCGACGACTTCGTGACCGATCTCCGCGAACCCGGCCGCGGTGACGAGGCCGACGTGCCCGCAGCCGACGATGACGAGCTTCATGTCTGGAGCTCCTTCGCAAACCACTCCGCTGTGCGCCGGAGGCCGTCCTCGAGTCGCACCTTCGGCTCCCAGCCCAGCACCTGCCGAGCCAGCGAGATGTCCGGACGGCGCACGTTCGGGTCGTCCACCGGACGGGGGCCGAACGTGATCTCGGACGTGCTGTTCGTGATCTTCGCGATCAGTTGCGCGAGCTCGAGCACGGATACCTCTTCCGGATTCCCGATATTCATCGGACCGTGGTGGTCGGATTCTGCCAGTTGCACGATCCCGTCGATGAGGTCGTCGACATAGCAGAGGGAACGCGTCTGCGATCCGTCACCGTGGACGACCAGCGGACGGCCTTGGAGCGCGGCCGTCATGAACTCGGGGACGGCCCGGCCGTCGTCGAAGCGCATGTACGGGCCGAACGTGTTGAAGATGCGAACGATCTTCGTGTCCAGCCCATGGGTTCGGTGGTAGGCCATCGTCAGCGCTTCGGCGAATCGCTTGCCTTCGTCGTAGACACCGCGCGGACCGATCGGATTCACGTGGCCCCAGTAGTCCTCCGGCTGCGGGTGGACCTGCGGATCGCCGTACACCTCCGATGTCGACGCGAGCACGAAGCGCGCGTCCTTCGCCTTGGCAAGCCCGAGCGCCTTGTGTGTCCCGAGCGCACCGACCTTGAGCGTCTGGATCCCGAACTTCATGTAGTCGTGCGGCGATGCCGGCGACGCGAAGTGGAACACGGCGCCCACGTCCCCGCCGACGTGCAGGTAGTCGGTGACGTTGTAGGCGACGACGACGAATCCCGACCGGCCGATCAGATGCTCGACGTTGCGGGGCGTCCCGGTCAGGAAATTGTCGATGCAGACGACCTCGTGGCCGTCATCGATGAGCCGAGCACAGAGGTGGGAGCCGAGGAAGCCGGCGCCCCCGGTGACAACTACCCGCATTGATCCATGCTACGGGGCGCGGTCACCAATGACTCGAAAGTGCGGCGCCGTCGACTGGGATCGAGGCGCCGTTGACGTAAGCGGCCTGCTCGGAGCACAGAAACGCGACGACGGCTCCGAACTCCGCCGGGTCGCCGGAACGCCCGGCCGGAATGTGGCGGGCCGTCTCTGCCAGCACGTCGTCGACCGAACGGCCCGACGCGGCTGCGGCGGCCTCCGCGAGGGACAGCGTGCGGTCGGTCCTCACATTTCCCGGCATGACGCAGTTGACTGTGATGCCGTCGCTCGCAATCTGCTTGGCGAGCGTCTTTGCGAATCCGTGGACGGCCATTCGGACCGAATTCGACAGAACGAGGATCGGAACCGGCTCCCGGACGACCGAGGACGTGACGAACACGAGTCGCCCCCAGCCGTTGCGCTGCATCCCGGGAACCACGAGGTGGGCGAGGCGGACCATCGGCTTGACGAGGAGGTCGAGCGCGCCGTCGTAGGCGTCGGCATCAGTTCCGAGAGCCGGGCCCGGGGTCGGACCGCCGGTGGAACCGACGAGGATGTCGATGCGGCCGAACGCCTCGATGGTCGCGTCGACGAGACGCTGCGGCGCGGCCGGGTCGGTCAGGTCGGCCTGAACTCCGATCGCCTTGGGAAGCGCCGACGCCTGTTCGGAGGCGAGATCACCACGTCGTCCGCAGACGACGACCGATGCACCCTCGGCGGCGAGGGCCTTCGCCGATGCAAGCCCGAGGCCCGACGTCGAGCCGGTGACGAGCGCGACTTTTCCTTCGATTCCGAGATCCATGGGTAGGCCACAAGTATGGAGAAATGGAGAAGCGATGAGTTCATTCACATCGGCACGTCTATCTCTCGAGAGCAGGGAGGTTGCGCCGTGGACATGCAGCTCGAAGTCGTCATCATGCCGGTCGCCGACGTCGACCGCGCGAAGGAGTTCTACGTCGAGAAGATGGGCTTCAACCTCGACGTCGACCATCAGCCCAACGAGTCGTTCCGCGTCGTACAGACGACGCCCCCGGGCTCAGCGTGCTCGGTGACGTTCGGCAAGGGCATCAGCGACGCTCGGCCCGGCTCGGCCCGCGGGACGCACCTCGTCGTGACCGACATCGAGAAGGTTCGTTCCGAGCTCGTCGCACGCGGTGTCGACGTGAGCGAGCCGTTTCATTTCGGCCCGGACGGCCAAACGCCGGGTTTGCACCCAAACCGCGAGGACTACGGCTCGTTCGCTTCGTTCGGGGATCCGGACGGCAATACGTGGCTGTTGCAAGAGCGCCGGGCGTAAGGGCTCGTAAAATGCGGCTCGGACGCCCCCGTGGGCCGGTAGAAAACCTCGATCTCGCAGGTAGCGAGGATCCATCTCCGGGTCGAAACGCGAACGGGCTGATTTCGGGCGGCCCTCTCGAGACTCACTCACCTACGCGGAGCGGAACTGGTCAGCCGCGCGATCGCGACCGCGGCGACCACGGTGACCAAGACGATCCCCACGATCATCTGTGCTGAGACAACCGCGCGGCACACGGCAGTCTGAGGAAAGATGTCTCCGAACCCTGTAGTCGAGAACGTCGTCAGGGTGAAGTAGATCGCGTCCACTTTGCTGAGCGACTCGACGAAGCAACGCGAATCGCGCACGGACAGGTGCCAATAGACAAGCGCGAAGGAACCGAGAATGCTGCTCGCCGCCGACAGTAGGCCGCCAACGGCCCACGTTCGGACACGTACGCCGTGCACCGGGTGAACTCCTTCCCACGCCGGACGCAGGATTAGCAGTCCGATGCTCCACAGCGACGTTCCGATGAAGAAGGCCGCCACCGTGTAAGTAGTTGTCGGCGTGCCGACTCCTCGGTTGACCGCGAGAAGTATCCATGGACACGAGGCGACAAAGAGACCGGCCGCAACCAATGTCCTCATCCCGGATGAGCATTTTCCGGATGAGCGCCCACTCATGGACGGACGACCTCCTACGTGGGGTGTGTCGAGAACATCGTCGACGGTAGGCGGAGGACGAGCGGTCCGGTTGTCGACAAGTGAAACAGTGCAAGGTACGCGCCCGTCGACAGGTTCTTGGACTCGCACGAAAGGTCGTACACCGTCCGACGCTCGACGTAGGGATTTGGCTGGCGACCGCGACCTCCGGTCTGCGCCGAGAAACCGACCGCGCTCGACGTCCCTGCCATGACTACGACGGCGACGATTCGGCCGCCAACCTACGCAACAGCGCTACGACTAACTGAATGTTCACGCATCCATGATTGGCGGTAGGAGGGACAATGTTGTTGCCGAACGCGTGGCAGGCCAAGGGCCAAACGGAAAATCTCCGGCACCAACGATTTCCCCAACTGGAACTGCCCTTCAGAAGCGTGCCGCGGGCCTCGAACCCGCGCCTTAGGTCCATGGCCTCCGCGCGTGCCTAGCGGTCAGGTCGGATAGGTTCGATCCCGGAAAGGCGCATGTGGAGGCGCGGAGGAGTTTTCTACCGGATTTTCTACATGCCCCCGTAGCTCAGGGGATAGAGCACCGGTTTCCTAAACCGGGTGTCGGAGGTTCGAGTCCTCCCGGGGGCGCATCGTGAGCGAGATCGCCGAGCGATACCGCAGGCACGCCGCTGCCTTCGAGCAGAAGGTCGCCGCCGTCCGGCCCGAGCAATGGTCCAACCGGTCGCCATGCGAGAAGTGGACGGCACGCGACGTCGTCCAGCACATCGTCGACATGCACGCGGTGATGCTGCGGCCGCTTGGCCGCGAGCTCAGCGCGGCACCCTCGGTCGACGACGATCCGCTCGCTGCACTCCGCGCGGCACGGGCCGACGTCGAGGCGCTCCTCGACGATCCCTCGACTGCGTCGATGGAAAGCGATACGCCGAGCGGACGAATGACGACCGCGCAGCACATCGACCAAGTTGTGAGCGACGACTTAGTGCTTCACGGCTGGGACCTCGCGAAGGCGACTGGTCAGGACGACACGATTGATGCGGACGACGTCGAACGCCTGTGGGCGTCGACGTCGTCGATTCCGGCCGAATTCATGGAGAAGCTTCGGACGCCCGGCGCCTTCGGGCCGGGCGTCGAAGTGTTCGGTCCCGAGGTGAGGGTTTCCGCCGACGCGCCGCTGCAGCACCGATTGCTCGGGATGATCGGACGCGACCCGAATTGGGAGCGGCGCGGCTAAGCGCGCTGCGCGTCGCTCTCGGGCGACGATGTGAAGTACGGCCATTCGGTCCACGCAAGAACCGCGTGCGTATCGTGCTTCGCTTCGCCGTTGATCATCACATCCATCTCCGTCGGCACAGACGGTGCTTCCTCTACCACCGCCTGCGCCGCGGAGTCGACAACAACGATCAACGGCCGATCGTCGAACACGATCGGCTCCGGTTGAGGTGCATTGACGGGCACTTCCTGCACCTGGCGCGGACGACGCACAAGAAAGACGTCTTCCATGATCGGCACTTCCGACTCGCCTTCGTCGACTGCTCGCAGCAATTTGCGCATGAGGAAGAGCGGAAGCGCGCGGCGCCGCACGCCCATGCGCCGGGCGGCGAGCGTGAGTCCGTAGCCCGCCTCGAGACAAGTAAGTCCCGACAATGCGATCGCGGCCGTCGGTGCACCGTTTTGCGGCAGCGCAGTGCCCGGTGTTGCGGTCGGAACCGCCGTCGCACCGGGCGAAGCCGTCACACCCGGAGTGCCCGCGGTACCGCCGGGAAGGCCTTCGCATGCTCTGCCGTCGTTGTCGACGTCGAGGTTGAACGGATCGTTCGTCGGTCCGCCGTTCTGCTCGAAGAACGCTTGCGCTTCTGGTTGGGTGGCGAAGTCGGAACAGTCTTTGCGTCCGGTTGGTGTTTGCGCCCAGCTCGGCAGCGTCGCAGCCAGGACGACGATTGCCGTCCCTGCGATACCAACGAGAGCCCGCCGCATCAAGACGCCCAAGGTTTTTATCCCCTATTAACCGATGGGATCCTGAGTGTACAGAACACCTCAAACGTGAACAAAGTCTTACAACGCTGTAGTTCTTACACAGGTGTAGTCTCACCTACGTGACTCACGCGCACGCAATCGAGATCGTTCCGTCGACGCAGGTAGTGACGGTGTCTTACAAAGGTGTAGTTCTTGCAGAGACGAAACACGCGCTTGTTCTTCGTGAGGGACGGCTTCCGCCGCGCTACTACATTCCGGAAGCGGATGTTCGGATGGAGCTGCTCACGCCGACCTCGAAGCACACCGTGTGCCCGTTCAAAGGAACCGCCTCGTACTGGTCGGTGCGTGTCGGCGACGAGCTGCTCCCCGATCTCGTGTGGAGCTATCCGGATCCCATTCCGGACGCCACAGAGATCGCCGGGATGCTCTGCTTCTACAACGAGCGCGTCGAGATCGACGCGTCCGGCTAGCTGGCCTCTTCGGACAGCGCTGCGTCGGACTGAGCAAACAGCTCCTTCGCGACGGCGTCCGCGCGCTCGTGCACGGCATCGTGCCAGGACTTGTCGCTGGCTTGCCGGGACATCTCCTGATCGCGGCTGACGACCCCGCGCTCCACGATCAGGTGCAGGCCGATGTGGACGAACGGGCTGTCCTGATCACCGGAGCTGAAATGCTTCTCGGCGTCCATGAATGCGCCGGCGTGCTCGGGATGCTGTTCCACGATGCGAGCGAGCGTTCGTTCTTCCTCGATGAACCCACCCTCGCTGAGCAGCGCCTTCATCAGACGCGCCACCTCTTTGCGCGTCTCTTCCTCGAGCTGGGCAACGGGCGTGTTCGGCACGACGGGCGCAGGCGTCGGCGGACGCCGCCTGGGCCGGCGGCGCTTTCCGCGCGGCCGTCCGCCCGGACGAGGCGGACGTCGTCGTCGAGCCATGAACGAGCCTCCAGTAGCTAATAAAGAGCGCAACGCCCCCGCGCGTCTCGCCCCTGGAGCGGAACGCCTGGGGCGGCGCACTCGAAAAAGAGTCTATAACGAAGACCCTCTACAGGAAGCCGTTCTCCTGCAACCAGCCTTCGGCGACGGCGTCCGGGTCGTCTTTGTCGACGTCGACCTGCTTGTTCAGCTCGGTGAGCCCCGCCGTCGTGAGCTTGGCGGTCACCGAGTTCAACAGGTCGGAGAACTCCGCACCGTATGCCTCCGTCAGCTCGCTTCTGACGATCGGCAGCACGTTCTCGGCCCCCGCGATGCCTTTGTCGTCGTCGAGGAGGACGAAGCCGTTGGCGGCGATGCGGGAGTCGGTCGTGAACAGGTTCGCGAGCTGGATCTCGTTGCTCTTCAGCAAGGTAACGGTCTGCGGTCCGCCGACGTCAAGCGGCTTGAACTCCTTCAGCTCGATTCCGTAGACCTCCTTCAGACCCTTCAGGCACGCTTGCCGCGTCGGACACTCGGGCGGGCCACCCATCACGAGTTGTGACGCGATGGGCTTGAGGTCGCTGACCTTCTTCAAGTTGTGCTCGTCGGCTGTCTGCTTGTTGGCGACGATGCCGTCCTTGTCCTGCGCTTCTGCGTACTCGAGCGCCTCGAGACCTTCCTTCTTGTCCAGTTCCGTCGTCAGCTGTTCGTAGGCCTTCGCCGAGTCGGGGGATGCGGTCACCTTCTGCTCGGTCATGAACGAAACGAGAGAGCCGATGTACTCGGGCAGCACGTCGATATCACCTCGTTCGAGGGCCGGGAAGTACACCTCGCGCGCGCCGATGTTGAGCTTCGTCGACACGTCGTAGCCCTCTGCTTCCAGCGCCTGCGCGTAGATCTCCGCCAGAATCACCGACTCCGGGAAGTTCGCGGAGCCGACGGTGATCTTGGGACCCTCCTTCGCGCCCGCTTCAACACCTTCGTCTTGCGCGCACGCATTCCCGAAGAGCAGCACGACGATCGAGACGATGACCAGCAGCCGGCTCTTGCGCATGACGTCCTCCCGTGATCGGCGCAGCGACGCTATCAGACCCCTGTACCCACGAACGTCTCGGTTGCCTCCACGCGGGTGAGCCGCTGCACGCCCGACGGCAACACCACACGCTGCGCGAGGCCGAAGGCCGCATCGGTCGCGATGGCGAGCAGCGCCACGAGGAGGGCGCCGGCGAAGACCTGCGGTATGTCGAATTGCGCCAGGCCGTCGATGATGAAGCGGCCGAGTCCGCCCCAGCCGATGACGGCGCCGAGCGGCGCCGTCGCGACGACTTGGACGGCGGCGACGCGGGTGGCGGCGAGGATCACCGGGGCGGCGAGCGGAAGCTCGACGCCCCGGAGAACCTCGCCGCCGCTCATCCCCATCCCGCGCGCGGCGTCGACGACGGCGTCGTCGACGCCGCGCACAGCCGTGAACGCGTTCGTGAACATCGGCGGCAAGGCGAGCAAGAACACCGCGAGCCAGGTCGGCCAGAAGCCGTAGCCGAGGCCGAGTCGTAGGGAGATCGGGAGCGCGACGGCAACGATCGCGAAGGAAGGGATCGCGCGCCCGATGTTCACGACGCCGACGGCGAGAAAACCGCCGCGCCGTGAATGTCCGAGCAGCGCGCCGAGCGGGATCGCCACCAAGGCCGCACAACCGATCGCAAGAGCCGAGAGCTCGGCGTGCTCCAGCATCCGGTGCGGGACGCCGCCCGTCCCGCGCCAGTGCGCGGCATCCGTGAACCACTGCGCGATATCGGCGATCACCGCACGCGCCTCCGCGCCCACGGGCTCAGCGCCCGTTCGGTTACGACCAGGAGCGCGTCGAGCGCGATCGCCATGACAACCGAGAGCACGGCACCGACCACCAACGGCGTGTTGAAGAAGCGGCGAAGCCCGTCGGCGATCAGAAACCCGTAGCCGCCTTGTCCGATGAGCGCCGTCACCGTGACAAGACCGACCGTCGTCACCGTCGCGATGCGCAGCCCGGCCACGATGACCGGCAGGGCCAGCGGCAGCTCGACCTCGAGCAGCAGGCGTGCGCGCCGGTACCCCATCGCGACCGCCGCTTCGCGCACTGCACGCGGCACGCCGTCGATGCCGGCGACGATGTTCCGAACGAGGATCAGCAACGTATAGGAGACGAGTCCGATCTCGGCCGTCAGCGTCGACAGGCCGGTCAGCGGGATCAACAATGCGAACAGCGCGAGACTCGGGATCGTGTAGAGCACGCCCGTCACCCACGTGATCGGCGCGTACGCGCGCCGGAACCTGATCGCGACCAGGGCGAGCGCCATCGCAATCACGAAGCCGGCCCCCACGGCGATGCCGGTGAGCTGGAAGTGCTCGACGGTTCGCCGCCAGATCTCGTCGAGATGACCGGCCACCCAGCTCCAGCGCACGAACGGCTCGTTCACGACAGCTCCCGAGTCAGTCGCGCGAGCGTGAGTGTTCCGACATTCGCACCGGTGTCGTCCAGGACGCCGGCTGCGTCGGCGCCGCTCGCGAGCATCGCCTGGAGAGCGTCGAGCAACGAATCCGAGCCGCGAACCGTCGAACGGCCGTCCGAGGACGCATCGTCGAGATCGATCTCCTTCACGCGGATCAGCGACAGCCGGCGCAGTCCTCGGCCCGAGCCCACGAAGTCGGCGACGAACGCACTCGCGGGACGCGCGAGCAGATCGACCGGCCGATCGATCTGCTCGACGATGCCGCCGACGTTCAGCACGACGACGCGGTCGCCGAGCTTGATGGCCTCATCGATGTCGTGGGTCACGAACACGACCGTCTTGCGCAGCCGGCGCTGCAGCTCGAGCAGCTCGTCCTGGAGCTTGGCACGCACGATGGGGTCGACGGCCGCGAACGGCTCGTCCATCAGGAGGATGGGTGGATCGACGGCCAGCGCCCGCGCGACGCCGACGCGCTGCTGCTGACCGCCGGAGAGCTCGGCCGGATAGCGTCCGGCCAGGCCCTCGTCCAGTCCCACGAGCCGGAGCAGCTCGCGCACGCGAGCGTCGATGCGCGCACGGTCCCAGCCGACGAGCCGGGGAACCGTCGCGATGTTGTCGGCGACCGTCCGATGGACGAACAGGCCGACCTGTTGGATGACGTACCCGATGCCGCGGCGCAGCTCGTGCGGCTCGACCTCCCGCACGTCTCGGCCGGACACGAGCACGCGGCCCGAGCTCGGTTCGGTGAGCCGGTTGATCATGCGGAGAGTCGTCGTCTTCCCGCACCCGGAGGGCCCGACGAGGCACACGACCTCGCCGGCGTCGACGTCCAACGAGAGCTCGGAGACGGCCGGAGTGGAGCCTGCGAAGACCTTCGAGACGCGCTCGAGGCGGATCATGGGCCCCTCAACCACGCGGCCAGGCTAGCGAAGTCGCAGGTCAGAGTGGCCATTTGGACGTATGGCAAGAGGGAACTTTACGGCCTGCTCGTGCGTTTATCAGATGCACGGCGGGGCACCCGCTCCGCGTGGGTATAGGGATTGTGCGATGGAATCGATGACCGAACTTGATATCGGCGTCTCCGAAGAGCGGGAGACGGGCGAAGCGCACACCGATCTCGTGCGTCTGTTTCTCAACGAGATCGGCCGCTACCCCTTGCTCACGGCCGCCGAGGAGATCGAGCTCGCCAAGCGCATCGAGAAGGGCGACTACGAAGCACGCCAGAAGATGATCCGCTCGAACCTCCGGCTGGTCGTCTCCATCGCGAAGCGCTACCAGGGTCGCGGTCTGTCACTGCTCGACCTCATTCAGGAGGGAATGCTCGGGCTCATCCGGGGTGTCGAGAAGTTCGACTGGCGCCGCGGCTACAAGTTCTCGACCTACGGCACCTGGTGGATCCGTCAGGCCATCGGTCGGGCCATCCACAACCACTCGCGCACGATCCGGCTCCCGGCGCACCTGCTCGACCGTGAGCGGAAGATCCAGGCGGCCGAACGCCGTCTGGCAACCGAGCTCGGACGCGAGCCGACCGACAAGGAGGTCGCCAAGGCGGCCAAGGTCACGCTGCGCGACCTCAAGCAGGTCCGCGAGGCTGCGCGCACGGTCACGTCGCTCGACACCCCCGTCGGCGACGACGGCGAGACGCCGCTCGGCGATCTCGTTGCTTCGATGCCCGACGTCGCCGCCGACGAGGTTCAGGGCGCGATCGAGCGCGACAGCCTGCGCCGTGCAGTTGCCGATCTTCCGGACGACGAGCGCGAGGTCATCGTGCTCCGGTTCGGTCTGGCGGGCGAAGATCCGATGACGCTGCAGCAGGTCGCCGACCAGCTGTCGTCCACGCGCGACCGCGTTCGCCGCATCGAGCGCGACGCGATCCGGCGTCTCGGTATCTCCCTCGACGATCTGCGCGAGGCCGTGTAGTCGGATTAGGCTCCCTTCCGGTCGAACAATCGGGAGGGAGACATGAAGGCAGCCATCGTTCGAGAGCTGAACGCGCCCGTCGAGATCGTCGACGCCCAGATCGGGGCGCCCGGCGCCAACCAGGTGAAGGTGAAGGTCGCCGCTGCCGGCGTCTGCCATTCGGATCTGTCCGTGCAGAACGGAACGATCCCGTGGATGTTTCCCGCTCTCCTCGGCCACGAAGGTGCGGGCGTCGTGACCGAGGTCGGCGAAGGCGTCGACTCGCCGTCGGTCGGCGACCACGTGATCTTCAACTGGGTTCCGTTCTGCGGCGAGTGCAACTATTGCAAGCGCGGAGAGACATGGCTCTGTAACGCCGGCTACCCGCTTGGGCTCGTACCCGTCGCGATCGACGGCGGGATGGCCTACCCAATGGCCGCGACGGGAACCTTCGCAGAGGAGGCAATCGTCCACAAATCGTCGGCGATCGCGGTGCCGAAGGACATACCGCTCGACGTCGCAGCGTTGGTCGGATGCGGCGTGACGACCGGTGTCGGCGCAGCCGTCAATACGGCCAACGTCGCGAAGGACTCAACCGTCCTTGTCATCGGTTGTGGTGGGGTCGGCATGAATGTGATTCAGGGAGCGAAGATCAACGGGGCGCGAGCGATCGTCGCGATGGACCGCTTCGAGAACAAGGCCGAAGAGGCCAAGCGCTTCGGGGCGACGCATGCAGCGACACCCGAGACGATCGACGCGATCAAAGGCGAAGTCACCGGCGCGGAAGGCGGGTTCGACTACGCCTTCGAGGTCATCGGGAACTCCAACACCATCCGCGCAGCGTTCGATCACACACGTAAGGGCGGAACGACGTGCATCGTCGGCCTCGGCCGGGCTGAAGACATGGTGCAACTCTCCTCGCTCGAGTTCTTCCTGAAGGACGCGAACATCAAGGGCTGCGTTTACGGATCGTCGGCTGTCGAGAAGGACTACAAGCGCTTCCTCGACTACTGGAAGAAGGGCGAGCTCGACCTCGAAGGACTGATCTCCAAGCACATCTCCATCGAGGACGTCCCGGCTGCGTTCGAAGCGATGGAGCGCGGAGAGGTAATCCGCTCGGTAATTAGCTTCTAATCGCTCAGCGGATCGCAGATCGCGCAGGGCTCGAGCCCGCGCGTCGATGCCGTCACTCGGCGCAACCGCTGGCGTCCGGCCACAACCGTGCAATCGGGTTTGTGGAACAGATTGCCCTTCGCCGTGGCGACGAAGCCGCCGTTGCCGGCGCCGGCGATCGGACGCGGTGAGCGCCGCGCCGGACCCGCCCCGTTGAGCGATTCCGCGATCTGGTCGAGGATCTCCGACGCGCGTTCGGACTGGGCGCGCGACTCGCGTACGAGCCTGGTCACCCAGTACGCGAAGTACACGAACCCGCCGAGGAACACGAGCGCGACGCCGAGCAAACCGCCGGAGATCAAATACGGCGTTTGCTCGAACGCGATGCCTGTGTTCGCCGCGCCGTACCAGCCGAGGAGGATCGCAACGAGGCCGAGCACGGCCAGCGTCGCTCCGGCAATCAGCTGAAGACGGTCGGAGTCGATGCGTCGTCCGCCGCGAATGCGCGACACCGCGTCGCCGAGCTTGTCGAGACGGCCGACGGCGTCCTGCTCGGCGGTGTCGGCGAGGTCGTTCTTTCTTCGTGCCATAGCTCGCTAGTCTCCCCCGTTGGGACAGCCGCCCGCGCCCGCACGCGCCGACAGCAGTCGGTCCGCGAGAGCCATCAAGGGCCGGGACGATACGAACGCGGCGATCATCAGCAGGACGACGAGCCACACGGGAACGCCTTCGAACGTTGTGCTCACCTGCTGGACGACCACGGGGCCGCCGCCTTGTCCGACGGCACCGCTTGGAGCAGACCCGCCGGACGTGCCGGACGGCAGCGCCGGCTCTCCGACCGCCGCCGGCGTCTCGTCGCCGGTCGTCCCGCCGAGATCCGGAGCATCGACGGGGAACTCGATGTTCTTCGCCGCTCCCGCGGTCACGGCCGCCGGTGCGAGCTGGATCGTGAACTCTTGGTCGAGCGTGAGCTGGCCGCGGATCTGGCTCTGGAGGTCGGGCGGAAGCGCGGCGACCAGCGGCTCGAGTGCGGAAGACTTCGCTCGGATCAACAATCCCCCGAGTGCGCGGCTGCCCTGCGGTCCCTGGATCGTGTCGATCGCCGTGCCGAGCTCGATCGAGATGCCGGTCGACGCCAGCGCCTGATTGACCGCCTGCTGTGCGGCGACGGCGTCGATGCCTTGGTCGGCGACGTGCACGCCCGTCGCGTCGATGACGACGGCGTTGCCGGCAACCTCGGCCCGGCCGACCTCGGTCGTCCCGGCCACGGTCGCCTTCACACCGTCACTGCGCGCGGTCAACCGCGTGACGACGGAGCCGATCTTCACCATGCCGCCGAACAGCGAGACGTCGTTCGCGGCGGCCTCGGCCATCGACACAGCGCCTTGCGAGTCGAATCCGCTCGAGGACATCGATGTCTGGTTGCCGATCAACCCGATGCCCGGAAAGGCGAACCTGTTGACGTACGACGTGCCCTCCGCAGCAGTCTCCTTAGCGGTCGAGCTCATGTGCATCGTGCCGAAATCGGTGGACGTCGTGGCCGGACCCTGGGGATGGAAGCTCTCGGCTCGGACCGGATAGTTGGGGATGTTGACCGGGAACTTCTGCCCGCTCTGGCGCTCGATGTCCGCTTGGAGGAACGAAGGAACCGCAGCGGCGACCTGGCCCGGCCACAAGATGCTGCCGAGCCCGTAGGCCGACGGCCCGGAGCGAAGGCTCGTCTCGCTGTAGCCGAAGTTCAACTCACCCGTCGGCTTGGCCGGTATGCCGAGCGACGGCGAGTCGAAGGTGAACAGCGCCGCCGTCGCCTTGCTCGCCATCTCGAACCCCGAGAAGTCGGCCGCGCCGCCGCGCGCGAGACCGCCGACGATGACGATCGTCGGCACCCAAACGGCGACGACGAAGCCGATGCGGAACGCTTTCCGTCTCATTTCCCCGACCCTAAATAAACGCCGGAGAGCTCGTCGGCGACATCGGCCGGCTCTCCCATCGACCGCACCTTTCCTTGCGTCATGATCGCCGCGTAATCGGCCACTCTGAGCGCAGTTTGAGCGTACTGCTCGGTTAGCAGGATCGCGACGCCCTCAGAAGCGATGCGTTTCACGCTCTCGTACAGCTCGTCGACGATGATCGGCGCGAGCCCCATCGAGATCTCGTCGAGGAGCAGCAGCGCGCAGTCGGTCGCCAGCGCGCGCGCCATCGCGAGCATCTGCTGCTCCCCGCCGGACATCGTGCCGGCCAGCTGCTTGCGCCGTTCCTGAAGGCGCGGAAAGGTCACGAACGCGCGCTCGCGTACGTGATCGAAGCGCGCGCCTGAGTAGGTCATCATCTGCAGGTTTTCTTCGACCGTGAGGTTCGCGAAGATCCCGCGGCCCTCGGGGATGGTGCAGACGCCGGCGCGCGACAGCGCGTCGGGGTCTGCACCATTCACGTGCTTGCCCATGACGTGGAGACAGCCCGACGTCGGGCGGTGCTGGCCCGAGGCCACTCGGAGCACCGTCGTCTTGCCGGCCCCGTTGGGGCCGAGCAAGGCGACGACGCTCCGCGGCGGCACGACGAGGTCGACACCGTGCAGGACGTCGATACGTCCGTACGCGGCGCGGATGTCCTTCAGTTCGAGCACTGGTGTCGTAGTCATTAGAGGGAGTCGCTTCGCTCCATCCTTAAGCCGAGCTCCCCAGATAGGCAGCCTGGACGCGCTTGTCGTTGCGCACTTGCTTGGCCGTCCCGTTGGCGATGATGCTCCCGAACTCGAGCACGTGGATCCAGTCGCACACTTGCATGACGAGATCGATGTCGTGCTCGACGAGAAGGATGCCGATCCCGCGCTTGGCAAGCGTGATGAGGAGCTCGCCGAACGCGTCCGACTCGTCGTCGTCGAGACCGGACGACGGCTCGTCCAAGAGGATGAGACGCGGACGGGTGGCCAGCCCGCGCGCAAGTTCCGTCAGCCGAGCGAGGCCGGTCGGGATCGAGTCGACGCGTCGGTCGGCCACCTTGCGGAGTCCGACGAGGTTCACGATCTCATCGGATTCCTCGCGAACGTCACCGTCGTCCTTCTCTTTCTGACCGCGTGCCCACCGGCGGCGGATCTCGGCCGCCACGAGCACGTTCTCGAACACGGTCAGCGAGCCGAAGACCTCGATGCGCTGGAACGTGCGCGCCATGCCGAGGCGTCCGCGCTTGAACGCCGGAATCGAGCTGATGTCTTCGCCGTCGAACAGCACGTGACCGCTGTCGGGCGGCTGCAGCCCGGACAGCACGTTGAAGCACGTCGTCTTTCCCGCGCCGTTCGGCCCGATGAGACCGGTGATCTTGCCGGCCCGGGCGTCCAGCGACACGTCGATGAGCGCGCGGTGACCGCCGAAGGTGACGTTGATCGACTTAGCTTCGAGCAGCGGCAAGGCGCCGCACCTCCTCCGCCGGTTCGGTTTCGGGCGGGCGGCGTTGCGGGAGCCGGCTGCGCAGCGCCTCGAGGCGGGACGAGATGAAGAACGCTACGCCGTGCGGATTGCGGCCGAGGCTCACGGCCGCAGCGCCGGTGAACAAGAACACGAGCCCCGCCAGCGCGCCCGTCGCCTCCTGTGTTTGTAGCAAGCCGAGCAGCAAGCCGCCGACGAGCGCCCCGGAAACGGTCGTGATGCCGCCGATGACGGCCATGAGGAGCACGGGCAGGCTCTGGAACATCAGGAAGTCGTTGGTCTGCGCGCTGCCGCGCAGACCGCCGTAGAACGCGCCGGCCAGCCCTGCCATGGCGGCCGACAGTGCGAAGACACCGAGCTTTGTCGTCGTGAGGTTGACGCCCAGCGTCGTGCACGCAGCCGGTGAGTCGCGCATGGCCGAGACGAGCCGTCCGAAGCGGCCGCGACGAAGCATCAGAACCAGAACACCGAGGATCGCGAAGGCCACGGCGAGCAAGATGAAGAACATCTGCTCGCTCGCGAACGAGATACCGAGCACGTCCAGGCGCGGCACTTCCTTCGTCGAGCTCCCGAACAACCACGAACGCGGGAACAGCATGAGCTCGGCGAGAACACCGAAGGCCATCGTGGCAAGCGCAAGGTACAGGCCCTGCAGCCGCAACGCGGGCAATGCGACGATGGCGCCGATCGGCGCCGCGAGAATGGGCGCCATCAGTAGACCGAGCGGATTCCCGCCCGCGCCGAAGCGCGCCATCGCGAACGCGCCCATGCCGACGAACGTCATCTGGGCGAGCGACGTCTGCCCCCCGTAGCCGGTGAGCATGACGAGCGAGAGCATCACGATGCCGAGCGAGAGTCCCTGGCCGAAGCGCTGGAGATCGGCGTCGCCCAAGACGAAGGAGACGGCGACGGCAGCAACGATGAGCAGCCCCCCGCCGCGCACCGACTCCATGAAGTTGGGCACGCGGGGGCCGCGCTCGCCGGCCAGGCGTCCGACGCGCAAGCGCTCCTCGGGCATGAGCATCAAGACGATGAAGAGCATCAGCGTCGGGACCGATCCGCGGAGACCCGGGATCTTGTCCGTGTGCAGGAAGCGGAGCTCGAGGTAGGCCTGCGCGAGGCCGAGGATCATCGCGCCGGCAAACGTCAACGGGAGACTCTTGAGCTTGCCGACGACGGCCGCCGCATAGGCGAACACGACGAGGAGCGTCAGGTTCAAGATCTCGAGGTTCAAGATCGGCGCGATGAGAATCCCGGCCACCGCGGCGAGTGACGCGCCGAGCGCCCACGACAGCATGCTGATACGCGCCGGGGAGGCTCCGTTCAGTGCGGCCAGGCTCCGGTCGTCCACGACCGCGCGCATCGCGACACCCGTCCGGGTCCGGTTGAGCAGATACCAGAACACGCCGGCGGCGACGGCCGTGACGACGATCGTGATCACCTGGTGCGTCG
>DASQWC010000062.1:0-5241 GCA_035640475.1 Actinomycetota bacterium | reverse complement strand
GGCGTGTCGTCATTCGTGATGTTGTCGGTGCTCGAGCTGCCGCTGTCGCTGGCCGCGTCCAGGTCAGGCGCAGACGGCGCCGCCGGTGCGGTGTTGTCGTGCGTGATCCGCGGCACATCCGCGGCCGCGCTTTCGTTGCCGACCGCATCGGTCGCGGTCACGACGAGATCGTTGGCCGCGTTGCTCGTCAGCGTGACGCTGATCGAATAGCTCGTCGCGCCGCCGGAGAGCTGCTGCGAACCGCGCAGCGTCGTCTCACCCGCGTCCTTGACGCCGTTGTTGTTCGCATCCGTCCAAATCCGCACCAGCGAGTTCGCCTCGGCCGTACCCGTGACCGAGAACGGCGACGTATTCACCGTCACGGCGTTCGCCGGGCTCGTCACAGTTGGCGCGCCGGGAGCCGTCTTGTCGACCGTGAACGTGTTCGGGGTGCTGTCGACGTTCGGAGCGCTGTTCTGCGTGCCCCGCGCCGTGACCGTGTAGGAGCCGTCCGCGGGAAGCGCGAATGCATACGACCAGTTCTTACTCCCGTTGCCGGTGCACCCGGAGCAGGTCGCGCTGCTGAAGACTTCGGTCGTTCCGCCGTCGAAGGCACTACCGCCCCAATACTGGCCGTCACTGTTCCGCTTGATGCTCACCAACACGCCGCGGCCGTTATCGGTGCTGCCGCTCGACCACTGGACGGTGCCGTGGAGGTCTCCACCCCCGGCCGTGTAGCTGCTCGTGTTGTAGGTGACGTTGTTGATCGGGAACGTGACGGACACGCTGTTGACCACCGCCGCCTCGTACGGACCGACGAGCGGCCCGCCGTCCCCGATAGGCGCGGCGCCAGCGGGTTGGATCTCGTCTGTCGAAGAGTCGAAGATCGCGCGGGCGAGGTTCACGCGGCCGTTGCCGGTCTGGCCGACGCTTCCCGCGGGATCCGCGTTCCGCGCAAGGCGCGAGACGGTCATGCCGTTCGACGCCGTGAACGACGACGCCTTGATGAGACCGGCGGCGCCAGCCACGATCGCAGCCGCGGCCGACGTGCCCGACATCGACGAGTAGCCGCCACCGGCGGCCGTCGTCGCGATGTCCTCGCCGGGAGCTGCGACGAACGCCGCCGGGCCGTAGTTGCTCGTCCAACTCAGCGCGTCCGTCATGTCGGTGCTCGAGACGCCCATGACGCCGCGGTCGCCGGCGGGGAATGTCGGTTCCGCTGAGGAACCGTTGCCCACCGCAGCGACGAGAACCGACCCGTGCTCCCACGCGTAGTCGATTGCCTGTTGAAGAGACGCCGAATACCCCGGGTTCGAGAACGCCATGAGGATGACGTCCGCGCCGTGATCGGCTGCGTAGACGACGCCCTCGATGATGTCGCTGTCCTGACCGGTGCCGTCGGCGCCGAGGACTCGGACGGGCATGACGTCGACGCCCGCGTAGCCGACGCCGGCGATGCCGTCGCCGTTGTTCGTCGCGGCCGCGACGATACCGGCCATCGCCGTGCCGTGGCCGTTCGGGTCCGACGTCGCGTCACCCTGGCCGTCGACGACGTCTGCGCCTGCCACGATCTTGCCGGCGAGGTCGGGATGGGAGCCGTTGATGCCGGTGTCGAGAATCGCGACCGTCGCCGAGCCCGCCGGCTCGACGTCGCCGTAGACCTGATCCCAGCCGATCCGCGGCAGCGACCACTGCTCTTCGTACTGAGTGTCGTTGGGCTGCCCCTGCGCAGCACGCGTCGCGTCGGCCTCGACGCGATCGACTCGGGCATCCGCGCCGAGCGATGCTTCGGCGGCTTCGTCGGGGAGAGTAACGGCGTGCATCCGAAGCGCCGGAATCGCCGAGATCTCGACGGCACCGACGTCCGCAAGGGCCGCGGCCTGCTCGTCGCTCGAGACGCCCGCGCGGAAGGCGACGATGTAGCCGCCGGCGAGAGACGGCGAGGACGAAGCGGGCGAGGAAGACGACTCGCTGCTGTCCGCGTCCGCAACCGGCGACGAACTCGCGCCGCTCATCGGGGCGCCGAGCCCGGTTGACGCACTGAGCCCTCCGAGCGCGAGCACAACACCAAGCGCAAGTGTCTTCCGAACGCGAATCTGCCCGAACGCCGTGGCGACCGGCGCGAGAATGCGCCGTCGCACGGCGGTGGGCGTTGACGTCGCGTCGGATTCCGCTTGTCTGCTCAACATGTTGTCCCCCTTCACGGAACGAGCCCGCATGGCCGCATGTCTAAGAACGAATAATTCGCGGGGTTCAAACCATGGGCCGACAGAGGTCCTGCCCGGCCACCCAAAGTCGAGAAGGCGCAGCGAAGCGCCCTCGCTCAATTGATCTTGCCAACTAACCTCCCCATGCCCGCGAACCCGAAGGCCGCAAATCGCGGGCGGTTTCACTGTGTCGCAACCCGAGTCAGGCCGCAATAGGACGTACGACCTATCTTGCGACGAGGTACACATCCTTTTCGGCACCGAAAAGGCTCGGGCGCACGTGATGCCCGGCTTCACGTCGCCCCCGCCCGGCTAATCGGACGGTGCCCGCGCGAGCGAAATAGCGGGTGACTTAGCGGAACGTCACGGCCGCTGCGGGACCGGAGCGGGCTCGAGAGCCTCCTTGACCGCACGGATCACGCGGGCGGGCCGCGTCTCCGCCACCGGGATAAGCCCACCGAGCTCGAGGCGAGCAAGCTCCACGCGGCCCTGGCGCCGCACCGTTCGGAATCCGAAGTCCGCGAGGAAGTCGCTCGGCAACACCGTGCGGTGGACGAGGAACCGCTGCTCTATCCACTGAGCTACGGCTGCTTTGTCCTGCAAATGAGACGGTTCTCCCATCCGCAGTTCTTGCGACTTCGCGAATCGTAGCCCTCACCAACTCACCCCGCCTATCCGCACGCAGCCGCGCGCGCGGGCAAGCTGTTGACATGCTCGTTCCGAGCGTCTTAACCTCCCGCGTCCGTGAAATCCGAACTGGAGAGGGGAAGACATGCGCGCATTCGACTGTGTCCACGAAGCGCACGAGGATGTTCACTTCACCGGTGAGAGCGATGACGACATCATCAAGCAGGCGCTCGAGCATCGCGACCAGTATCACCCCGAGATGAACGACGACGATATCCGCCAGGCCGTCGCCCAAGGAGCCTACGACGAGTAACTTCGGTAGCTAGAGGAGCACCAGACCGACCTGCCGGCGGAGTCGACCTTCGCAACTCAGGGCCGCCGCTCACAGATTGGCTTCGTCCCAGGCCCGTAGTACATTCGGCTGGCCGCCACCGCGTGTTTCGCCTTGGACGATCTCCCACCGACTGACGAGTCGCCCGACGCCGGTTCCGGCGGCGGCCTCGGCTCGTTCCTGAACAACACGCGGAACGTCATCGGCGCGGTCACGGGTCTGATCGTCGCCGTCTCCGGTCTGCTCGTCGCGCTCAACAAGGTCGGCATCCTCGGCGGCGACGACGACAACGGACCCAAGACCGAGACGAGGCCGCCGGCCACGATCTTCGGCCCGATCAAGAGGCCGATCGGCCGCGTCTACTTCGACGGCGAGACCATGTACGTCAGGGCGGCGCAACCCGGCCGTCCGCTCGTCCACCTTGCCGACCTGGAGAAGCCGCTCCGAGACGTCTCGATGAGCGCACGCGTGAGCTGGGTGAGCGGTGCGAGCGACTACGGCATGTCGTTCGTGTGCCGCTACGACAACAGCCAGAACTACTACCTCCTCGCCGTGCTCAGCGGCCGGCGCTACAACATCGCGCGCTACCGAAACGGCCGGGTCACGTCGCTGACCGGCGGGATCCAGAGAAGCACGAAAATCGCCGAGGAATCGAACGACGTCACCGCTCGCTGCGTGAGCCACGACCCGACGACGCTCAGCCTCGAGGTCAACGGCCGGCCTGTGGCCACGAAGCAGGATCGCGACGGCATCGAGAGCGGCAACGTCGGCATCCGCGCCGGCTCGAGCGAGTCGTTCGTCGTCTTCCGCTTCGAGGACTTCCAGCTCAAGTACCTCTAGCGTGTTCACGGTCGAGCAGCGGGATGCCCTCCGCGACTGCGTGCTGCAGCTCGGGCGGGAGGACGAACGCGTCGTCGCTGGAGCCGCCGTGGGCTCGCTCGCAGTCGGCCGGGGCGACCGCTTCTCCGACCTGGACCTCACGTTCGCCATCGCCGACGACGTGCCAACGGCTGACGTGCTCGGCGACTGGACGCGCACGCTCGTCGACGAGCTGGACGCAGTGCAACTCGTGGACCTCGAGCGCAGTCCGACCATCTACCGCGTGTTCCTGCTACCGGACGCGCTCCAGTTCGACCTGTCGCTGACGCCGGCGGCTCAGTTTCGGCCCGCCGGGCCCCGATTCCGGCTTCTGTTCGGCGAGACGGCGAGCGAGCCCGAGACTCCCACGCCGCGCGCCCCGGGGCACCTCTTCATCTCCACGCCGTCGATTCCGCACGACCTCCTCGGCTGGGGCGTCATCTACGCGCTCCACGCGCGCGCGTGCATCGAGCGTGGGCGTGTCTGGCAAGCCGAGCACTATGTCGGCGCCACCCGCGACCACGCGCTCTCGCTTGCCTGCCTGCGCGAGGCGGTCATCGCCGTGCAAGCGCGCGGCTACGACGACCTCTCAGCGGAGACGCACGCTCGATTCGAGGGCTCGCACGTCGGCGCGCTCGAGCCTGAGGCCCTTCGAGCAGCGCTTGCTGCGTCCGTTCGTGCGCTCGTCCGCGAGGGCGTGGACGCCGGTCTACCGCACGCGAACGTCGTCGCGGAGCGCCTCGCCGAGCTGCACTGAGCCTACTGGCGCTTCGCGAGCTTGATCTCGACGGCGTGCGTCGTGCCGTCGCGCCAATACGTCAGCTCGATCGTGTCGCCCGGCTTCTTGGCGTCGATCTTCCGCTGGAGGTCGTCCTCGTCGCGGACACGGTCGCCGTCGACCGCCGTGATGACGTCGCCACCCGTCGGGTACTCCTGGCCATCGACGCTGCGTGAGCCGGTCGCCTGCCGGAGCCCCGCGCGCGCCGCAGGGCTGCCGTCGCGAACCTCGGTGACTGCGACGCCCTCCACCGAGCCGAGCTCGTCGGCGACCGTGGCCGGAATCGCGTCGAGGCCGACGCCGAGGAATGCGTGCTCGACCTTCCCGGTCTCGAGCAGCTGCGACACGATCGACTGGACCGTGTTCGACGGGATCGCGAAGCCGACACCGTCGCTCCCACCCGAGTCGCTCTTGATCTGCGCGTTGACGCCGATGACCTCGCCGCGCATGTTCAGCAGCGG
>DASQWC010000061.1:0-29444 GCA_035640475.1 Actinomycetota bacterium | reverse complement strand
GACCAGTACATCGCCCGCCACGTCAGCGTGCACTCGGGATCGTCCAGCGGCGGAGAGGTCCTGTTTGCGGTGAATAACAAATGAATCGAGTCGTCGGGGCGGCGACGGCCCTAGCAGCGATGCTGCTCGCGCCGGCGACCGCGGCCCAGGAGTCGAATCCCGCAGACGCCCGTGCCGTCCTGCGAAGGATGGCGAGGACGGAGAGCGCTACGTACCGGGCGCGCCAGCTCGTCGTGTACTTCGGAACACCGCAATCGGCTGCGGTCCTCGACGTGCGGTCGTCCGCGGCCGGCCGCTCGGTGCGGGCGGAGTCCGGTGAGGACGTGACGAGGCTGTGGCGCAAGGCGGGGATCGGGATCGTCTCGTCGGGGCGCGCGACGATGAGCGACACTTCGCTGCCGGCTGTGGCGCTCCGGCCGTCGGACATTCTCGCGAAGTACGAGGTCCAGATGGAGCGTTCCGAGAGGTTGTTCGGGCTCGACATCCTTCGGCTCGTCCTTGTGCGCCGGAGCGATCGCGCGGCCACCGAGCGGCTGTGGGTCGATCCGGAATCGGGCTTCGTGTACCGGCGTGAGCTGTACGGTGCGGGCGGAAAGCTCGTTGGTCTGTCGGCGATTCTGGACATGCGCTGGGGTGGAGCGGCCGACGCCGAGCCGATGGAGCGTGCCGTCGAGCCGTCCCGGGTCACCGAATCCGACGCCTCGGACGCCCCGCGAATGCTCCCCAACGGGTATCGGTTGCTCGGGACGTATCGCATCCGGACGCCCCAGGCGCCCGCCGAGCACTGGGTGTACAGCGACGGGATGCACGCGCTTTCGATATTCCGAACCAACGGCAGCATGCGCACGCCTGCTGGGTTCGAGCAGACGACGCTCGACGGTTCCCGCGCGTGGACCGGTCCCGGTCCGGGCACGTGGGCGTGGGAGGGCGGCGGCCGCAGCTGGGTCGTCGTCGCCGAGGAGCCTGCGCTCGACGCGGCGAAGCTCACCGAGCAGCTTCCCAAGGGAGGGCCGTCGGTCTGGTCGCGGCTCGGTTCGGTCTGGGCCCGCGCATTCCGCGTAGTTGGTGGACTTTTCAACTAGCGCGTACCAGCGCGTTTAAAGACTGCGTTTGAGTTTCCGAACTGGGGGGAACCTAAATCCCTACGACGGCGTTTACCAGATGAGATGCAACAAGCACTGCTCGAGCTCGACTGGATGCTTTCGGCTGCGTGCCGGGGGCATACCGACCTCTTCTTCGCGCCCGACGACAACGAGAGCCGCGCCGATCGGCGCCGTCGTGAGTCCCGTGCCAAGGCGGTTTGCGAAGGATGCGCCGTGCGCGTCGATTGTCTCGAGGAGGCCCTAAAGCAAGACGAGAGATTTGGGATATGGGGTGGCTTGACGGAGCGCGAGCGGCGGGCGCTTCGCAGGAACCGCCCTGAGTTTGGAGATTCCCCCCAGGACATCGCCGCCGGCCCTGGACGACTCGCACGCCTGCCCGCCGTCGTTGTCCAGGGCCGGGCGATGTCGTTTTCTTCTCAGGAGTAACGACTCAGACGGGGCCCCCGCGCCGGCGCGGGGGCCCCGTGAAGTTTGCAGGATCGGCCGTCAGGCCGCCCGTGTGACAGGACCTGCGGCCGGTTGAGAATTTGAGGGCCGGCCGGGGCGCCCGAATGGGGCGGGGGCGCACCGGCCGGTTTTCTCTTTACTCTCCAAGCTGTGCGCGATCGGATTGCCCGCGCCTACCCGAGAGTCAGGCCCTTGGTGCGCCGAATAACTCGTTTCGGCCTGCGCAAGTACTGCCCTGTATGCCGCGCTTCGGTGCGCGGCTTCGAAACTGCTGGGTTGATTCCACGCGCAAACGCCCGTTGCCCCGTTTGCCGGTCGCTTGAGCGGCACCGCCTCATCTGGCTCTTCCTGCGCGACAAGCTCGGCATCCGTGACGGCAGCCGCCCCGTCCGGCTTCTGCACATGGCGCCGGAAGCGTCGCTCGCGCGCAAGCTGACGAGGATGCGCCACATCGACTACGTATCCACCGACCTGCGCGCGCGGGGTGTGAGGGTGTTCGCGGACATCACCAGCATGCCGTTCGGCGACGAGTGCTTCGACGCAGTGTTGTGCAGCCACGTGTTGGAGCACATCGAGGACGAGCAAACGGCGCTGCGCGAGCTGGTGCGCGTGCTCAGTCGGGACGGCTGGGCCGTTCTCGATGTACCCGTCCGAGGCGAGATCACGGTCGAGGACGCCGGCGTTTCCAGTCCCGAGGAGCGACAGCGGCTGTTCGGTCAAAAGGACCACGTTCGGTACTACGGGATGGATTTCGCAGACCGTCTGCGCGCTTGTGGGTTCTCCGTCGAGGTGGATCGATTTGCCGCTCGGCTCCCGCCCGTGCGGCGCGCGCGCCTGGGCCTGCGGGACGAGCCGATCTTCTTGTGCCGCCGGTCGTCCGGCGATTGAAACTCGCGCGGACGCGCGTTGGGTGAGAAGCTTGTGTCATCCCCCGCAAACCACCCGGTGCGACGATGACGCCACGGAACGACGATCGAATGCGCGAGTACTGGGACGAGCGCGCGCGTCTCAACGCTGCCTGGTACGTCGATACGAGCCTCAGTTACGAGGACCCGGACATGCAGCGCTTCTTCGATTCCGGACGGCGGATCGTCGACGAGGCGCTCGAGTCGCTGCCGAGCGCTCCGCCGGGCACGTCGCTGGCCGTGGACATCGGCAGCGGTCTCGGGCGCCTGTGCGTACCGCTGGCGGAACGATTTGATCGAGTGGTCGGGATCGACATCTCATCTGAGATGGTCGAGCGTGCGCGATCGCTCGTGCACAACGATCGCATCGAGTTCCTGGTCGGCGACGGAACGACCCTCCGGCCCATCGGCGATGCAACGGCCGACCTCGTCTTCACGTTCACCGTGTTCCAGCACATTCCAAGGATCTCTGTGATCGAGGGCTACATCGAGGAGGTCGGCCGGATTCTCCGTCCGGGCGGCGTGTTCGTTTTCCAGTGGAACAACACACCCGGCTCCGTTCGCTGGGCGATCCGCCGTGCTGCGTTCTCCGTTGGGCACCGTGCTGGGGTGGGCCGCGAGCCGCACGGCCGGAACGATCCGAACTTCCTTGGGAGCCGGGTATCACTGGGTCGTATCCGGCGTGCGCTGCGGCGCGGCGGTATGTCACTCGAGCGGACGCAGCGGCTCGGCCAGCTCTTCGCATGGGCGTGGGCGGTGCGATCACGATGACGAGGGTGTCCGTCGTCGTTCCGGTGCGCAACAGGCGAGACCTGCTTGCCGCAACGCTCGACGGACTCGAGAACCAGACGTATCCGGACTTCGAGGTCGTCCTCGTCGACGACGGCTCGACGGACGGCTCGGCGGAGCTTGCGGCCGGCCGGAGCATTCCTGTTCGCGTCGTCCGGACTGCGGGCGTCGGCGCCGTCGGCGCCCGATGCGCCGGAGTCACGGAAGCAGCCGGAGAGATCCTCGCGTTCACCGACAGCGACTGCGTCCCGGAAGAGGGCTGGATTGCCGCCGGTGTACATGCGATCGACAAGGACGCCGACGTCGTCCAGGGTGTCACGCTGCCGGCCGGGCCGTCGGCGCCGCTCGAGCGATCCATCACCCATCGGGGGCCTGAGGGGCTGTTCGCGACGTGCAACGTGTTCTATCGGCGCGAAGCCTACGAGGCGGCCGGAGGATTCGACGGCACTGCCGGCGGACGGCTCGGGTTTCGAGCGGGTGACGAGGGCCGGGCACTCGGTTTCGGTGAGGACACGCTGCTCGGCTGGCGTGTTGCTCGAACCGGCACGTCGGCAATCGCCCAGGACGCGATCGTCCGTCACGCGATCATGAAGCCGAGCGTAAAGGAGCTGCTGTGGCGCGCGTGGATGACCGGCGGCTTTCCCGGGCTCGTGCGCGAGGCGCCCGAGCTGCGATCGTCGCTGCTCAGGCAGGGACTCTTTCTCGGCTACCGGCGCGCGCCGATCTACGCGATGCTCGCAACGGCGGCGCTGACGCGCGGTTCCCTCAGGCCGCTTCTCGCGGGCGCCGCCTTCACCTGGTGGACGATTGCACGGACGCGTTACGCATTCCGGTTCCGCGGGTCGAGGAAGCGCCGCGTTGCCGCCGTACCCGTCGAGATGGCCGTCGACGCCGTCACGGCCGCGGCGCTCGTTTGGGGAAGCGCTCGATCGCGCTCGGTCGTGCTCTGACGTGAGACGTGTCGTCCGGGTGTTGCTGCCGGTTGCCTTGATCGTCGTATCGCTATCGAGCAGACCGCCGCGCGTCGTCCGAGTCTTCGCGCTGCTCGTCCTCGGCGCGCATTGGCTCCGCGAATACGTGCGTTACCGGCGGACGGGCCTGCGCCGAACGAGGCGGGAATACGAGTCGTTCCGCAGCGTCGAAGCCGGAGCCTACTCACGCCACTACAACGAACGCGTGCCGACTATCGAGGAGGAGCTCGAGATCTGGGGGCCGTACCACAAGCACCGGCACCACATGCGCTACGACATCGTCGCGAAGGGCGTTCGGAAGCACCTGCCGAAGGGCGGGCGCGTGCTCGATATCGGCTGCGGGTCGATGCTCGTCGCCGACCGCATTCGCGATCTGGAAGGCCACTACGTCGGTGTCGACTACGGCGATCCGCACATCCGCTACGCGGCTCAGAAGTACGAGTCGATGACCGCCGCGTTCAATGTCGGGTTCGCGCGTTGCGATGCGGCGGCGCTGCCGTTTGCACATGACTCGGTCGACGTCGTCGTCCTCACCGAGGTGATCGAGCACCTCGTGCGGCCGGAGCAAGCCGTCTGGGAGATCGCCCGCGTGCTGAAACCGGGCGGTGTGCTCGTGTTGACGACGAACAATGCGTCCGAGGTGCCCCTGGCATCACCGCTGAGCCAGCCTCTGGCGTGGGTGGAAAAGGCGATCGGCGCCGACGTGCCGGCGCTGATCTCGCACCGGCCGTGGATCTGGCCCGAGAAGGTCGATCGCAGCCTCCTGCCCGAGGGCTCGCCCGATGTGTACTTGCCGCACACGCATCACATTCCGGCCGAGACGAAACGCATGCTCGACGCCGCCGGGCTGTCGACGCTGACGTGGTCATCCTTCGAGTTCCCGCCTCCGCACAGCCGGACGGCTCGCGTGCTCGAGAAGATGGGAGCGGCCGGACGAGCTTGCGCCGATGTCATCGAAGCACTGGCGCAGCACACACCGCTCATGCGACGGCTGGGGACGCACCTCTTCCTCATCGCAAAAAAGACTGGCGCGCCCGTCGCTGCGTCGCCGCCACCCGGTGTGTGGCCGGGTCCTTTCTCGGGCGGGAACGGCGAGCTTACGCGTTTGAATCGGGCTCGCTGGCCGAGGCCGGCGCTGGACCGCTGAGCGGCGCGTCGCGAAACCGGTTCGCAGCCGATCGGTCCCACTCGTCCAGCGCGTCGGCCAGCCGGTCGACGCCGAGACGCTCGGCCGTTGCGCGTCCGCCGCGGACGAGCCTGTCGCGCAGCGTGGCATCGCCGGCCAGCCGGCTCACGGCTCCGGCGAGCGCGGCGGCATCGCCGCGCGAGACGAGCAAGCAGTTCTCGCCGTCGACGAGGAATTCGGCCGACCCGCCCGTCCCCGTCGCGATCACCGGCGTCCCGCACGCCATCGCCTCGAGCGGCACGAGGCCGAACGGCTCGTCCCAGACCACGGGGAACAAGAACGCGTCGGCGGACCGGTAGTGCTCGGCCAGCCGATCGCGCGGAACCGCTCGGGCGAACGTGACGCGTCCGGCTACTCCAAGTGAGTGCGCCGTCCGCACGAGCCGCTCGGCATATCGATCGTCCGGTGCGCCGACGATGTCCAACGTCGCCTCGGCCGGCAGCAGCGCGAGACCCTCAACGGCAACGTGCGCGCCCTTGCGCTCCTCAACACGCCCGACGCAGAGCAGACGCCACGACCACCGTCGCGTACGCGTCTCAGGCTCGAACATCGAAAGGTCGATGCCGTGGGGGACGACCGAGGTGCGATGCAACGGTATCGATGACATCTCGAGCGCTCGGCGGCGCAAGTATTCGGACGCGAAGCAGGCGACCATGTCGTCCGGGCCCGGTTGGAATGCCGTCGGCAGGCCGGTCGCTCGACGAACGACGCGACCGAGCGTCGGCCGTCCGATGAACAGCTTCGACCACGCGTCGATCGTCGGTCCGTAGACGAACCAATCGTCACCGACGACGCACACGATCGGCACGTTGCGGTCGACGATGGTCTGCAGCAGACCAAAGGACATGGCTCCCATGTGCCAGACGGAGACGACGTCTGGTCGCAGTTCGTCGATTGCGGCGTTCAGCGCGCGCTGGTTGCCGCGCTCGATCGCCAGCCTCGCCCGCAGGCTCGGCGACAGGATGCGATAGTCGTCCCAGTAGAAACCGAGCACCCGCCGGACGCGTTCGTCGGCCGAATCAGCGGCGCTGGGGAGCCGGTAACGAGTCGTCAACACCTCGACGTCATGGCCGCACTCACGCCAGCGCTCGACCACGTCGCGGCACAGGACTTCGTATCCGCCGTGATGGTGGGGCGGATACATCTGCGTGAGGACGAGGATCCGCAGGATGCTAGGGCCGGACACCTTCGACATACGGCACCTCGAGCACCTTGGGATGGGCGATCGGGCCGTGCCCGAAGTATCCGTCTTCTCCGAAGAGCTCGCCGTGATCGGATGTCACCACGAGCCATGTATTGGCAGGCACGAGATCGAAGAGTTTCTCGAACAGGCCGTCGACGTACTTCGTCGCGCGGACTTGACGTTCTCTGAGGTTCTCGAGCGCATCGTCGTCGAAGAAGGGCGGCTCGTTGAGCGCACCCGCCGCCGCCTCTTCCTCGAGCGAGCGCAACACGCCGTGCGCTCCGGAGATGCGTG
The DNA here is from genome assembly GCA_035640475.1 of Actinomycetota bacterium. Taxonomy (GTDB): domain Bacteria; phylum Actinomycetota; class JAICYB01; order JAICYB01; family JAICYB01; genus DASQWC01. The sequence continues at coordinate 22,566 of DASQWC010000061.1, read as the reverse complement.
GCCAGGACGCCGGATCCTCGTCGGGAAGCGCGTACGGGTAGTGGGTCTCGCCGACGTTCAATAGATGGAACGAGGGTCCGTCGTCGAAGCTCAGCCTGTCGAACATTGCTGCCATGTCGTTGTGTTGCGGCATGAGCTCGTAGGTATCAAAGTCGCGGTTCAACGGTGTGTGCTGGTTGAGGACCGGCATGGACACCATGGCGTGGGTCTTGTAGCCGAAGGTCTCACGCAAGAACGTCGGCAGGAAGATCGACGGCAGGAGCTTCCGAAACTCAATACCTTCGACACCCAGGCGTTCGCTGTAGCGAAGAAAATCGCGCTTGTAGTACTCGGAGGCATAGACATGCGTAGGACTCGCATGCGGAAGGAGTCCCATCAGCATGTTGTAGTGCGAGGGTGCCGTCCACGACGCATACGCCCAGCGGCGCTCGACGTCACCGATGCGGGACATGAGCTTTGGCTCGGCCGCCAGCCACGAGTCGTAACGCAGACTGTCGAGCACGATAAGAAGAAAGTGTCGCGCATCGGCGCGTCGTAACATGTTCGGCATTATGCCATTGCGCTCGTCTCACCCCGGTTGCTCTTGAAGCTACTTCCAACGATGCAAGCGGCAAAGGCCGAAGGTTTCGAGTTGCGAGGAACCACGACGCCTCTTCGCACGCTCATTGCCGATCTCTGGGAGAAACGAGCGCTTATCCGCTTGCTGGCGCGCCGCGACTTCCATGTGCGTTACCGGCGAGCGACATTCGGCCTCGTCTGGGTCGTCGCCGTCCCCCTCATCCAAGCGACGGTGTTATCGATCGTCTTTTCGCGAATCGTTCGCGTGCAAGTCAAGACGAGCTATCCGGTGTTCATGCTGTCGGGATTGCTGCCGTGGCTGTTCTTCTCGATGACGATAACGGCGGCCGTCACGGCGATCACCGGGGCGAGCGGGCTCGCCGCCAAGGTGTACTTTCCGCGCGCGATCCTTCCCTTGGTCGTCGTCCGAAGCAACTTCTACGGATTCGGTCTGCGCCTGCTGGTGGTCATCGCTGCCGCACTCTTGTTCGGCGTGGGGATCGGGACGTCGATCGTCCTTCTCGTGCCGGCGGTCGGTCTGATGATCGGACTTGCTGCGGCCTTCGCTCTCGTGTTCGCCGCGATGCAAGTCTACTTCCGTGACGTCAACTTCATCGTCACGGCCGTTGCGCAAGCATGGTTTTGGGGCTCGGCCGTCTTCTATCCGATCTCGCTCGTGCCCGAAGGTCCGCTGCGTACGCTGATGCGAATCAATCCGGCGACCGGAATGGTCTCGTTGTTCCGGTCGGCGATCATTCAGACCGCTCCCGACTGGCAGCTCGTCGGCTATAGCAGCGCGTGGATCGCCGGGCTGCTGGTCGCCTCCGTCTTCCTCTACCGGCGCTTCGATCGCGTGTTCACGGACCTGCTATGACAACCGGCGGACCGATCGTCTCGCTCGCCGACGTCGGCAAGCGCTACGTGAAGTACGACGACGTCCCGACGCTCGTCTCGGGTCTCGTGCGCCGGCGCTGGCGGAACCGCCGCAGCGTGTTGTGGGCGTTGCGGCACGTCCATCTGGGGGTCGAGCGCGGTGAAGCCGTCGGTGTCATCGGTCGCAACGGTGCCGGGAAATCGACGATGCTCGCCATGCTGGCGGGTGTCACCGCACCCACAGAGGGCGTCGTCACCGTGCGCGGCCGGGTCGCGCCGCTCCTCCGTCTCGGTGTCGGGTTTCACGACGAGCTCACAGGCCGGGAGAACGTGTACATCAACGCGACGATCCTTGGCCTGACCGAGCGCGAGATCGACAAGGAGTTCGACGACATCGTTGATTTCGCCGAGCTCGCCGAGTTCATCGATACGCCGGTCAAGTTCTATTCGTCCGGCATGCAGGCGCGGCTGGGCTTCTCGGTCGCGGTTGCCTCGAGGCCGGACGTCTTGCTGGTCGACGAGATCCTCGCCGTGGGCGACGTGTCGTTCCAGATGCGCTCGTTCGACCGAATGATCGAACTTCAAAAGAATGGGGCGACGATTCTCGTCGTCAGCCACAACCTCGATGCGATCAGGCGGGTGTGCTCGAGAGTGCTCGTTCTCAACCAGGGAACGCCGTATTTCGAAGGTGATGCCGGCGAAGCGATCGGCAAGTTCCACGATCTGTTGCGCGTCACGTGGGATCAGGCGGCGCAGGGCATGGAAGGTGGCCCGACGGCCGATGCGGACGCACCGCTTGAGGTTCTCGATATCGAGCTCCTGGATGAGGACGGCACCCCCACGGCGAGCTTCGAGACGGGCGCGCGGATGTCGGCACGTGTCGGCGTCCGTTTCCGGCGCGCGTTGACCGACCCCATGGCCGGGCTGTGGGTGACGAACAACGCCAACCAGCTCGTGTATGCGAGCAGCTCGTTCGGGACGCCGACCGGTCACTTCGACGCGGGCGCGCGCGCATATTTCGACGTGGACATCGGCCTGCACGTCGTCACGGGGACCTACACCCTCGGTTGCTGGGTGGGCTGGCGGGGGGCCGACGAATCCTCACCAGACCGCATCGATCACGTGAGAGCGCCGGCGAAGCCGTTCTACGTGTCCGGTCCGACCAGGCGCGGCGTGGCCGATCTCGGCGCCCGGTTCTCGGCGCACCACACCGACGATGTGCCGACTACAAGTAACCGAGAAGCCGCATCCGATCCTCTAGCTCCTTGACTTCGTCCGGACTCGGCTCGGGCTGCTCGGGGCCGGCGGCGCGCAATGCCTCGACGTCGGGCGTCCACTCCGTCTCGCCCGATCGGCTGAGCGCGCGTCGGAGCCGTTCGACGACGTCGGCGGGACCGGCGTCGGCCCTCATCGGCGCGATCTCGTGCGGGTCTGCTTCGACGTCGTACAGACGCTCGGCATCGCCGAGCGTTACGAGCTTGTAGCGGCCGTCTGTGGCGGCCGTGCCGGCATACGCGAAGCGCCGATAGCCTTCATCGGTCGGACGCCATTGGCGAATCATCGCGAGTCGTGGATCGTCGGGACTCGGAGTGAGGTCGTACTGAGCAACGGCGATGCCTTCGTCTGGGTCGGACCACGGGTGATCGTCGAGACCCACGGCCCGTGCAATGTAGGCGGGAAGCGCCGCGAGGGACGAGACGCCCTCCGGCGCTTGGGCGGCGCCCGGCCCGGCGAAGACGAGCGGGACGTGCAGGAGGCGGTCGTCGAGCGACACCGCGTGGCCGAAGAGGTGACCCTCGCCGAAGTTCTCGCCGTGATCGGAAGTCACGACGAGCAGCGTGTCGTCGAGCAAGCCCGCAGCATCCAGTCGTTCGCACAAGCGGGCGAGCCAGTCGTCCATCATTCGGATGGACCGGTCATACAAACGCCGCATGCGCTCGAGTGATGGACGCGGGGGAGGGGTCTCGGTTGCGCACGCCTTCCAGACGCCTTCGAGTGTCTGATACCGGCGTGCATCGCGGCCGGCGAGCAATCGTCTCAGTGGGCCGAGATCGTTGTAGGGCCGCGGCGGAAGATACGGCGAGTGGCACTCGATCAGGTTGACGAACCAGAAGAAGGGGCGCGGCGTTTGCGAGATCCAATCGTTCATGCGCCGTTCGACGACGCTCAGTCCGTTGTCGACGCGTGCGAGGAACGCGTGCGCGTACCAGCGGAAGCTTGCCTTGAGTGATGGGTCGGCCATTCGGTTCACGCGCTTGCCCACGAGGTTCCGGAACTCGTCGAAGCCGAGGTCGAATCCAATCTGGTTCGACACCCATGCGTTCGTTGTGGCCGCGGCTGTGTGGTAACCGGCTCTGCCGAGCACGACGGGAAGCCAGCGGTCGCGATGCGCTTCCATCACGATCCTGCAGTTTGCTCGTTCCCCGTGTGGGAGCATCGACAGACCGGCCGTCCGCGGGAGCAGGCCGGAGAACATAGAAACGTGCGACGGCATCGTCCAGTTGCACGGCGCAATCGCCTTGCGGTGAAGCGCACCGGAAGACGCAAGCTGCGCGAACATGGGCGTCGAGCCCGCAGGTGCACCGTGCGGCTCGAAGGCGTCGGCACGCGCCGTGTCGAACACGACGACGATGATGTTGGGACGATCTACAGCGCGGGGCACGGCGAGCGATAGGATACGCGCATCGAGGCCGCGTTCCTCCGATCCCTGAGGGGGGTGAGTTCGATCATCGGCCGACTGCGCAAACGCAGCGCGCGGCACGCCGCGGAGCCGAGCGAGCCGTCGTTCGTCGCCTCACTGGACGACACAGAGCGCGCAATCATTGCGGAAGCGCAGCCCTTCTCGATGACGAGTCCCGAGCGCCTCGTAGCAAACATGGACGCGGTCGACTACGTGGTACGGCGCGACATTCCCGGTGCGATCGTCGAATGCGGTGTCTGGCGCGGCGGGTCCGTCTTGGTCATGCTTCGTGCGCTCCAGCACCTCGGGATCGCTGATCGCGACGTGTACCTGTTCGACACGTTCGAGGGCATGACCGAGCCGACCGATGCCGAGACCTCGCGTTTTGCGGTGCCCGCACTGCAAGAGTGGGAGTCTGCGACGACGGAGGGCAAACGGGCTTGGGAGACGTATTTCGGGGCCGACAAGTTCAATCTTGACGGCGTCCGGGCCCTGATGCGAGATAGCGGATACCCGGGGGATCGGGTTCATTTCATCGAGGGGCGAGTCGAGGACACGATTCCCGGCCGCGCCCCCGCCGAGATCGCGATCCTGCGTCTCGACACCGACTGGTACGAGTCGACGAGGCATGAGCTGCAATTCCTCTACCCGCGCCTTTCGCACGGCGGTGTGCTGATCATCGACGATTACGGCCACTGGGACGGCTGCCGGCGCGCCGTCGATGAGTACTTCTTGGCTGCGTCGCCCGCTCCGCTGCTGAGTCGGATCGACTACACGGGCAGGATCGCGATCAAGTCCTAGCGAACGCGTCGCAACCAGCCGAGCGGGCTGTGGTTGATGAGAAATCGCGTCGACTTGTCGCGATCGATCTCGAACCGGTCGTTGGTGGCGAGGAACTTCCTGATCGCGCCGAGGGGACCGGGCCGAGAGTCCCGGAAGATCCTGAGCTCGTCGATGACGCCGTCCTGCACGACCATATAGTCGCCGACTCCGACGAGTTCGGCGTAGGCGTGGAGCTCCCCGAGGACGTGGTGCTCGGCGTGGTCGCTATCGAGAAGAACGAGCACGTGGTTTGGGCTGAGCTCGCCGACGCGATCGCGCACTTGTTTGACGACGTCCGCGTCGGTCGACGAGCCGTGAATGAACTGAATGCGTGGATGCGTATAGTCGACGAGATCGACGACGTCAACGGATATGACGTTGCCTTTCCCGCGCAGGTCGAAAAGTGTCGCGAAGAAGTACGTCAGGCCTCCGCGGTTCGTGCCGCACTCGATCACAAGATCGACGTCACGCTCGACGATGATCTCCTGAAGCGCCCAGATGTCCGCGATGTTCTGCCAGGCAGGGCGGCCGAGCCAGTACACGTCCGAGAAGTTGCCCGTACGCGCGATCAGAGCGCGTAACGCCAGGCGGCGAACGACCCGCACATCCCACCACCGGCGCAGGTCTTTCTGGAGGCTCGACCGCACGGCGCGCGCGCGACGTCGAAGCGCCCGCCGGACGCGCGAAGGGGTGGGAGCAGGCCTTTGCAGAGTCTTCACGAAGAGAACTATACATCCGGGTCCATTTTCGTACGCTCTTGACCGGATGAGCTCACCACAGAGATTTTTGAGGCGACGCGACGATATTCGCGACACGAAACGCTCGTCGCAGTTCGGCTACCACAACCGCCGGATGCGCGAGCTCGTTCGCACGCTGGTCGCCGAGAGCGGGCTTCCACCGGAGGCGAGAGTGCTCGACTTCGGCTGCGCCGACTCCCCGTACCGATCGGAGCTGCCCGGCGATGCCGATTACATCGGTGCCGACATTGCCGGAAACCCGACGGCGGATGTCGTCATCAGTCCCGAAGGTGATCTGCCCCTTCCGGACAACGATGTCGACCTCGTCCTGTCGACACAGGTCTTGGAGCACGTGGACGACCCCGCGCGGTACCTGACCGAGTGCTACCGCGTGCTCCGGCCCGGCGGGAGCCTCGTGCTCTCAACACACGGGATCATGTACTACCACCGCGATCCCGAGGATCACTGGCGGTGGACCCGTACCGGCCTGCAGAAGACCGTCGAGGCGGCGGGCTTTCATGTGCGCGGGTTCCGCGGGGTCATGGGCCTCGTCGCGGCGGCGCTGCAGCTCCTTCAGGACGGCACGATCGGTTACCTGCCGACCTGGCTGCGGCGCGCGTATGCATTGCTGATGCAGGCCGCGATCGCGTTCAGCGATCGCCGGTATCGCAACGAAGCGCGCGTCGACAACGGGCTGATCCTCGCCGTGCTCGCGTCCAAGCCTCACTAGACTGCGGGTGTGCCCCTCCGAATTCGCTCGCGCCTGCGCGCCCTCGGGATCTTGCGACCGCCGGCGCAGACGGGGCCTCCGGGCAATCTCGAGGAGAACCGTTGGTATTGGAACAGGTACGCGAAGCGATGGACCCAGCAGTTCCGCGGATTCGAGGCCGGGTCGGACTCGTCGAAGCCGGCGGAATACGAGTTTCTGGGTGACGAGTGGGGCCATCCCGAGGACGTCACGGCGGTCCTCGACGAGTTCGTCTATCCGTACGCGACCTCCGAGGCCGTCGTCGTCGAGATCGGAAGCGGCGGCGGACGGATTGCTGCGCGTGTTGCGCCGCGCGTCAAGCACCTGTACTGCATGGACATCTCAAGGGAGATGCTCGAGCGGCTCAAAGTCGTCCTCGAGGATCGGACCAACGTCTCGTACATCCACGTCGAAGACGCGACCTTCCCCCCGTCACTCGTTGCTGCGCAACCCGACTTCATCTACTCCTTCGATGTGTTTGTGCACTTGGACGTTCACACGATGTGGAAGTACATCAGGCAGATCGGCGAAGCGCTGAAACCCGGCGGAACAGCCTTTCTGCACACGTCGAACCTCACGGCGGCCGAAGGCTGGAAGCGGTTCGCAGGTCAGGCGCGCTTCACCCTCGAGGGTCACTACTTCGTTACTCCCGAAGTCGTGAGAACACTCGCGTCGCACGCCGGCCTTACCGTTCTGTCGGAGGGGGCCGAGGCTCCCGAGAACTTTTACAAGGCGCGGGACTACCTCGTGCTGCTTCGGAAGTGACGTCCGCCGGCTCCGGCGACCCTGCCCCGATTCACATCGTCGTCGCCACCGACCGAGCGTACCTGCCGTGGACGGCCACGTTGCTGCTGTCTGCGCTCGATCGCCACGATCCGGGAGCGCTGATCGTGCACCTCTTGCACGGCGGAGACGTGCCCGACACCGACGCACAACTGCTGGATGGCCTCGTTTCCCGAGGCGGCGGCACGCTCCTTTCGCATGTCGTCTCCGACGAGCGCATCGACGCCTTGCGGCGCCCCTCGAGCGGCGGGTGGGTCACCTGGTACCGGCTGGTTGTTCCCGACGTCCTGGGAGGCGTCGGTCGCGTCGTCCTGCTCGACGGCGACACGTTCATCTGCGAGCCGCTCGGACCGCTGTGGACGACGGCTCTGGACGACAGTCCGCTCGCCGCCGTGGCCAACGTTGTCGAGCCGTCGAAGAGAGGTCGCGTGCGGGCCCTCGGGATCGCCGATCCCCGAACGTACTTCAACGCGGGCGTGCTCCTGATGGATCTCGACCGTTTGCGGTCCGAGGATGCATCCTCGGCGATGCTTCGTTTTGCGGCGGAGAACGCGCACCGGATCTCGTGGCTCGACCAAGACACGCTGAACGTCGTCTTCAACCAGCGTTGGAAGCCGCTCCATCCGCGCTGGAATGCGATGAACAGCCTTTGGACGTGGGCGAGCTGGGCCCGAGAGGTTTTCGGTGCGGACGCAGTCCGCGAAGCGACGCAGGCTCCGGCCGTCCTGCACTTCGAAGGCCCGGCCATGCGCAAGCCCTGGCACTACCTAAACGATCACCCGTGGCGCGACGCCTACCGCGCGACGCTCGCGCGCACGCCCTGGGCCTCCACGCCGATCACCGACGATACGCCCGCGGTGCACTTCATTGCACGGCTCCCGCGTGCGTGGCGGTTTCGCGCGTATTGGCGCTGGACCAAGCTGCGAAAGAAGACCTGAGGTTCTACGCCTCGAAGCTCGAGCCGTTGCGGCCGAGCTCTTCGCGGTACCACTGGATGGTCTTCTCGAGTCCTTCTCGCAGTGTGTGCTTCGGCTCCCAGCCGAGCCGCTCGCGAGCGCGCGTGTTGTCGGAGTACATGCGCCAGATCTCCGTCGGCCGGTCGGGCAACGCGCCGATCTGTGCCTCGATTGGGTTGCCCATCAGCTCCAAGATCATGGTCACGACATCGCGGATGGCCACGTCGGAGCCGCAGCCGAGGTTGAACAGCTCTCCTTCGATTCCCGGCGTCGTCGCGAGCTTCACGAATCCGTCGGCAAGGTCCTCGACGTAGTTGAATTCCCGCGTCTGACGCCCGCTGGTCGTCTTCATCTCCTGCTTGCGCAATGCGCGCACGATCGTCTCCGGGACGATCCGGTCGGGGCTCTGCGCCGGCCCGTAGGCGTTGAAGGGCCGGACGAGCACGATCGGCCATCCGTGACCTTGATGGAACATTCGGCAAAAGCGCTCGGCGGCGTATTTCGACACCGAGTAGGGGGAGCAAGGGTTTACCTGCGCATCCTCGCGGAACGGCACCTCGATGTCGCCGTAGATCTCGCTCGTTCCAGTGTTGATGAAGCGTTCGTAGCCGACCGGCTCGAGCGCTTTGAGGAGGCTGACGGTTCCCTGCACGTTGGTCTGGACGCACTCGTCGACGCGTTGCCAAGACTTGCCGACGTGCGTGTATGCAGCGAGGTGGAACACAACGTTCGGACGAACGGTCTTCGCGAGGTCGTCCATCGCGCTCCGGTCGGTGATGTTGGCCTCGTGGAGTGTGATCTTGTCACGGAGATCGAGCAGTCGTCCGGGATAGACCGATGAGACCGCAGGCGTGAGGGCGTGAACGTCGGCTCCCTCGACGACGAGCCGCCGGGTCAAGTGAGAGCCGATGAAGCCTGAAGCCCCCGTGACGAGCACGCGGCTTTCGCTCAGAGCAGCCATGGCGGTTTTCCGTTTCGGTCGGTGGCCTCGTCCGCGATCGCCGAGAGCTCCATCGCTTCCTTGAATGTGTCCATCCACCTCCAGAAGCCGTCGTGCTCGTAGGTAAAGAGCTCACCCGCCTTCGCGAGTGCGGGACAGACGTCGCGCTCGAGGTCGTCGCCTTCCCACATGTCGAAGACCCGATCGTCCATGACGAAGAACCCCGCGTTGATCCAGTGACCCTCGATACGCGGCTTTTCCTGGAAGCTCGTCACACGGCCGTCGTCGCCGAACGTCAGAGTTCCGAACTGCGATGGTAGCGGGACGACGGTTACGGTCGCCGCGCCTGGATGTGCGTCGTGATGCGCGACGAGCCGGGCAAGATCGATGTTTCCCACTCCGTCCCCATACGTGACGAAGAAGCGTTCACCCAGATACTCGCGGCACCGCCGGACGCGCTCTCCCTTATTCGTGTCGAGCCCGGTGTCGACGACGTCGACACTCCACTGCGTCGGGAGGTCGCTGGAGAACTGCTCGATCAGCTCGATCTTGTATCCACCGGCGAGAACGAAGCGCTCATATCCCTGATTCGCGTAGATCTCCATGACGTGATGCAGGATCGGACGGCCGGCGACGTCCAGCAGCGGCTTCGGAAGCTCGAGCGTGTGCGGATAGGCGCGCGTTCCGCGACCGCCGCACAAGATGAGTGTCTCGATCATTTCGATGTGAACATACCTGTCGATGTGAACATACCTGGGCGATGGAACAATACCTGTGCGCCAGCGTGTACCGTGACCAACGTGAGCGAGCAAGACGTTCGCGACGGCTGGAGCGACCAGGAAGTAGCCGACGCCGTCCGCGACAATCCGGTCTGGTATCACACGATGCAGCTTCGTCCGGGCATCGTGACAGACGGCTGGTTCGACCTCACGACGATCATCAGCAGGCTGCCGTGGCCCGAGGTTCGCGGCAAACGCTGTCTTGATATCGGCACCTACGACGGGCAATTGGCCTTCGAGCTGGAGCGTCGCGGCGCCTCGGAAGTGATCGCAACCGACGTCGCGTCCCATGAGGACTGGGACTGGCCGCCGGCGGTTCGCGCCGGCGGGGTGGAATACCTGCGACAGATCGCGGGTGTGAAGGGTCACGGCTTCGACGTCGCGGCTCGAGCACTCGGCTCGTCGGTTCGCAAGCGCGAGATCAGTGTCTACGATCTGTCTCCGGCCACCGTCGGCACGTTTGACGTCGTCGTTTGCGGCAGCCTCATGCTCCATCTGCGCGATCCACTGCGTGCGCTCGAGGCGATTCGCGGTGTATGCGAAGGGATGTTCATGTCGTGCGAGCAGATCGACGTTGCCCTCACCGCGGTGCATCGAAGGCTCCCGCTCACGAACATGAGCGGGATCCACAATGTCCAGTGGCATGTCCCGAATCTCGCCGGGCACCGAGCGCTGGTTCGCGCGGCCGGCTTCCGCATCGAGCGTGTCATTCGGCCGTACAGCATCCCGTTCGGGACGAGCCATCCACCCGTGCACGCCTCGGCACGGGCGCGCGCGCTGTGCCGCCTCGTTACGAAGGGCTGGGGCGTGCCGCACTCGGCGCTGCTCGCCCGTCCCGCTTGAAGAGCCCAAGGCCGGGAAGCCGCCGCCGTCCGGCCACGGACGCGTAGAGGGATTCGTAGCGGGGGCCGATCGTGCTCCAGTCCCACGTCTTGGCATGATCCCGGCGCCGCCGGGCGCCGTCGGGGTCTCGTGCGAGTGTGATGCAGTCCTCAATCGCGGAGGCGAGACCCGCGATGTCGCCGTGGACGACCAGGCGCCCCGTAGCGTCCTCCGTGACGATGTCCTCGGCTCCCCCTGCCGTCCCGCCGACGACGGGTGTTCCGCATGCAAGCGACTCGACCAAGACGATGCCGAACGCTTCGTCGCGCGACGGCAGGAGGGTGACGTGTGCGGAGCGGTAGCGCCTCGGCACGTCTGCGACTGTGCCCGTTCCGAGGACGTCGACGGCGGCCTCGATGCGTCCGCGCGCGGCACCGATCTCGTCCATCACACGATCCGCGCGACCCGGCCCGGACAACGCCAGCCGCGCATCCGGGTGGGCGCCGAGCACGCGGTCGAACGCGTGCAACAGCGTCACGAGGCCTTTGTCGGGATTTCCGAGGTCACCGGAGAACAGCAGCCGCGGCGCCCCGGCGCGCGGCTCTGCATTGAGCGCGAATCGATCGACGAAGACGCCTGGGGGAAGAACCATCGGACGGCGTCCGAACGACGACGTAACGGCGTCGGCGGCGCTCGAGCTGAGGGCGGCAACCTCCGTCGCTGAAGCGACGGCTCGCACGAGTGCGGATCGCTGCGCGCGCCGGCGAGGAAGCGCTTGCGCGGATGGGTGCCCCAGAACCGTGTACACGGTGGGGTGACCTGCGGCGACGGCGGCAAGAGCGGCAGTCGGCGTGAAGGCGTGGACGGCGTCGTAGCGATGCAGGAGCAGGGGTGTGAGCGCGCGAGCGGCGAACGTCTCGATTCGTGTGAGGCCGATGCGGCCGAGGGCACGTCCCCACGGGATACGCAGTCTGTACGTTCGGCCGTCCGGCCCGGTATGGAACTGCGACTCTCGCTGCGTCCCCGAATAGACGTCCACGGTGTGACCAGCGCCGCGCAGATACGTGGTGAGGTCGTCCAGCAATCGCTCGCCGCCGCGACGAACCTCGGGCCACGTAAAGGCGTGGACGAGCGCCAGCTTCACTACAGGATGAACGTGCGGTGACGGATCGATCCTCGAACCATCGCGACTGTTTCGAGCAGGTCGACCACGAATGTTCCGGGCAGGGCTGCGTACGAATGACGTTTGCGTCCCGGCGGACGCCGGACGCGCGTGCGGTAGTAGAGCCAGGGCAACGTGAGCACCAACGTCCACGGACGGAGCGGTGCCAGGAGAATACCGGCGAGGGCGAGGAGCACCTTCGGATGCGACGGTTTCCAAAAGATCCCGCGATGCAGCGCCGCCCGTCCTTCAGGGTGGATGCGAAAGAACCGAGGCGTATCCGTCCAACGCCCGGTTTCCTTGGCAGCATCGAGAAATTTGCTCGGCCGGACGTCGTGGAACACGAGCGCTTCCGACACGAAACGAACGTCGCGGCCGCACGCGGCGCGCACGCGATACCCGAGATCGGTGTCTTCGCATCCCGGTTCGACAAAGGCTTCATCGAATCCGCCGACCGCTTCGAGATCTTCGCGTAGATAGAACACGTTGCACGTCGGCAGCCAATTGGCGTCCCCAACGTGAACGGTGCGCGAGAACGGGCCGATGGGAAGCGCGGGGTCGGGCTTCGTCCGTCCGACGACCACACTGTTGCCTTCGCACATGGCGTCGAGCCCCTGCTCCAGCCAGTCGTCGGCCGGCGAGCAGTCGTCGTCGGTGAACGCAACGATCTCTGCCTGCGCGTTGCGCCAGGCGATGTTTCTACCGGCCGACGGGCCCTTGTTGTCCTCGAGGCGCAAGACGTGCAATGGAAAGCTCACGGCCGGCGCCAGGTCGCGAATCGCGCGAGCCGTCTCGGGTGAAGAACCGTTGTCGACGAGGACGACCTCGAACTCGTCTTTGGGCAGCGTCTGGCGGTCGAGTGCGGCGAAGAGCCGTCCGAGCATGCTTGCTCGCTGATACGTCGAGACGGCAACCGACACGCGGGGAGCCGGTGCGCCCGCTTTGCGCGTCGACACGATCTCGGTTGCCGTCGATGAGCGGAGGTCCATGCCTTGCCCTAGTGTGCGGCGAGCGCGTCTTCGAAGCAGCGCTCGCGCTCCAGAGCAATGATATCGGGACCACACTTTGATCGAGCGAGATCTCGCGCAAGCTCACCTGCGCGCGCGGCGTGTGTCGCGTCGGCGAGAAACGGCTTCAATGCTGCTGCGAGTGCTTCGGGATCGCTCGGCGGCACCTCCGTTCCCACGTCGCTGCCGCGGAGCACCTCGGCGGCTCCGATGCGCGACGTGTACACCACCGGTCGGCCCGACGCGATTCCTTCGAGTGCGGCGATCGAAAAGCTCTCGAACAAGCTCGGGACGGCGACGACGCGTGCTTCGGCGTACAGTTGCCGCACCTCCAGGTTGGTCATTTGCGGCACGAGCCGCACGCGCACGTTGCGCTTCTCGGCAAGCTCGGCGACGAATTCACCGTACGGACGACGCTTGTGGTAGCCGCGGCTTCGGCCGACGAAGACGAGCTCGAGATCGGGGATCTCGGCTGTGAGGAGCGCCGCCGCTTCGACCGCGACGTCCGGGGATTTGCGCGGCTCGAGCCGTCCAACGACCAAGATCACCGGCTTTGTATCACCGACCGGACGTCCAACGTTCCATGTATCGACATCCACCGGGTACGGGATGATCCGCGGCCGCCGCTTCAGCCAGCCGTCGGCGCAAAGCGTATCGGCGAGAAGCTCCGACGTGGATGTGACGGCTCGCGCGCGCCGGAGCGCCAGCCGCTCGATGCGATCGGCCATGCGCAAGTCGAGATTGAACCCGCGGACGTCGAACGAGAACAGGACGTGAAGCGGCGTGTGCAGATTGATCACGATCGGCGTTGCCTTCATTGCGCCGAGAAGAAGGCCCTCGGCCAGCCACTCCGGTGACTCGATGACGTCGAAGCGGGTGCCGAGCCGCGCCAGCTCGCGCCGGCACGAGAACGATGTCGCCAGTCGCAGCGCCGTCTGACGGTACTTCTTCATGTTCATCGCGCGGTCGCCGCCGGCGAGGCGCCGCCGGTGCCACCAGACGCCGTCGGCTTGATCGTCCCGGCTCTCATGCTCGGGAGCGCACGACAAGACGTGCACTTCGTGACCTCGAGCGGCCATGGCCGGCGCGATCGTTGCAATGTAGGTGGCGATCCCGCCGGCCCGCTCGGGTGCGAGCTCACTCGACAGGAAGAGGATCTTCATCGTTTGAGTTTTCTTACTGAGCGTCCTGCGACTGCGCCAAGCCCGGCACCGATTGCCGCGGCTTGCGTAGCTCGCCGGTGAACCCGCCCCAGAGCGCGCCGATCCGCACGGCGGCGTGGAGTAGCCCGCCGGTGCAGCGGTTTCGAACGGCGTGGGCAAGGTCACGACGGAGGTTTCGGAGCTCCACGCGCGGACGGAACGGCACGTCCGTCTCCCGCTTGTACTTCACTTGCCCGACACCCCAGCCGAAGCGCGTCTTGAGCAGATTCCGGAGCCGGAGGTCCGATTCGGTTCGCCGGTGCCACACGAGCGCGTCCGGAATGTAGAGCACGCGTCCCCCGTCCTCGTGAAGGCGGAACAACCAGTTGTCTTCGTCGCCGCGCCAGACGAGGGCCGGATTGAACAATCCGATGCGCTCGAAAGCGGAGCGGCGCATGGCCATGTTGGAGCCCTTCACACGCTCGATCGTTTGCTCGGAGTCGCCGAGATCGAGCGTTGCGCCGAGACTCTCCGCGCCGCAGGTTCGAGGAGCGGGGCCCTCCAGACGCAGCAGCAATCGGCCGCCGAAGCAGTCCACGTCGGGATTGCGATCCGCGGCCGCAGCCATTGCGGCCAGCCATCCGGGTGTGGCGACCGCGTCGTCGTCGAGGAAGCAGATGAGGTCTCCTCGTCCGTCGGTGATTGCACGGTTGCGAGCGACGGCCAGACCCCCGTACGACTGGTGGACGTAGCGCACGACGGGCGCCGTGTCCTGAACGAAACGCCGGACGATGTCCGATGTGCGGTCTGCCGAATCGTCGTCCACCACGATCACCTCATATCGATCGGCCGGGAGGTCCTGAACGAGCAAGCTCTCCAGGCACTCCTCGATCGTGTCCTGGCGGTTTCGCGTCGCGACGGCGACGGTGACGAATTGCACGGTGGGCGTCGGCATCGCAGAGAGTATAGGTCCGGGTCAGAAGCCGATCTCGTAGCCGAGTTGTTCCATCGCGTTCGCGCACAACTTCTTGAATGTCGCGCGCTCTCGGCTGGTCCACTGCTCGTGCGCAGGCGTTCGTGCAACCAGACGCTCACGCACCGGAACATTTGCCTGCGTGCGCTCGTCGAGCGGATGAACGAGCGTCGTGCGTGCGAGCGTCGCCGGCGCGGAGCTCTGCGAAACTCCGAGAAACGCCTGGACGTCGCGAAGGACGGCGTCCGGCTCGGATGTCAGAACCTCGTGCCGGACGACCATCGCCCGCTCGTCGGCGAGCAGATAGCTGTAGCGATCGACCGAGTCGGCCCATTCGCGGCAGTGGTGTTCGAAGCTCTGGTCGCGCATAGCGTGAAAGTGGGTCCGCGAGCGGACGACCTCGGCGCCGTTGCGGAAGATGTAAACGAACTTGACGTCCGGATAGATCTGCGCGAGCCCGTCGGCAACCTCCCGGCCCGGAAAGGTCTTCGTGCACCATCGCCGGACACGGAAGGGCACTTTTCCGCGCTTGATCAGCTCGTGGATCACGCGACGGAGGCCGTATCCGGCTCCCATGGCGCTCTCGATGGCAATCCGGCCCAGCGATTCGTGTGTGTAGGGAAGCGACGTCCTGAGTGTCTTGAGCCGGTACTCGAGGGTGTGTCCCACTGCCAGGCTCGCAGCCGCGGCCCCGATCGCGCAGATGAACGGCGACTCGCCGTCGCTCGCAACGATCTGTGGGTGGGCGCCGAGCGCGTCCTGAACGATCGAGGTCCCTGAGCGTCCGGCGCCGACGACGAAGACGGGTCGTCGGCGAAATGATGCGGTGAGGAGTCGTCCCAGTGTGCTCAGCACGTACGCTGTGAGTCTCGCATGCCGCCCGAAGTGACGGTTCTCACCGCCGTGCGCAACGGTGCGCGCTTTCTTGCCGAAGCGATCGAGAGCATACGCGCGCAAACCTTGGACGACTGGGAGCACGTGATCGTCGACGATGCGTCGGAGGACGACACCGTCGCCCTCATCGAGCGAGTCGCAGCCGCCGATGCTCGCGTCAGGTTGATCCGCCGCCGCGAGTCGGGCGGCCCGTACGTCGCGGCCAACGACGGACTCGAAGCCGCCGAAGGTCGCTACATCGCCCGGCTCGATGCCGACGATGTCGCCGTGCCGGACAGGCTCGAGCGACAGCTCCAGTTCTTGGACGCACACCCGACGCTTCGCGCGTGCGGCGGCATGCATCGTGTTCTCGTGGACGGCCGCCTGTCCAAGCCCGTAGCCGTGCCGCTGCTGCCCGGGGTGCTCCGCTGGCGGTTGTGTGCGGGAGCCGATCCCGTACACAGCTCGTTGTTCGCCGAACACAGCGCGATGTCGGAGATCGGCGGCTACGCTCCGTTGCCGCTGGCGCAGGACTGGCGGGTTTGGTGCGAGCTTTCGCGTCGCGGCTGGCTCGGGATCGTGCCGCAGGTTGTGGTCCATCGCCGCCTCCACGCAGACCGCGTGTCCGTCCGAGAAAGTGCACGGCAATCGCAACACGCAGTTGATGTCGCTCGCGAACACATCCGGGAGCTGACCGGCGAGGAGTGGTCGACGAGTGACGTCGAGGCGTTCCGCAATGCCGCGCACGGATGGCCCGTCGATTTTGCTGCCGGGTGGCGAGCCATCGACCGATGGTCGGCGAGATGGAGGGTCGATGAGCGCCTCGACCGGGCCGAAGTCGCGCAGCTGCGTTCGTGGACGCGCTTCCTCAAGCGCCGTTTCGTCGTGCGATCGACCCAGCGGCTTCCGGTCGCCGGCGCGCTGGTTCGGCTTGGGTCGTCCGGGGTGCGGATCACACTTCGCGCGGCCGCGGCAGTGAAGCGCGGCTTAGGGCATTAGCCGCAGACGCGTTCGGTCGGGCTCGGGGTCCTCACCGTAGAAGTCGAGTCCGAGTGCGTGCGTGACGTCGAGGACGCGGCGAACCTCATCGGTAGCGAGGCGTCGCGTCCAGTCGGTCAGCGGATCGTGGCCGGTGCCGCGCCGGTCTGCCGTCGAGCTGATCTTGCGCAGATGCGCACCGACGGCGAGCGGTTTCGGAATGTTCCAGCGATCGAACAGCGGATCGAGAGTCTCTTCATTGCGGACGAGGTCCTCGTAGAAGAGCGTCGTCCAGCGCTGGGGGCCGGGGGCCGAAAGCGGGACGAGCGTGTCGATCGCCCAGCGGGCGGCCCGGTGCTCGATCGGCGTCTCTACTGCGTCGAGGACGTGCTTGACTGCGGGAAAGTCCGTCTCCAGATCGGCATCGTGAAGCTCGACGTCTCCAGTCCAGGCGGCTGCGACTTGCGATGCGACGACCGCGCACGGATGACGAACGAGCAGCACGGGGGCCCTGACCGGGAAGCGTTCGGTCAGCCAGGGAAGCATGCGGTTGGCTTCGATGAACTTCACGATCCACGTCTGGACTCTTGCGAATCGACGAATCTCCTGAACCGTCCACGGAGTGAGCAGGCGCCCGCGCAGAATGTCGCCGAGGAGAAGTTCGCCTTCCGGCCAGTCGGTGCCGGGTCGCACGTACGTGCGCGGACGGAACCCGCACCGACGCGCTCGCGCCACGCGCCGAAGGTTCAACGGCTCGAACAGGACGGCGGATCCGGGCACCGACTGGAGTGTCTGTGCGAGCCACGTCGTCCCACTGCGAGCCGAGCCGCAGACGACGATCGTCTGCCGGATGTCGTAGGAGTTGTCGGACAACAGGCGCATCCCGGCGGCAGTTACCGCGCGCCTGCCTCGGGAGATGAGCTTTCGAACTCGTCGCGCCGGAGCGTCCACCCACAACGAGGGTAGTCGCGGTAGGGTTCGAAGGCCTGCATGCCTGAGGTCACCGTTCTCACAGCGGTCCGCAACGGCGCCCTCGTTCTCGAAGCAACGATCGCGAGCGTCCGCCGTCAGACCTTTGCCGATCTGGAATATGTCATCGTCGACGACGCGTCTGACGACGAGACGCCCGAGGTCGTCGAGCGCGCGATGCGGGACGATCGCCGGATCAGGCTGATTCGGCGCGGCGACCGGGGTGGCCCCTACGCCGCCGCAAACGACGGTCTTCGCGCAGCGCAAGGCCGGTTCGTCGCGCGGCTCGATGCCGACGACGTTGCGCTGCCCGAACGCATCGAGCGGCAGATCGAATACCTACGGCAAACGGGTCTGCGTGCGTGTGCGTCGTTCTATCAGGCGATCACCCCGGACGGTCGCTTGACGTCGGAGATCGGTCGCGTCGCCGGCGGCGTGCGCATGCTCAAATGGCGACTGTGCGTGCGTCACGGCCTGACGCACAGCACGGCGTGCGTTGAGCGCTCTGCCCTCGAGCAGATCGGTGGCTATCGCGAGCTTCCGGCGTCACAAGACTTGCGTCTGTGGTGTGATCTCGCCCGTCGTGACTGGCTCGGCATCCTTCCGGAAGTGCTGATCCATTTACGCCGTCCCGGCGGAGTGACGTCGAATACGCCGGAGGTGCAGGAACGGCTCGCGATCGAGGTCCAATTCGATCATGTGAACGAGTTGTCGAGCGATCCGTGGTCGGAGGAAGAAGTCCGAGCGCTGCGTCCCAGTTGGACCGGTCAGCCGATGGCCACACGCTTGGATGCGCTCGATCGGTGGGTCCGGCTGTGGCAATCGGACGACTCGCTCGACCGCCGGGACAGAGCCGAGCTGTCGAGTCTCGAGCGCAGCGTGTATTGGGACATCGCCCGTCAGGCACTTCGCTGGGAAGGGATGAAGCCGGCCACGCTGCGAAGCATTCTGTTCTCGGCCCCCGGACATCTCGCGCCGCGAACGCTGTGATGCTCCCCGTCCATCTCGCCTTCTCCTGGCTCGGCGTCGGCCGGGAAGGCGACGGACGCCTCTTTGTTCGCTCGGAGATCGGACCGTACGTCGAAGGACTCGCCGACGCGTTCGAGCGCGTGACCGTGCTGGTCTACGACGTGCCGCCGACGCCCGTCGGGGCCGAGGACGTCGCCGACTATCCCGTCACGCGAGACAACGTTCGTCTGTTGTCGCTCGGACCGAAGGGGTCGTGGCGTGACTACTTGGTCAGGCGCAAGCGCGTGGCCGAGATCGTCGGCGAGGCGAGCAGCGACTGGGATGTTCTTCTCGTACGCTTCGACCGCCGCGCGCACCTCGTGGTCGATGCCAATCGATCGAAACGCACGGTCGCCATGGTGCACGGATACTCCGGTGCGGTCGCCGAACCCGGGCTGACACTCTTCGATCGGTTGCGTCTCGTACCTTTCGCGTTCAGAACCCGCCAGCAACTGCGGCGCATTGTTCGCTCGTCCGGCCTGATGGTGACCGATGGTGAGCACTACCTGGCGGCTTACGGACGCCTTGCAGACGAAGCCGTGATCATCAGGCACTCCCTACGCAGAAAGAAGTGGTCGTATCGATCCGCAGACCGGCTCGATGTGCCGGAACCCCGGTTCTTGTTCGTCGGACGGCTGAGCACCCGAAAAGGAATCTTCGAGACCATCGAAGCGTTCGCGAAGATTCGCTCCGCGTTGCTTCCCGGGGCATTCCTCGACGTCGTCGGCGAAGGTCCCGAGCTTCAGGCCGCCCGGGCGCTTGCGCAGAAGTTGGACGTCGCCGATGCCGTTGCGTTCCACGGCTCGATTCCGCCGGGGGACCCCTTGTTCGCCATGTACCGCTCCGCCGACGTGCTGCTGTTCCTGTCGCGATCGGAGGCGTTCCCGAAGGTCGTCTCCGAGGCGTTGGCCCACAGCGTTCTGGTGATCTCGACGCGCGTCGGCGCGCTGCCGCTCGCTTTCACCTCGGACGAAGTGATGTTCGTCGATCCAGACCCCGAGCGGGTAGCCGCCGCAGTCGGCATTCTGCTGCGGGAACCGGCCCGGCGCCGTGCGATGATGGAGCGCGGCCGTCGATGGGCGCGCAGCACGTCTCTCGAGGAGGTCGTTCGGGCTCTCGCAGCCGCTATCGCGCGACGTTGGCCCGACATCGCCGGCTCGAAGGCACAGCCATGAAGACGAGTCCCCAGCAGGCCGATTCCCGCTCGCGATCGATAGCGATCGCCGTCTTCGCGCTTCCGATACTCGGGTACACGGCAGGCCTGCCCGAGTACATCGAGTTTTCAGGTGTCTCGCTTCATCTAGTCGTCGCCCTCGCGTTGGGTGCCCTCGGCTGGATACGCGGAGCGATGGGACCGTCCGTCGGACGATATCTGCGCTGGTCGGCGCTGCTTGCCGTGTGGTTCCTCATGTCGAGCATCGCCACCTGGAGATCCGACACCATCCGTCAGAGCCTGATTGCGTCCGTGTGGCTGGTTATTGTTGGGCCCGGAATCGCGAACTTGCTACGGGACGTGGTTCACCGGCGAGCCCTGCTGGCCGGGATGATCGTCGCCGCCCTTCACTACTCGTTCACGGCGATCGGGCGACGCTTGACCGGCCGCGAGATGTTCGACCTGCCGCTGCCTTCTCGTGCGCTCCTCCTCGGAGAGAAGCGCGGGTTCGTCAACGCCCGGTTGTTGTACGTCATCCCATTCCTCGTCTCGAATGTGCCCGGTGTGTTCCGTCGAGCGCGCTGGCTCATCGTCGGCTTCGCGGGCGCGACGGTGCTGTTGTCCGGTGATCGCGCGAGTTTGCTCGTCGTACCGGTCGTGGCGTTGACGTTTGCTTTGCTCCAGCCCGGAGGGAACAGACGTGTCCGCACGCTCCTGGCTTTGGGCCTGACGGCGCTCGTCTTCCTGATCGCGATCGACCAATTCGGAGGCCAGTCCGTGGTCGGCCGGAATCGGCTCCTGTCGTTCGTGCGCGGCGAGCGCACGACCTCCGACGACATTCGCGAGCTTCAGTTGAAGCGTGCGTGGCACGTCGGCGTCGAACATCCCGCTTTCGGCATCGGCTACGGCAATCTCGCCGGGCTCGACCATCCGGCTCTCGACGAGGCAAGGAACTCGAGTCTTCGCGGCCGCGCTCAGAACTTCGGCGTGCACAACACCTACGCGCAGATCTTCGGCGAGCTCGGCGTTCCCGGTGCGGCAGCCCTGCTTCTGCTCCTCGGGTCGGTGTTCGCGGCCGGCATCAAGCGCCGCGGCGACCCCGAGGTTCGCGCAGCGATGTCCGGTTATTCGGGGTTGCTCGTCACGATGATGGTCAATCCGATGTCGCTGCCGTTCCTGTACCTGGTTCTCGCGTACCTAGTTGGGCTCTTCGATGATGTATCGCGTCGCAGCGAAGAGGTTCCGAACACAGACCGAGACGCTTCATCAGCATGAACGTCGGGTTCTACTACCACGTGGAAGCCGTCTTCGAGCCGGACGGCGCAGCGAGAGTGCCGGCTCTGCTCGGCATGTTCATCGAGCAGCTCGCGTCTTCCGCCGGTCGCGTCACGTTCTATGCGCACGGCGAGTCGCGCGCCGGGATCGAGGACTACCGGCTCACCGAGCCCCTCGTCCGATGCGTGAATCTCGGCCCCCGTGCGTCCTTCCCTGAGCGGCTGTTTGTTCCGTCGCGATCGTTGCGAGCCTTCCGGCCGCAAGGCGATGGGCTCGACGTGATGCTGGTTCGCGGACCCTCGGCGCTTCTCCCGGGCATCGTCGCCGCCTCACGTGACATTCCGACGGCGTTGCACATCGTCGGTGACTATTCGGATCAGAAGCGCGATCCAAAAGCGCGCGACATGCCGTGGTGGCGCGATCGTGCGATTCGTGCGGCGTTCAAGGTTTACTCCCGGCGCCAGCGTCGTGCCGCGCGGGATGCGCTCGTTCTGGTCAACGCGTTGCAGCTCGCCGAACGCTTTGCCGGACATCCCCACGTGGAGGTTGTGTTCGAGTCCACGCTCACCGAGGCCATGCTGGCTTCCTCACCGCGAACGGGCGCACCCGGACTCGGCCGTGCTCGTCCCGCCCGCTTGCTCTGTACCGGACGGCTGATTCCTGAGAAAGGACTGTGGGAAGCAGTTGAGGCCCTGCGTCTGCTCGTTGCACGCGGATGGCATGCGGAGCTGGACGTCGTCGGCTGGGAGGCGCCCGGCGATCCCGTGGTCGGGAACCTCCGCGAGCATGCCCGCGCTCTGGGTGTCTTTGAGCGCGTGCACTTTCGCGGCTACGTGCCGGCGGGATCGCAGCTCGCCGACGTGTATCGCGAGGCAGACATCTTCGTCCTCGCCAGCCATGGAGATGCCGAAGGGTTTCCTCGGTCGATCTTTGAAGCGATGGGAACGGGCATGCCCGTTGTGACGACGCCGGTGGGCGGTGTGCCGTACTGGATCCGGGACGGCGAGCAGGCATTGCTCGTCGACCCGCGTTCGGCCGAATCGCTGGCGAGCGGCATCGAACGGTTGCTCGTCGACGACTCGCTTCGTGCACACGTTGCTGAAACGGGTCTGGAGTTTTCGCGGGACTGGACGATCGAGAAGGGCTGCGAGCTCCTGGCCGACAAGCTCTCGGATTGGTCCGAGCGGGCGCGTCGGTCACAGTCGTCCAGGGCGTGACGGCGTCGTCGGAGATGCGGGTCCTCGCCGTGACCACCGAGTGGCCGACGCCGGCCCGGCCGGCTGATGCGGCCTTTCTGACGCGTCAGGTCGACGCGGTGCGTGCGGCGG
>DASQWC010000060.1:0-2171 GCA_035640475.1 Actinomycetota bacterium | reverse complement strand
TCGTCGATGTCGTTGAGAAGGCCAGAGAATGATCCAGCAGGAGTCGAAAGTGCGCGTCGCCGACAACACCGGTGCCCGCCAGGTGCTCGTCATTCGAGTGCTCGGGGGCTCCGGCCGTCGTTACGCGCGTATCGGCGACCTGGTCGTGGGCACGGTGAAGGACGCCGTCCCGGGTGGAGCCGTGAGCTCCGGCACCGTGGTCAAGGGCGTCGTCGTGCGGACGACCAAGGAGATGCGCCGTACGGACGGCACTTACATCCGTTTCGACGACAACGCGATCGTGATTCTCGACGACGCCGGAAACCCGCGTGGAACGCGCATCTTCGGCCCGGTGGCTCGAGAGCTCAGAGACCGCAGGTTCATGCGCATCGTTTCGCTTGCCCCGGAGGTTTTGTGATGCTCGTTGGAGGCCGTTAGATGACAGTTCGCGTGAAGATCCGCAAGGGCGACCACGTCCGCGTGATGACCGGCAAGGATCGCGGTAAGGAAGGGCGCGTCTTGACGGTCAGCCCGCGCGACAATCGCGTCATCGTCGAGGGCGTCAACATCGTCAAGCGCCACCTCAAGCTGCGCGCCGCCCGCGGTCGGTCGGGCCAGGAGGGCGGCATCATCTCGAAGGAGGCGCCGCTCGATCTGTCCAACGTCCAGATCGTGTGTCCATCGTGCGGCCCGACGCGCGTCGGCTACGAGATCTCGGCCGATGGCGTGAAGTCGCGCGTCTGCCGTAAATGCGGTGGGGAGCTGTAATGGCAACCAACGGGACACAGCCGAGGCTTCGGGCTCGGTATCAATCCGAGATCGTTCCGGCGCTCAAGGAGCGTTTCGGTTTCACGAGCACCATGCAGGTGCCGCGCCTGGAAAAGATCGTCGTGAACATGGGGCTCGGCGAGGCCGTGCGCGACCCGAAGATCATCGAGCCGGCCGTCGAGGACCTCGCGACGATCACGGGTCAGAAGGCCGTCATCACGAAGGCGCGGAAGTCGATCGCGGGCTTCAAGCTCCGGGCCGGGATGTCGATCGGCGCGAAGGTGACGCTGCGCTCGGCCCGGATGTGGGAGTTCTGCGACCGGTTGTTGTCGGTTGCGCTTCCCAGAATCCGCGACTTTCGCGGACTCGACCCCAACGCGTTCGACGGCCGCGGCAACTACACGATGGGCATCACGGAGCAGCTGATCTTCCCGGAGATCGACTACGACAAGGTGCAGCGCCAGCTCGGCATGGACATCACGTTCGTGACGACGGCGTCCAACAACGAGGAAGGTTTCGCGCTTCTGTCGGAACTGGGGTTTCCGTTCCGCGAGCGCGAGGCCGCTGAGGTTTCATGACACGGAAAGCTCTGTACGAGAAGACGTTCAAGCGCAAGCCCAAGTTCAAGGTGCGCGGGTACACGCGTTGCCGGCGATGCGGACGACCCCGCGCGGTCTATCGCCGCTTCGCGCTGTGCCGCCTGTGCTTCCGCGAGCTTGCGCATGCGGGCGAGGTTCCCGGTGTGAAGAAGGCGAGCTGGTAATGGCTACAGGAGTCATCAGCGACCCCATCGCCGACCTGCTGACGCGCATTCGCAACGGCCTCATCGCGCGCCACGTCGAGGTTCGGATCCCCCATTCGCGGGTGAAGGCGCGTATCGCCGAGATCCTCGTCCAGGAGGGATACGTCCAGGACGTCGAGATCGTGCCGGCCGGCATCCAGTCGGAGATCCGCGTGAAGCTGAAGTACACACCGTCACGCGATCCCGTGATCAAAGGACTGCGCCGGATCTCGAAGCCCGGTCTGCGCGTGTACAAAGGACGTCTGGAGCTGCCGCGCGTGCAGGGCGGTCTTGGGATTGCCGTGCTGTCGACGTCCAAGGGCGTCATGACTGATCGGGAGGCCCGTCGCCAGAAGGTCGGCGGCGAAGTCTTGTGTGAGGTGTGGTGACGTGAGCCGAGTCGGACAGAATCCGGTGCCGCTTCCGAGCGGAGTCGACGTCGAGATCAGTCCCGGGCTTGTTCGTGCCAAGGGACCGCTCGGCACCCTCGAGGCGAAGTTTCCGAGCGTCATCGATGTTCGGAAGGACGACGGCGTACTTACGCTCGTACGTCCGAGCGAGAGCCGGGAGCACAAGGCGTTCCACGGGCTCGCGCGCAGTCTCGTGGCGAACATCGTTCACGGTGTCTCTGAGGGCTTTTCGA
>DASQWC010000059.1:0-2696 GCA_035640475.1 Actinomycetota bacterium | reverse complement strand
ATCGCCGTGTTCGGTGCCCTGACCCTCCTCTCGGGCAACATCACGAACGCGATTACCCGCGTCGCCGGCTTCATCTCCTAGAACGTCGGACGCTCAGCTAGCTGGAGCCCGCCGAGACCCCGGCGGGCTCCGGCGATTTCGATTACCGCACCAACCGCAGGACTTCGCCGATAGCCGGCATCGCGCCCTTATTGGAGACGTAGAGCACGTCCGGTCCGTGCTTCTCGCAGCCGACGAGCACGGAGGTCGGTCTCGTCAGCTCGGGTCCCGCGATCGGGGTCCGCGTGTTCGTCATCGGATCGACACGGAGCAGGACCGGGGGACCGGCCATCAGGAAGCCCGAGGCGATCTGGAGCACGTACAGCTGCCGCCCGTCGCAGCTCCAGTCGATGTCGACGATGTCCGCAAAGCCCTGCAGGAACGGCGTCGCGATTCCGCCCGCGACGCGCCAGATCTTCGCCTCGTCGGGGAAGAACGGGCCACCCGTGAGCTCGGAGACGTAGAGCGCTCCGTCGGGCCCTGCGACGACCTCGGTCGGGACCGAGTCCGTCCGTCGGCCCTGCGGCCGGGACGGGAAGAGGGCGACGGTCGAGATCGAGCCGTGCTTGACCACTGCGAGCAGGGCGTTGCCTCCCGCCTCCGCGACGTCCGTCGCGTCGTGCGTCGCCAGGAGCCCGTACGGATTCGCGTCGATCGGACCCCCGTCGGGGTTGCTCGCCTGCTCGTAGCCGGAGACGTCCGTCGAGAAGCGCCAGTGGCCCGTCGGGTTCATCCGGACAAGCCGCCCAAAGCCGTCCCCGAACGCGGGACGGATGACGGCTGGGTCTCCGCCCATCCCGATCGTGACCCAGGCCTGGCCGCCGCGGAACGAGATGTCGTGCGGGCCCGTCGCGCCGTCCATGGCCGGCTGGATCTCCGGGTCGTATGACGGCAGCCCGGTCGCGATCCGTTCCTGCCTTTGGCCCTCCTTCCATCGGGAGACCGAGCCGGTGGCTCCCGCGCACTGGTTGAGGCCGCGGATGACAAGGCACGGCGTGTTGGTCGAGCCGCCCGCCCCCGCCTCGGCGACGTAGAGCCAGCCGCCCGGGCCCCATTCGAGGCCGCGCGGGTTGTTCAGGCCGCTCATGACGACCGTGGTGCTGGGTGTCGTCGGCGGAGCCGCCGTCGAGCCGCCTACGGCAACCAGCGCCGCGAGGACGACGAGCAGGGTGAGGTACCGCAGATTCCTCACTGCACCTTCCTCTCTCCCCCCGGTCCAAGACCGTAACAGGGTCGTTCGAGGGATGGAAACGCTGGTCAAACGGGCCGATTAGTGGGTTAATAGGCGGTGCGGCACGCCGGTGCGGCTCAGGAGGTTCGGCGTGACAAGACCCGCGTTGATCGCTGTCATAGGCCTCATGCTCGTCGCGCCGGCGGCGGGCGGGCCCAAGGGCGACGGCGGTCAACGGCGGCCGTTCGTCTCGGGCGAGCTGGTCGTCGGCTTCAAGGACGCGGTGTCCGCGGCGGAGCAGCAACGCATGCTCGCCCGGTTCTCGGGCAAGGTGCAGAAGCGGTTCGGGCGGATCGACGGAGTGCTCGCATCGATGCCAACGGCGCGGATGGATGCGGCGCGCCGGGCGCTGTCACGCGATCCCCGTGTCGAGTATGCGGAGCCGAACTACGTGCTTCGCGCCGACGTCGTCCCCGGCGATCCGTCATTCGACGAGCTGTGGGGTCTCCAGAAGATCGACGCTCCCGAGGCGTGGGATGTGACGACCGGGGACAGCGGCGTCGTCGTCGGGGTGATCGACAGCGGCGTCGACTACTCGCATCCGGATCTCGCCGGCCAGATCTGGACGAATCCCGGCGAGGACTGCGCGGGTTGCCGTTCGAACGGCCTCGACGACGACGGCAACGGCTACATCGACGACTGGCACGGCTGGGACTTCGCGGCGAACGACAACGACCCGATGGACGACAACGGCCACGGGACGCATGTGGCCGGGACGATCGGGGCACAGCAGGACACGCGAGGCATCGTGGGCGTGGCGTGGCGGCTGCGGATCATGCCGCTGAAGTTCATCGGCGCGAACGGCAAGGGCACGGTGGCGGACGCGGTGCGGGCGATCCTCTACGCGGCGTCGATGGGCGCCGACGTCACGAACAACTCGTACGGCGGCGACGCGTTCTCGCAGGCGCTGCTCGATGCGATCGAGACGGCCGACGGGGCCGACTCACTGTTCGTCGCGGCGGCCGGGAACAGCCTCTCCGACAACGACACGGACCCGATGTACCCGGCGTCGTACGACGCTCCGAACGTCGTCTCGGTCGCGGCGTCGGACCAGTTCGACTCGCGCGCCTGGTTCTCGAACTACGGCGACTCGAGCGTCGATCTGGCGGCGCCCGGAGTGAACATCCTCTCCACGTGGCCGGGCGGGTCGTACCACGCGTCCGACGGGACCTCGATGGCCAGCCCGCACGTCGCGGGAGCTGCGGCCCTCGCGAAGGCTGCGTTCCCCGCGGCCTCCGATCTCGGCTTGAAGGCGCTGCTGCTGCGGGGCGTCGACGGGATCAGTGGCTTGTCGAATGCGGTGCGGACGAGCGGCCGGCTGAACGCGAACAACGCCGTCCGCTGCTCCGACCGGGCGCAGGTCTGGATCGAGTCGCCCGCGGCCGGGTTCGAGGCGCTGTCCGGCGAACCGCTGCCGATCGGGGTG
>DASQWC010000058.1:0-2359 GCA_035640475.1 Actinomycetota bacterium | reverse complement strand
CCGGCCTGCCAGAACGCGTCGACCTGCGCGCGGTCGCGGGCGCGGAAGCCGACGTGGAGCCCGCGGGTCACCGGGTGCTCGCGGTCCGTCGGCCCGATGTCCCAGTCGTCCCACTCGACCAGCTCGGCGTCCGCATGGCTGGGCTCGACGCCCAGGACGCTCAGGACGGTGCGGTAGAAGCGCTCGGAGGCGGCGAGGTCCGAGACGGCGATGCCGACGTGGTCGAACACACGGCCGAGGCTACCGTGGCGGGCTTGCCTGAGGCGCGAACCAACGGGATTCCGTCCTCGATCTCGAGTCGGGTCAAAGCAGCCGGGTTCGCGCCTCGCTAAGTACCGGAGGAGGCGGGAAGCTCGCGTGGGCCAGTCCTCGGGAATGACGCCTGAGAGGCTCTCCCGTCGCGAAAGTTCAGCCCGCTAGCCGATCTGCTCGGCCAGCCCGATGAGGATCCCCTCAGGGCCTCGGACGTAACAGAGCCGATACTTATCCTCGTACTGCGCCAGTTGACCAACGAGCTCGGCTCCGTGCGGGCGAAGCCGGGCGAGCGTATCGTCGATGTCCTCCACGGCGAACATGACGCGTAGGTAGCCGAGAGCGTTCACCGGGGCGTTCCGGTGATCGGCGATCGCAGGCGGCGCGAGAAATCGCGAGATCTCGAGCCGGCTGTGGCCGTCCGGCGTGCGCATCATGGCGGTCTCGACGCGCATGTGGCGCAGTCCAGTGACGCGCTCTGCCCAGTCTCCTTCGATCGTGGCTCGCCCTTCGAGCTCGAGGCCGAGCTCGGCGAAAAAAGAGATAGCGGCATCGAGGGATTCCACCACGATGCCGACGTTGTCCATCCGTTGAAGCGTCACGCGGCCTACCCTAGTCCTGTTGTCGCTTCGACACGCCCACCGGACGAGCGCACCGGCTCACGGTTGCGCTGTCGGCACGATGGCTTCGTTGTTCGTTCCTCTCCGGCTGACGTGCGCCAGTGTTCACGAATGACGCCTGAGTCGGGCGAGACACTGATGGCGGACGGCGGTCTCAGTCCGCTCGTCGCGGGTCTGCCTGTAGCGCTCGTAGATCACGCGCGAGCCGAACGTTCTGGTTTCGACCAGGTCTAGCGGGACCACCTCGGTAACCGGCGGCAGGAACGGCGTGCCTCCCCCGACAACGACTGGAACGCGGAACATGCGCAGCTCGCCGACGAGGCCGAGCTCGATCGCTGCCGCAGCCAGGCCGGCTCCGCCGATCGAGACGTCCTTGTCCGTCGCGGCGAGCGCCGCAGCGACCTCCTCGGCCACCGACCCTTCGGCAAGCCGGGCATTACCTTGGACGCTGACAAGCGTGCGGCTGAAGACGACCTTCGGGAGAGCGCACCAGACATCGGCGAACACGTCCCAGAGCTCGTTGTCGCGCATCGAAGGATCCGTCTCCCACGGAAGCATGGTCTCGTACAGCCTGCGGCCCAACAGATAGCCGCCGAGCTCGCGTACCTGCGAGATGTGGAAACGGAACAGCTCCTCGCTAGGGACCGTCCACCGCTAGGGACCGTCCACCCAAACGCGCCCTCGCGGTCGGCGATAAAGCCGTCCACCGAGACGCTCATCGAGTAGATCAGCATCGCTCCGAGCCTATTGCAGCGGCGCGACACAGGATGATCGCGGTGAAGCTCAGGGTTCTCCCCTCCCGGCGGGCAACGCTCATCAAACTGGCGGCACAGTTAGGACCGGTCCGGACTTCGGGACGCGCGCGCGTGCAGCGATCCTGGGCTGGGCCAGTGTCGGGAATGTCCCCTGACGCAGCCTGGGCAGAGACCGATGAGTTACGGGTCGCCGAGCGGTCTAACCCCCAGATCAAGAGCTACCTGCGGCCGGAGGAGGCCGCCGAGAAAGGAGTCAAGGCCGTGCTCAGCCGTGACGATATCGGTCGGCACCTGACGAGCGAAATGTTCTTCTCCGGTGACCGCTTGCCCGGCTTCTCCGACACGATCGAGCATCCCGACGGGCTCGTCCTCGTCGACACGGGGATGATCGACACGACGCCGGCGATCGAAGACGACGGCGAGGAGTGGCACCCGAACCCGCTCCCGGACGAGCTCGTGAGTCGCGTCGCGGTCGTCGTCAACACGCACCTCCACTTCGACCACTGCGGCGGCAACCGGCTCTTCCCAGGCATCCCGATCCACGTCCAACGACGCGAGCTCGCGGACGCGCGGACGAAGGACAACTACACAGTGCGGGAGTGGGTCGACTTTCCGGGCGCGACGTACGTCGAGCACGACGGCGAGGCGGAGATCCTGCCGGGCGTCAGGCTCCTGCCGGCGCCGGGACACACGGCCGGACATCAGATCGTCGTCGTGGAGACCGACGAAGGC
>DASQWC010000057.1:0-28958 GCA_035640475.1 Actinomycetota bacterium | reverse complement strand
CGACAAGAAGCAGGACCGCCATTACGACGTGATCTCCGCCTTCATCAAGTCGTTGCGCGGATCAGATCCCGACGCCGGGCTCTACTGGCTCGCCGAGATGATCGAAGGCGGCGAGGACCCGCGCTTCATTGCGCGGCGCATGATCATCCTGGCGTCCGAAGACATCGGCATGGCCGATCCACAGGCGATGGGCGTCGCGGTCGCTGCCGCGCAGGCCGTCGAGCATGTCGGATTGCCGGAAGCGTCTTTCAATCTCGCGCAAGCCGTCGTCTATCTCGCGACGGCGCCGAAGTCCAACGCCGTCGCGACCGCTCTGTGGGCCGCGCAAGCAGATGCGCGCGAGCGTTCGTTCGAAGTGCCCGGCCACCTCAAGACCGGGGACAAACCCATGTCGCGCAAGCTCGCGCGAGAGGGCAAGGGCTACAAATACAGCCACGACCATCCAGACGAGGCGCAGGAGTTCCGTCCGCCGGAGCTCGAGGGCAAGAAGTACTACAAGCCGGACGACTAGGATCGCTTCGTGGCGCGAGGACGGCTGGCGATCTTCGGTGCGGCGGTGGCGCTTGCCGCCGGCTTTGCGATTCCCGCACTGAGCGACACACCGGCACAGCCGCGCCGTCCGTCGTCACCTCGAACGGCGCAGCACCCGCGCACGCCGCGTGCCGCGCGCACACCGCGATCGCCGAGCGCTCCGCGGACGCCCAGGCCGTCCCCGAGCGCTTCACCGTCCACGCAAGGCACGAGCCAGTCGCAACGTCCGGTTGCCGATCCGGGCGCGCTGCCCTCGGGCGGCCAGCAACAGCAGCAGTCGAGCGGGCAACAGCAACAGCAGCAGTAACGCTGCTAGATCACGCCTGTTTCGCGCAGGCGCCCGAGCTCGTCGCCGCCGAGTCCGAGCAGCTCGTCGTAGACCTCGGTGTTGTGCTCGCCGAGCAGTGGTGAACGGGTGACCTCGGTCGGCGACTCTTGGAGGCGCACCGGGTTGCCCGGGACGACGAACGTGCCCATGTCCGGATGCTCGACGGTCGCGACCGCGCCGCGTCCGCGCAGGTGCTCGTGGGAGAGCAGGTCGCCGGTATCGAAGACCGCGCTGCACGGCACGCCGTTGGCCTGGAAGGCCTCGGCGACGGTGAACTTGTCGCGTGTTGCCGTCCACGACTCGACGAGGGCGTGGACGTCGTCCCAGTTCTGAGCGCGCCACAGAGCGTTGGACCACTCCTCGTCCCCGATGAGGTCGGTGCGGTCGATCGTCTTGAGAACGCCGTCCCACATGGCCGGGTTCGGCGCGAGCATGAACGCGTAATCGTCCGGGCCGTCTCCCGCGCAGCGATACAGATCGCCCGACATGTACTTGATCGGGTTGCCGCGCCGCCGCGTCGGTTCACCCGAGAGGTAGTGGGAAAGCATCGCGACGCGCGTGTAGTTCATGACGGCTTCTTGCATCGACAGCTCGACTCGCTGCCCGAGGCCGGTGCGCTGCTTCTGCACGTAGGCGGCGAGGATGCCGACGGCGAGATGGACGCCGGTGCCGGTGTCGCCCAAGGTGACGCCGAGTCTCGTCGGCGGTCCGTCGACGACCCCGTTCACACTCATCGCGCCGCCGGCGGCTTGTCCGACCATGTCGAAGGACTTGAACTCCGACAGCGATCCCGAATCGCCGAATCCGCGGACGCTTGCGTAGATCAGCCCGGGATGGATCTCCCTCAGCGTCTCCCAGCTCAAGCCCAAGCGATCGAGTGTGCCGAGCGTGAAGTTCTCGACGAGGACGTCGAAGCTCGGGAGCATGCGCTTGAAGAGCGCGACACCTTCCTCCGATTTCAGGTTGAGCGTGATGCTGCGCTTGTTGAGGTTGAGCAGCAGGAAGTACATCGAGTCGGTGCCGCGGCCCATGCCCATGAGACGTCCCTGATCGCCGCGCTTCGGGTCCTCGACCTTGATGACGTCGGCGCCGAGGAAGGCGAGGAGCTCCGTGCACGACGGCCCGGCCTCGAACTGCGAGAGGTCGCAGACGCGGATGCCGTCCAGGGCGCCGGGCACGGAAGAGATAGTAGCGTCACAGCGATGGCCGATCTCGACGGGGGAGCGCTGGTCGTCCGCGAGCTCGCGCGGCACGGCGTGAAGTATCTCTTCTGCGTGAACGGCGGCCACATCTTCCCGATCCTCGCCCACTTGCGAGACAACGACATCAAGCTCATCCACATGCGCCACGAGCAGGCGACGGCGTACGCCGCCGACGGCTGGGCGCGATCAACGGGGACGCCGAGCGTGTGCGCCGTCACCGCCGGCTGCGGACTGACGAACGCCGTCACGGGACTCGCCGTCGCGGGATTGACGGGGAGCGCAGTGGTGTGTTTGTCGGGACAGCACCCGACGACGGAGGACTCGATCGGATCGTTCCAGGAGGCATACGGCTCAGATATCTGCGCGAGTTTCTCGAAGTGGACGAAGCGCGTGCTCGATCACCGGACGATCGCCGCCGACGTCCGCGAAGCATTTCGCTGCTCGACGATGCCGCCGCAGGGCGTGACGGTCGTCGAGATTCCGCAGAACCTGCTGTATCGCAGCGACGACGAGTCCAAGCAGCGGGGCGGTGCGCATCCCATCGACGTCGACGCGTTGCGGTCGTCGGGCGATCCGGCCGCCGTCGAGCGCGCGGCGGAGCTCCTCGCTCGGGCCGAACGACCCTTGCTCGTCGCCGGCGACGGCGTGTTCTGGTCCGGCGCCGCGGCCGAGCTGCGCGAGCTGGCCGAGCTGACGAGCACGCCGGTGTACGCGCGCCGCGCGGGCCAAGGTTCGGTTCCCGAAGGCCATTCACTCGTCGTCCGCGGCGCGTGGAAGAAGCCGTTCACCGGACGCGCCGACGTCGTCGTCACGGTCGGCTTCCGCTTCTGGTCCGGTGAGCACTTCGGCGAGCCGCCGACCTGGTCCGACGAAGCGCAGTACGTGCAGATCGACGCGACGCCGGACAACATCGGCAAGCACGTGAAGCCGGAAATCGCGATCGTGGGAGATCCGAAGCTCGTCCTGCGTCAGCTCATCGACGCCGCCAAGGGTTTGGACTACTCGGCCCGGGACGGCTCGGTCTGGCTGAAGGAGGTCGACGAAGCCAGGCGAACGTTCGAGGAGATGATTGCGGATCGCGCTGCGACGAAACAGGACACGGTCCCGATTCACCCGGATCGCGTGCTGCGCGATCTCGTGGCGACGATCGACGACAACGCGACGATTGTCGTCGACAGCTTCACGCTGTCCGGGTACGTGAGTCACTGGTTCAAGTCCCGGTTCCCGGGACAGCTTCTGGACGCCGGTCCGCTCGCACCCGTCGGACACGGCGTCGGGATGGCGATCGGCGCGCAGCTCGCGCGTCCGGGCAAGCAGGTCGTCGTCGTGATCGGCGACGGGGGCATCGGGATCGGCGGGTTCGATCTGGAGACGGCGGCGCGTTACGACCTGCCGGTGTGTGCGGTGCTGTGGAACAACTCGAGTTGGGGGCCGAGCTTCGAGCAGATGCCGTTGCTCAAAGGGCGCACCGATCCCTTCGAGATGCTTCCCGACATTCGCTACGACCGGATCTTCTCAGAGCTCGGCTGCCACGGCGAGCACGTCGAGCAGCCCAGCGACTTCGCCCCGGCACTCGAGCGCGCGCTCGCGTCGGGGAAGACGTCGGTCGTGAACGTGATCGGCGACCGCCGCGTCGGGCACCCGACGCTGGGCGGGAACCTGCTCGGCTCGACGAAAGCCTGACCGTAGACTGACCAGTCAGAAGGGGCGCCTGACGGCGCATCCTGAGCCGGGCGTCTAGCTCAGCGGTAGAGCGCCTCCCTTACAAGGAGGAAGTGCGAGGTTCAACTCCTCGGACGCCCACTGAGGGCTCTTTTCTGAACTTCACGTGGGCATGGCCT
This sequence comes from Actinomycetota bacterium, assembly GCA_035640475.1. GTDB lineage: Bacteria > Actinomycetota > JAICYB01 > JAICYB01 > JAICYB01 > DASQWC01. The sequence goes on along the minus strand of DASQWC010000057.1, from coordinate 25,056 downwards.
AGCGTCCGCATGACGAAGCACCCCAACTGCGATCAGATCGCCGCTGCCCGCGTAGCGACGCTCACCGAATCGCGACCGCCGTCAGAGCAAGCCCGACCCGCTGCGCGCTTCCGTGCCGCGGAGGAAGCGCACCTTCGCTTCGGCCCCCGGTTGCAGAGCACGGGCTAGCACCGACAGCTCGCGGACGCTGACGACCGGCGCTCCCGCCAGCCTCAAGATGAGATCCCCTCGCTGCAGGCCGGCTTGATCGGCGAACCCGCCGGGCCGGATGGACTCAACGACGAGCCCCTCGTCTGCTTCGGTGACGTCGCAACCGATGCTCGACCACCGCCCGGTCACGTGGCGGCCGAGCGAGACGCCGCGATTGAAGAAGACGACGAGGTCATGCTTGATCGCGTGCCACCCAGCGTCGAGCCACGGACGCTGCGCCGCGAACCCTTCGCCGAACCCCGTCTGCACGAACGTGATGCGCGTGCCCGTCTCGTCGTCCTCGAGCACGATAACGATCTCGGTTCCCTTGCACGGCTGCACAGCCTTCCGGACGCGAAGCATCGATCCGTGCTGTACCTCGAGCTCGTCGCCGGGTGCCTCGACCGCCGGGATCCACCGCTGTCCGTCCCGCATCTCGGCGAGCCCCTCGACCGCCGGCCGTGCTTCGGTCAACCACGTCCATGCTTGCTCGCGCGGCGTCGAGACGACGAACGTCACCTCGAAGCCGTCATCGCGGATGCGCTCTTCCATCAGTCCTCCCCGTCGATCGGGTAGACGGCGACCGCCACCCTGTAGGTGCTCCCCCCACGTGCGCCGTGCTTCTTCAGCAGCGGCTTGAGTGCAGTCATGTATTCCTTGATGAACGCGGATCGTGAGGCCTCATCCTTGAACCGAACGGTCGCATCGATCGCGGCGCATGGGATCTCGTCCCCGTCGAACGCCGCGCGGTCGAGCAGCTCCGTCGCTTCGCGCTGCAATGCTTCGCCGAGCCGCACCAGGTGCTCGAGCGGGAGCTGCGATCGCAAGGCCCGGACGCGGCCGTCACCGCTCCACGCCATTCGCGGCGACACCAGGAAAGAGCTGGCGACGGCTTCGTAGAGCTGTTCGATGAAACCGCCCGTTCGTCGTTCCTCGACCGGACGGATCAGGCCTGCCTCGAGCAACGCCTTCACGTGGTAGTGCGTCTTCTGCCGGCTCTCACCGATGGCGCGGGCGACCGCCGATGCGGACTTCGGGGTTCGCAGCTCGTTCAGGATCACCACACGGATCGGATGGGCGAGGACGGCCACCTGTTCCGGATCGTCGACTACGCCAACGCGCCGTGTCGTCATGTCAGACATTCTTGACATGTCAGACAATCTTGTCAAGGCGGCCGCGACTTACGCCCCGGCGACCATTCCGGCGTACAGGTATGAGCTAGTGTCCTACCTCATGAGTACCGAGCCGGTCCGAATCAACGAGGAAGAAGGCCGCTTCGAGCTGACGGTGGACGGCCACACGGCCTTCATCACGTTCTCCCGGGAAGGCGACACGATGACGCTCATCCACACGGAAGTCCCCGACGAGCTCGAGGGCCGCGGAGTCGGGAGCGCCGTCGTCCGCGGAGCGCTCGACTACGTCCGCGGGAACGAGCTGAAGCTCATCCCAGAGTGCGGCTTCGTGAAGTCCTACCTGAAGCGCCACCCGGAGGAAGCCGAAGAGTTCGGCATCGATCCGTCGGCGTTCTAGCGACCGGGAGGGCGACTACATGGATTGGAAGCTCGAGCTCATCGGGGTTCCCGTCTCCGACGTCGACCGAGCGATCGAGTTCTACCGTGACAAGGTCGGCTTCAACCTCGATCACGACCATCGCGTAAGCGACGACCTTCGCTTTGTGCAGCTCACCCCAGCCGGTTCGGCCTGCTCGATCGCCTTTGGCGAAGGAGTCACGTCGACCGTGCCGGGTTCGGTACAGGGCCTGCAGGTGGTGGTCTCCGACATCGAGGCAGCGCGCACGGAACTTGTCGAACGCGGTGTCGAGGTCGGCGAGATCCAGGATTTTCCTTGGGGATCCTTCGTCTTCTTCACCGATCCCGACGGCAATGGGTGGGCCGTCCAGCAAATCGTGCCGCGAAACTCCGCCCAGCGCGCTCAGTCCGGGAGCAGCGGAACCTCCAGCCCCTGATCGCGGCCCATCAGCACGGCGCGCGTCACAGCATTCGCGCCGAAGCGGTGCTTGACATCGTCCAGCGCGACATCGAGTGCGGTTCCACTGCCCTTCGAGAAGGGCAGTGCGAGCTGCACGAGGTCGTCGCCGTCGAGATTGGCAACGGTGATGCCGACGAGCGTGATGCCCTTGGCGCGAATGAGCGGCTGCGCCGCATCGAGCAGGTCGCGGGCAGCGGCCAAGATCGTCTCGGTTCGCGACGTCGCGTGATCGAGCGTGTGCGAGCGCGTGGCTCGCGTCGAGTCGTCGAAACGCAGACGCAGGACGACCGTCCGCCCGACGCGCTCGCCCTTCCGCAGCCGACGCGTCACACGGTCGACGAGGCCGACCAGCGTCTCCTCGATCTCACCGGGCTTCTTCAGCCTCCAGCCGATGGCTCGCTGCGACCCAATCGATGCTCGGCGCCGGCCGACGACGACCGGACGAAGGTCGTAGTTGTGTGCGAGCGCGTGGAGCTTGCGGCCGGCGGCGCGCCCGAGCATCGACACCAAAGCGGGTTCGGGAATGTGCGCGACATGACCGACGGTGTAGATGGCTCGGTTGTGGAGCTTCTCGGCGGTGCGCTCGCCGACGCCCCACAGCTTCTCGACCGGCAGCGGATGCAGGAAGTCGAGCTCGCGATCCGGTGGCACAACGAGCAGACCGTCCGGCTTGGCGACGCCGCTCGCGACCTTCGCGAGGAATTTCGTCCGTGCGACGCCGACGGTGATCGGAAGGCCGACGCGTTCACGCACCAATTTCCGAAGCCGCACCGCGATGTCGGCGGGCTCGCCGGCGATTCGACGCAGCCCGCCGACCTGTAGAAAGGCCTCGTCGATCGAGAGCGGCTCGACAAGCGGCGTCACGTCGTCGAACACTTCGAACACTGCTTTGCTCGCATCCGAGTACTCCGACATCCGCGGCGACACGACGATCGCGTGCGGACACAGCAGACGCGCCATTCTTCCGCCCATGGCCGTCCGGATTCCGAAGGCCTTCGCCTCGTAGCTGGCCGCCAGGACGACTCCGGCCCCCACAATCACGGGACGGCCGCGGAGCTTCGGGTCGTCCCGCTGCTCGACGGACGCATAGAAGGAGTCGAGATCTGCGTGCAGGATGGTGGCATCGTCCACGAACGTATGTTCGCATAGCGGACCGACCCCTTTCGATTCCTCGGCCGATTCGATAGGCAGGGAGCGTGACGGATCAACCGGCGGGCCTCGTGCTGCCTGACGGGGTCGACGAACAGGGCTATGAGCGGATCCGCGGATTGATGCGCCTGAGCGTGCTGCGGATCTGGCGAGCCGATCACGTCATCGCGGGGGTGGATCCGTGGAGCGTCGTGGACGAAGCATGGAGCTCGATGGCGGAGGGCGGCTTCCGCTCGAAAGGCCCATTCCTTCCGTTTGCGCTGCGCGTCGCGCAGAACAAGGCCATCGACGCGCTCGGCCGGGCCGAAGCACGGCGCCGGGACCGGTCGCTTCAGGAGCCGATCGGCGGGGTGAGGGACGACTCGGAGCCGGCGGTGCTCGCCGACGTGACCCCCGGATCTGCCGGAGCCGAGACGGAGTATTTCTCCGAGCAGGACCACCTCGAGAACGTCCAGCGTTTGGCGCTCGCGGAAGAGGCGATCGATCGCGTGTTGACGGATGGCGAGCGGAGCGTCTTTCTTGCCGTCCAACAGGACGGCAAGAGCAGAGCTGCCGTCGGACGGGAACTCGACCCACCGGTGACGGGCCAGCGCGTCGGTCAGATCGTTGCCGGTGCAGTCATGAAGATCCGGAGCTACATCGAAGAGCACGAGGGGGACCGACGTGACCGAATCTGAGAGCCGGGTGCAAGCGGCGCTCGCCGCCTACATCGAACATGCGGAGATCGGCGGCCCCGAGCCCGATACCTCGCACCTGTCCGCGGGCGAGCTCGAGCGGCTGCGGGATCTCATCGGTCTTCTCGATCAAACCGACGGCATCGCGTTCGGCGGAGGAGAACGTCGGGAGCCGAGCGCGACGACGGCTGCGGGGGCGCAAGTCATTGCGGCGCTGCGCGACACGCTGCCGGCTCCCGCGAGGGTTACGAGCGACCCCGCCGTCGCCATGATCGCCATCCCCGGCATGAACGTCGCCGAGGGCTGGATCGTGGGCACGTTCGGCGGCCGGGTGCGCGTGTGGCTGCTCGGCGACGAGGGCGCGCTCGAAGCCAGTGACCGGTGGCTCGAGGATCTCGCGCGCGTCTTCCGGCTCTTTCCCGATACCGCGGCTCTGACTCTCGTCGAACCGGATCTCTCGTCGCTACTCGTGCAGCCGGAAGACTGCGCACCGACCATCGAGGTGCCTCGAGGGTCGTTGGTCGGCCGGAGATATCGCCGTCCGGTGCATCCAGTGGGAGAAGCGCTTTCGGTTTTCCTCCGCGAGCTGATTCCGTATTGGGAACCGATGCGCGGAATCAGCGAGCAGTCCGCCGGCACGATCGTCGACGTTCCGCCCATTGCGCAGGAGCTCGCCGACAAGGCGATCGAGGCGCAAGTGACGGCGGGCGGTCGCGCGCGCAAAACGAATCCCAAGCGCAAAGCGCTCACGGAGCTGGACGACACACACGCACGCGAGATTGCGCGAGTCGTCCTCGATGTCCACGAGGGGCGCTCCGAGCCGGAGGATGTGTCCGATGTCCTGAGAAGAATGGCGGCGAGCAAATGATCCAGCGCCTGCGCCTCCAGAACTGGCGCGCGTACGACAGTCTGGACGTCGAGCTCGGCCCGGGAGCGACCTTCATCGTCGCGTCCAACGGCATCGGCAAGACGTCGCTGATCATGGCGGCGGCGTGGGGCGTGTTCGGCGACATCGCCGGCGTAAAGGGATCCGACGAGATCCGCGGTGATGCCGAATCGGCCACCGTGACCGTCGACCTTCGTCTTCCCACATCCGGCGATCTCGTGATCACGAGGTCCGTCGACCAGAAGGGCCGGTCCGAGCTCGAAGCGGCCATCGGCGACCGGACGATCACTTCGCAGGACGAGCTCGAGGACCTGCTCGCGAAGGAGTTCGGCGCCGACGCGCGCGTGCTGACGCAGCTCACGTTCATGATCCACGGCGGACTTCACGTGTCCCAAGGGGAGTTCGAGCTGCGCGACCACCTCGCCGGGCTGTTCGGCGTCCGGCCGTTGTTCGAAGCCGCCGCGCGCGCAGACGAGCTTGCCGCCGAGACGGCGAGCACCCTGCGCAAGACCAAGCTCGTCGAGCGTAAAGACCAGCGCGAGCGCGACGAGCTCGTCGCCGATCTCGAGGGAGCCGAGCGGGATCTCGAGACGGCGCAGTCTGCGCGCGAGGCCGTCGTCGCGACGCTCAACGAACCCGCCGAACACTTGCGCATCGCCGTCGAGTGGGACAACTACCGCACCGCCTTGAACGAGCGAAGCACGAAGCTCTCGGCCTACGCGGACGTCGCGGGGTCGTTGCTGGAGAGGACGGTCGATCCGGAGAACGTCCTCGACGCTCTCACGCAGGTCGAGGCCGACGAGGAGCGCGCGCTCTCGGAGGCCGAGACACGCGCGGCCACGGCGCGCGGCCGGGCCGAGTTCATCCGCGAGTCGATCGCGCACCTGGAAACGTCGGAGGCGACGTGTCCGACGTGCCTGCGGCCCTTCGCCGAGCATGAAGCCGAAGAGGCGGCCGAGGAGCACGCGCGAAGTCTCTCGGCCCTGGAGCAAACCATCGCCGAGGCCGATGAGCAGGCGACACAACATCGTTCGGTCCTCACAAGCCTGCGCAGCGTCCTCGCAGACATTCGCTCCGTCCCGGTTCCCGTGGAGCCGTCGTCACCTGAGCCGGACGACGACGTCGAAGCCATCCGGCGGGCGCACGATGCCGCACGGGACGACCTCCAGCAGCACGATCAGAACGTGGCCGTACACGCGACCGCTGTGGACGTGACGAAGGAAGCACTCGACGCCCTCGAGCAGGACCGCGAGGTGACCAAAGAGCTCGAGGATCTCTTCCGTCTGGAGGGGATCTCACGCGCGGCCGCGCAAGCGCTGAGCGAGACGGCCGACCGGATCATGGAGCAACAGGTCGAGCCGCTCGTCGCCGAGGTCGCGCGACGCTGGAAGCAGACGTTCGGACGCGGTGGATTGCAGCTGAGTGCCGACGGGCGGATCACCCGCCGCGTCGGGAGCCGGACGCTGTCCTTCGGCGCGCTGAGCGGCGGCGAACGCGTGTGGGCGCTGCTCGTCGCCAGATTGCTCGTTGCCGGCGCGTCGACGACGGCCCCGTTCATCTGGCTCGACGAGCCGCTCGAGCATCTCGATCCAAGGTTGCGCAGGATCGTTGCGGCCACGCTGGCGTTGGCGTCGTCGCGTGGCGGCATCCGTCAGGTCATCGTGACGACGTATGAAGCGCCCATCGCGCAGCAGCTGATGGACGACGTGCCGTCGGCGTCGCTCGTCTACGTGTCGAGCTCCGACTAGCTTTCGATTCCCTCAGCGTCTCGATAGCTCCTCGAAAGGGCGAACGAGGAGGCTTTCGTGGACGAGATGATTCGAACGTCCGGGCTCGTCAAGCGCTTCGGCGAGGTGACCGCGCTCGACGGACTGGATCTGGTTGTTCCGAAGGGGTCGGTGCTCGGCCTGCTCGGTCCCAACGGCGCCGGGAAGACGACGGCCGTCCGGATCCTCACGACGTTGCTCACGCCCGACGAGGGCTCTGCACACGTCGCCGGCGTCGATCTGCTGGCCGAGCCGGCGAAGGTGCGGGAGAAGATCGGCTTGTCCGGCCAGACGGCGGCCGTCGACGAGCACCTCACGGGGCTCGAGAACCTCGAGATGGTCGGCCGGCTCTACCGCCTCGGCCGGAAGGCCTCGCGCGACCGGGCGAAGGTTCTCATCGAGCGCTTCGGTCTGGACGATGCAGGGGGCCGTCCGGCCAAGACGTACTCGGGCGGCATGCAGCGCCGGCTCGACCTGGCTGCGGCCCTCGTGGCCGCACCGCCCGTGCTCTTTCTGGACGAGCCGACGACGGGTCTGGATCCGGCAAGTCGCGTGGGGCTATGGGAGTCGATCCGCGAGCTCGTCCGGGCCGGGAGCACGCTCTTGCTCACGACGCAATACATGGAGGAAGCGGACAGGCTCGCCGACAAGATCGTGGTGATCGACCACGGACGAGTGATTGCCGAAGGGACGGCCGATCAGCTGAAGACGAAGCTCGGCGGCGAGCGCGTCGAGATCGTCCTCGAGCGACGGGCGGACATGCGGCGCGCATACGACGTCCTCGATGCACTTGCCGTCGGGGATGTGCAGATGGATCACGAGAGCCGGCGACTCACAGCCGCCGTCGACGACGGTGCGGAGTCGCTTCGCAAAGCGCTCCTGCACTTCCGGCGGTCGGATGTCTCGTTGCTCGACGTGGGACTGCGCCGTCCGACGCTCGACGACGTGTTCCTGACCCTGACCGGGCACGCGGCCGGCAACGGCTCGGCCATCAAGACGAAGGAGACGACGAAATGACCGCGCTTGCTCTTGCTTTGGCGGACGGCGCCACGATCGCCAAACGCAACCTGATCAAGTCCAGGCGCATGCCGGACGTCCTGGTGTGGACGACGATGCAGCCGATCATGTTCGTGCTGCTCTTCGCCTACATCTTCGGCGGATCGATCGATATTCCCGGCACGAACTACCGCGAGTTCCTGATCGCGGGGATCTTCGCTCAGAACATCATCTTCGGTTCGTCGTTCACCGGATATGGGCTGGCTGATGACATGCAAAAGGGGATCATCGACCGCTTCCGTTCGCTGCCGATGGCCCGCTCGGCCGTCCTGGCAGGACGGACGGCGAGCGACGTTGTCAACAACGCGATCGCCCTCACGGTGATGGCGATCACCGGACTCGTCGTCGGCTGGCGGCTGCGCACCTCGGTGTTCCAGGCGATTGCCGGTTTCGCTCTGTTGCTGCTCTTCGGCTACACCATCTCGTGGGTCATGGCGTGGGTGGGCCTCAAGGTCCGCACACCCGAGGTCGTGAACAACGCAGCGTTCATGTTCATCTTCCCGATGACGTTCATCGCGAACACCTTCGTGCCGAGCCAGAACCTGCCCGGGGTGCTGCGCACGATCGCCGAGTGGAACCCGGTCTCGGCGTTGGCGCAAGCGGCTCGCGAGCTGTTCGGAAACTCCGTTGCCTACACGTCGACCTCCGACGCGTGGTCGCTGAACCACCCGGTGCTCTACGTGCTGATGTGGACCGCCGTGATCCTCGGGATCTTCGTCCCGCTCGCGGTGCGTGAGTACGCCCGAACGAAGGATCGATGACGTAGCCGGCGTCACGCGGCTAGCCGACGAGCTCCTTGTACAGCGGCGTGGGGAAACGCGGAACCACGCGGGCGGCTCGGAGCCACTCGGTTAGCCGCGCGGCTTCGGCATCGATCGCTTTGAAGCCGTGCGGGCCACCGGCTCGAGGAGCTTGGTGACGACCTCGCCGTTCGCCCGCGGCGCCCAGCCGCCCACGATGCGTCCGTTCACCCAGATCGTTGGGCCGGCGTTCCCGGCCGGATCGAACAGTACGTCTCGGTGCGCGCCGAGATACCAATCGCGCTCCTTCCATCCCATGGTGGTTGCATCCAGCGATGGGAGGAGAGCGACCCACGGGTCCGGTCGCGGCGTCGTCCCGAGGTCGTCGGGGAGCACGTAGCCGGTGCGGCCTTCGAGGTCGACCTCGATTGCCTCGACGGTGGTGAGCGCGTTGCGGACCGACCGTGCCGTCCATCCCGTCCACCAGCGGATGTCGGTTTCGGTTCCCGGTCCGAACCGCGCCAGCCATCGCCGGACGATCTCAGCCTGCGCGTGCTCGACGGACACCTTTCCGATGGGCTCGCCGAGCCAGTGCTTCATGGGAGCCCAGCGGTACTGACTGCTGATCCATGTGCCGCGGGGTCGTCCACGCACCACCTTTCCTTCGAGGCCGAGCAGCAGGAGCACCCGGCTCGACATGCCGATGTCGGTTTCGTATTTCTTGCCGACGTTGACGCGAATCTTCTGCTTGAGCGCGGGCACCTTGGTCGCGAGCTCTTGCGCGGTCGCCTCACCGAGCCGGTTGAGCGCGGCGAGGGTCTTCTTGCCAACGTCACGCAGCCACGCGTCGCCGTCCTCGATGCCGACCGTGGCTAGGAGTGCCTCGTTGCGTTTGCGCTCTGTGCGACCGATCGCCAGCGACGCGCCCGCGTGGAAGACCGGCACGTCCTCGATGGGGACGACGAACATCGTCCTTCGCATCGCGAGCATCCGCACGAGCGACCTCTCGTCGTAGAGCGCCCGATCGACGTCCGCGATCGCGAAGTCGGTCACTCGTGACCATGCGGACATGTAGACGGTCGCCGGGTCGGTTGCGTGCATGCACACGATGTCGCGCGCCGCATCCACCACCGAGCCGGCCCGAGCCGCCGGCGCGACGCGATGGCGTACGGCAATGCGCGCGCGACGCTCGTCGATACCGATGGTTGGATTCAAGGTCACAACCGTAGACCGAGCCTGTTAGGTCGTCCTTCGGCGCCGGGCGGAGTGGTCTTCGTGCGCGAGTCGACGGAGTGCGTTGAAGGCGGCCTCGTACACGACGGTGCCCACAATGACGTTCTCGACGGCCGCCGACCGCCGTCCGGAGACATCCGTGCGGTCGAGCTCGTAGCTCGCGAGTTCGCTCGCCACGTCCGCGTAGTGATCGAATACCTCGGCTCCCACGTCGTGTTCGTGGCCCCGGAGTGCCACCAAGGCGTCGGCCAGGGCCCGGCGTCCCGGTGCATCGGGCGACACGCGCCAGCGCAGCCGTCGAAGGAAGGTGTCGACCTCCTCGCGCGCCAGTCTGACGTCGTCGGCCGGCTCGGCTGCGTCGGGTGGAGGGCCGAGCGCGTACTGGGCAACGCCTATCATCTGATGAACTGGGAGCCGATCGTCGGCGATGGCGCGCAGGACCTCCTTGACCGCCCCGAGCGACAGACGCCCGATTTCTGTGAGCACGCGGATCAGGCGCAGCCGCCGGACGTGCGTTGCGTCGTAGTTCGCCTGGTTCGGAGCCGTGGCATCGCCGCGATGGAGCAGCCCCTCCCGGAGGTAGTACTTGATCGTCGGGACGGCGATGCCGCTGCTGCGGCCGAGCTCACCGATGCGCACTTGACCTCACTAACGGATAGTAGCACTATCTATAAATAGATAGTTGGACTATCCGCTAGGAGGCATTATTTCACCAGCGCACGAGGCCGGGCTCAACCCGACGTTTTCACCCCTCGGGCCGCGGGTAGGCAGCCAGTGACCGACGAGAAGGAGGCGCGGCCATGCCGACCACGAAGAAGCGTTCCACGTCCAAGACCACGAGCCGAAAAACCACGTCCCGGTCCAAGTCCGCCGGGGGCAACTCGAAGCACGTGTCGGACGTCATGACGCCGGATCCGGTGACCATGATCGAGTCGGAGACGATCCAGAACGCGGCGCGCGCGATGCGTGAGAACGACATCGGCGATGTGATCGTTCTGGACGACACGAGCGCCCGAATCAAAGGAATCGTCACCGACCGCGACATGGTTGTTCGGGCGATTGCCGATGACCGCGATCCGACGCAGACGACGCTCGCGGCCATCTGCTCCGAGAAGCTCGTATACGTGGCGCCGGAGGACTCCGTCGACAAGGCCGTCAAGCTGATGCGCGAGAAGTCGCTCCGACGGCTGCCCGTTGTCGACGGCGACCAGGCCGTGGGGGTTGTGTCGCTGGGCGACCTCGCGCTGGAGCTCGACCGTAGGTCGGCACTCGCCGACATCAGCGGCGCACCGGCGAACAACTAGCACGTTCGACTACTAGGCTGGGTCCCCTCGATCACCGAGGGGGCCCATGCAGGTTTACCAGTGGGGACCGGTGGCCTATCTCGACGGTTCGAGCGTCTGACGCGACTCGGCCCCCGCCTCGATCCGCTCCCACGAGTACGTCATCGGGAACAGCTCTACGCGTGACCACTTCGTTGCTTGGTCCGAGAAGTGCGGGCTGCGCGGATCTCCCGACGTACCGAGCGGGATCACCCAGCCGCTGCGCTCCCAATCTCCGAGATCGAAGACGTAGCGCGCGACCGAGCCGTGATAGATCCCCAGGCCCGACTCCCAGCTCGCGCAGTTCACCGTGTCCGCGTCGCCGCCGCATCCGACCGCCGGAGGGTTGAGCGCCTTCGCGTGCTCGGGATACGCGCGCGCGACCGGATGTGCCAGTCGTGTGGTGTGAATGTGGTCCCATCGCCAGAGACGCTCGTTGTCGCCGAGCGTTGCCTTCAGCCACGCGAGCGCGTTCGGCATTGCGTCGTCGATGGCCTCGCTCCACGATCGTCCTTCGATGAGTCGGCGATCGTCGGTATCGATCAGTCGTGGCAGCGCCACGCGGACTCGCGTCTGCGCGGGCGTCGGCAGTGGGTCCTCGACGTAGGGGTTCTCGACGACTTGCCGCAGCAGGTCGCCCTCGCACAATTCGATCGCGAGTTGCTCGCGCAGGACGGCATACACGGCGGCACCGGCGCTGTCCGGATCCATCGCGCCGTCCCAGTCGATGACGCGCCTGACTGCATCGCGGAAGCGTGCCGACGCGAGCGACACCCGGTCTGCGTGGATCGACGCCATGTCCTTGGACGACGCTCGCTTGAGCGGCCGGAGCCGCTCGAGCACTCGCTCCGCTCGGTACCTCGGCGCGTAATCCATGCCGAGGTACGGATCTTCGCCCTGCCGGACGGCGTTGTTGGCCGTGACGATGTAGCCGGCGTCGGGATTCCGCAGCCGCGGCAGCTCTTCGAACGGGACGTCGCCGTTCCACTCGTGCTCGCCCGTCCATCCGGGCACCGGCATCCAGCCGTTGGCGCGGTTGCGCAGAGGAACCCGGCCGCGGTGCAGATAAGAGATCGCGCCCGAGCGGTCCGCACTGACGAGGTTGTTGCACGGATCGATCCACGAACGCATTGCTTCCTCGAGCTCGTCCACCGATGTCGCGCACAGCATCGGCAACAGCGAGCGGAGCGTCGTGTTCGGATGGTCGGTGCCCGTCCAGCGCAACGTGATGGCCGAGCCGGATTTCGGGTCGCCGAAGATCACCGGGCCGTGATGGGTCACAGTGATGTCGACGTCCACCGGTGAGCCGTCGCGCACGTCGACGCGCTCGACTCGGTGCTCGCCCTCGCGTGTCTGCCCTCGGAATTCGTAGCGCCCGTCGGGCGTGAAGCGCTCGACGAACAGGTCTTGGTTGTCGGCCATCGCGTGTGTGACGCACCAGGCGACGTGCTCGTTGTGCCCGAAGTGGAACATTCCCGGGACGCCCGGCATCGAGATGCCGATCGCGTCGAACTCGGGGCAAGCGATGTGATTCTGGTAATAGACGTTCGGGACTTCGAGCGTTCGGTGCGGGTCGCCGGCTACGAGCGGCATGCCGCTCAGGGTCCTGCTCCCGTGGACGGCCCAGTTGTTGCTCCCATCCGGAGTCCCCGCGGTGGCGAGTGCGCTCGGGTCCGCGTTCCACCTGCGGACTCCGCCCACGGGGATGATGAGCGTGTCCTCTCGCCCATCAACGCTCCCGAAGGCAACGGCGCCGTCGGCGCCCAGCGTGTCGAACAGCTGTTTGCGCCAGAGCTTGCGGTCGTAGTTCCCCATCAGGACGTGACGGACCTTCATGACCGCACCGCACTGCCACGCTTCCCACGGCGCCGGCTCGACCCCGCAGATCGCGAACTCGACGGGCAACTCGTCGGTCGTTTCGAGATATCGATTGACGCCCGCGGCGTAGGCGTCCAAGACCTCGCGTGTGGCTTTGTCGTATGCGTGGTAGTCGACCCGCGACGTGGATTCGAGCCCCATACGCCGGCAGAAGATGTCCATACGTAGGGCACGAGGGCCGAGCACCTCGGCCAGGCGCCCGGATGCTCTCCGGCGATCCGAATCCATTTGCCACAAGCGGTCCTGCGCATGGATGTATCCCTGCGCGAAGAACGCGTCGTGAACGTTGCGCGCACGCGCGTGTGGGACGCCGATCTCGTCCCGGAAGATGTCGATCCTGTCGTTCACTTGACCGGGGGCGCTGCGCCCCCCGGACCCCCCGCGCCGAACGTATGAGCTTCGCTCATACGTTGCGATCGTAGCTGACGAACTCGACGGTGTTGCCTTCGGGATCGGCGAAGAAGAGCGACCGGAAATGGAAGTGCGGAAACGTCCTCGGCAAGACATCGACACCGAGCGACGTGAGGCGTTCGTGCTGCGCCTGCTGCTCCTCTAATGGGATCAGAAACGCGAAATGGTCGAGCGTCGATGCGGGCTGGGCGACGTCGACGTCGCGAGAGAACAGCGCGAAGATCTGCGGGTGACCTTCAACGCCCGGTCCGGCGTTGAAGAAGACGAAGAACGGCTCGGGCTCGTCGTAGATCTCGAGGCCGACGACGTCCCTGTAGAAGTCGCGCATCTTCGGAAGATCGTTCACGCGCAGCGCGAGCTCACCGATGCCCTCGATCCTCATCGGCGTGAAGCGTACCGACTCGGACGGCTAGGATGGCTCTTCGATGAAGGAAGCAAAACTCCCAGAAGGCTTCGACGGGTACTGCGACGATCGCTTCGCGGAAGTGCCCAGGCTCCTTGCGCAGCAAGTCGCCAACGGCGACCACCACGGCGTGTCGTTTGCCGCGTACTTGCGCGGCGAGCCGGTCATCGACGTGTGGGGCGGCTCCCGGTCGTCACCCTCCGGCGACATCCCGTGGGAGCGCGACACGATGGCCATCTGCTGGTCGACGACCAAAGGTGTCGTCGCCACGGCCCTCCACATGGCGATGGAGCGAAACGGTGTCGACTACGACGCGCCGGTCGCCTCCGTCTGGCCGGAGTTCGGCAGCAACGGCAAGGACGGAATCAAGATTCGCCACATCTTGTCTCACGAGGCGGGCGTCCCGCAGATTCGCGATCAGATCGCCGACGCGCGCGAGACGGGTGACTGGGAGCACATGGTCGGCGTCATGGAAGGCCTGGAGCCGCTCTGGGAGCCGGGGACGGCCAACGGCTACCACGCGCTCAATTACGGCTGGCTCGTGGGAGAGGCGCTTCGTCGCATCGACGGCCGCGACGTTCCGACCTTCCTTGCCGAGGAGCTGGCCGGACCGCTCGGGCTCGACGGCCTGTACATCGGCACACCACCATCCGAGCACCACCGAATCGCTCCGCTTCTGCGCTCGAGTGAAGGTCTCAGCGGTGGCCCGGACCCGGAAGCCACCTACGACGCGATGCTCCCGAAGGACTCGGTTCCCTGGAAAGCGCTGGGCCCCCGAGGTGACCTCTTCGCCTTTCTCGACTCACCGGACGGGTGGTCGTCGTGCATCCCAGCGATCTCGGGCGTTTTCACGGCGCGGTCGCTTGCCAAGCTCTATGCGGCGTGGGAGCGGGACGGTGAGGTCGACGGCGTCCGGATTCTGAGCCCGGACACGATCGCCAAAGCGACGACCGTGCAGAACGACCGGAACGATCTCGTCATTGTGATCCCCCCGCGCTGGCGCCTCGGGTTCATGAGCTCCGGCTCGATCCCGGTAATGGGTCCGAACCCCGAAGGCTACGGACACGTCGGGCTCGGCGGGACATACGCGTGCGCAGATCCCAAGGCTCAGGTGTCCTTCGCGCTCGTCTACGACAAGTTCGGCGAGACCGAGCTGCTGGGCGCCGCGCGTGGTGCGTCGGTCGCCAACGCGACCGTCGCGGCCGCCGAAGCTGCGCAGTAGCGACGCGCCCTCAGTACACTCGTCGGGCTCAGAACCCCGGGATAACGGAGGACGCGTGACGGAGGCCGCCGGCGCCGCCCTGCTCGATCTCCAGGTGATCGACCTCGTGCGCGACCGGCTCCACGAGCGGAAAGTGACGCTGCCCTTACGTGCCGACCTCGCCGACACAGAAGCACGGATGGCCGAGGTTCGGGCCGAGATGGAGCGGCTGCAGCACGAGGCTGACGCCCTCGAGCGTGAAGAGCGCCGTGTCGAGGAAGAGGTACGCCTGATCGAGGAGAAGATCGCCCAGGAGGAGCACAAGATGTACTCCGGCCAGGTGATCAATCCCAAGGAGCTCTCGGCTCTCCAGGAGGAAGTCGCGATGCTTCGCCGCCGGAAGGCGCCGCTCGAAGAGAAGGGCCTTGAAGAGCTCGAAGCCCGCGACGTCCTGCTCTCGCAGCGGCAGCAGCTCGAACAAGAGCTCGCCTCGCTCGATTCCGAGGCGAATGGATTGCGCGTGAAGATCGGCGCAGCCGAAGCCGAGATCGATTCGGAGCTCGACACCGAGGAGAGCAAGCGCGCGGACGTGCTGGCGAAGATCCCCGAGGACACGCTCGAGCTCTACGCCACGCTTCGAGATTCCAAGCGCGGCATCGGAGTAGGCGCGCTCGAGAACGGCGTGTGTACCGCGTGCCGCGAAGCACTCTCGGCGGTCGAGGTCGACAGGATCAAGCGGAAGGCTCGCGACGGAGAATGGCTCTTCCGCTGCGAGCACTGCCGGCGACTGCTCGTCGTCAGGTGACCGAGGCCTTTCTTTACGTCGACGGTGCGTCGTTCGGCAATCCGGGACCGTCGGGGACCGGGGTCGTCCTGATCGTCGACGGCGAGACGATCGTCGAACGCTCGGAAGACACCGGGTACGGCACGAACAATCAGGCCGAATACCGCGCACTCCTTGAAGGACTCGCAGAAGCCGTACAGCGAGGCATCCACGACCTCGTCGTCCGCAGCGACTCGCAGCTGCTCGTCCGACAGATGCTGGGCGAGTACAAGATCAAGGCGAAGGGCCTGAAGGGCCTGAAGATGGAAGCCGACGCGCTGCGCGAACGCTTCGACAGCGTCCGGTTCGAGCACATCCCGCGCGAACGCAACGAGCGAGCCGACGAGCTCGCCAAGGCGGGGGCCGAGGCGGCGAAGGCGCGCGGCGTGCGGCCGCCGCAAGGCGAGATCTTCGAATGAGCGAAGCTCATTCGAATAGCGCGGGGGTTCGGGGGGCGCAGCCCCCTGATCTGAAGTGATCTTCTGGCACGCGGGCCTCACGATGCTCATCGTGTGGTTCGTCATGCGCGGGAATCCCCGCGTCGACTACCGCGTCGTGATGCTCGCGTCGCTGTTGCCCGACATCATCGACAAGCCGATCGGCCGGCTGCTCTTTCGCGAGCGCTTCGATTCCGGACGGCTCTACGCACACACGCTTCTGTTGAACGTCGCGCTCTTCTGCGTGCTCTTCTTCATGCGCGGACGCGCGAAGCGGCAGTTCGTCCTCGTCCCGATCTCGTCGTTGTTGCATCTCGCCGAGGACGGCATGTGGTCGCAACCTCGCATCTTCTGGTGGCCGCTGTTCGGCGCGGAGTTTCCTCGCGATCCGCTCGACGGCGGAACGCTTGCGTTCTTGAATCCACTCTCCGACACAGGCATCGTCGTCCAAGAAGCCGTCGGCTTGCTCGTGCTCGTCTGGCTCTTTGCGTCGCACGGCATGCTCTCGCGCGCCGGTATGCGACGATTCCTCAGGACGGGAATGCTCGAGACACCAAAGGAAGCCGCTGCATGACGACGAGATTCATCCTTGTTCGCCACGGGGAGACGGAGTCGTCGAAGGAACGACGATTTGCCGGAGCGACCAACGTGGACCTAACCGAGTACGGTCGCGAGCAAGCGCGGGCCCTCGCGCAGCGATTGCGCGCAGTCCGGATCGATGTGATGCACGTCTCCCCGCTCGTCAGATGTGTGCAGACGTCCGAGCCGATCACCCAGATCACGGGCCGCAAGGCGACGATCGTCGAAGACCTGCGCGAGTGCCATTTCGGCGACTGGGAGAACCTAACCTTCGGCGAAGTGATGGAGCGCTGGCCGGAGGACGTCGCGCGCTGGGCCGGTGACGACGAGGTGCCGCCGACGGGCGGCGAGTGCTGGGCCGATCTCGGCCGCCGGGTCGGGACGTGGTGGGACGAAGCGGCGAAGCGCTACGACGGCCGAACGGTGCTCGCCGTGACGCACGGGGGGCCGATTCTCTCGCTCGCTCGTCGCGTCACGAACGCTCCGCGTGACGTGATGGACGTGTTCATGGTCGAGACGGCATCCGTCTCGGTGATCCAGCTGAACAACGGACGCAAGCGCATCCGTCTGTGGAACGACACGACGCACCTTTCCGACCCGCTGATGGACGGGACGACGACCTCGTACACGCAGCGTCGTACACTGGTCGGCGAGGAGCCGTCCGGGCGACCGCGTTAAGAGCTCTTCAGGATCGGCCGTCAGGCCGCCCCTGTAACTGGCTCTTACCGAGGAAGGTCGGGACTCCGAAGGGCAGGACGCTGGGTAACGCCCAGGTGGGGAGACCCAGGGGCAACGCCGCAGAAAACAAACCGCCAGCTTCTGCTGGTAAGGGTGAAACGGTGGGGTAAGAGCCCACCAGTGGTCCGGGTGACCGGACCGGCTGGCGCCCCCGTCCGGAGCAAGGCCAAGCAGGGAGCGGGTGGCCCGCCCAACGCTCCCGGGTAGGCCGCTACAGCGGCGCGGTAACGCGTCGCGGAGAGGGATGGTCGCCGCCGTCGTCCCCGTGAGGGGTCGCCGGGACAGGATCCCGCCTATAGGACGACAGCCTCCGAGAGGCCCCGCGCAGCTGACGGGGCCTCTTGCTTTTCACCCGTGCTTTCCGCTCCTGAGCACGGGCTCTACACTTGACCCGTGAGTCAACGGGACGGGCAGCGGCGGACTCCCGCCGGCGCGCGCCGGCGCGGGGAGCTCATGGAGGCGGCGGTGATGCTCGCCGCCAACCAGGGATTCAGCCGCACGCGCGTCTCAGACATCGTCGGCCATGTCGGCGTCGGCCAGGGCGTCTTCTACTGGTACTTCGAGTCGAAGGACGAGCTGTTCCGGGAGATCCTCGAGGACACCACACGACGCCTGCGGCACTTCCAGGGAGCGTTCATCGCCGACGAGCCCGACCCCGTCAGGCGAATCGCGAAAGGCATCGTTGCGTCCTTCGACTTCATCGTTCGTAATGTGCACGTCTTCGCGCTGCTCGACCACGAGCAGGCTCGTGTCCGGCAGACGCGACGGGACGCGGGCCGGATCCACATGCTCGATACCGCGCGCCATATCACAGAAGCGATGGAGAAGGGACTCGTCCGCCGCACCGACGCCGTCTATCCCGCACGGGCGATCTCCGGCGTGATCAACCAGCTCACGCGTGATTACTTCGCGTCCGGCGATCGCGACCTCGATCGTGCGATTCAGGAGACGATCGACTTCTGCCTCGGGGGGTTGATCGGCGCGCAAACCGTGCGCGTCCAGGACCTGCGTGACGAAGTCGAGCTCACATCCGAACTCAAGCGGTTGCGCGACAAGGTCGGCGCGGCACCCGACGGCGCCTCGGCCAAGCCTGCGGTTTCGTCCCGCACGTCTTGAGCCGGGCCGGCGACGCCGCGCTCCTCGCCCGTCACGGTTTCAGAACTCCGGATCGCTCGCTCGTCGAGCTTCCCTCGGGCTGGCGTCAGGACGACCGCTGGCTCGAGCTGATCGGCGTGATCGGTGAGGGTGCCGATCCGGACGCCGGCCTCCGTCGCCTTCATCGGCTGGGCGGTGACGTCGTCGGCCGGGCCCTGACGAGTCCCGATGCTGCCCGCCCGCTGCTGCATGTCCTCGGATTCAGCGAATACCTCACCGAGCTCATCGAGCGCACGCACGGTCTTTCCGGGGAGTTGCTCGGTGATCCACTCCAGGAGCGGGCCGACGTGCGAGCGTTCCGCGACGCCGGGATCGTCCGCATTGCCGCGCGGGACCTGACCGCAGAGCCGACTGAGGAGTCGTTTCGGATCTCGGCGACGGCGCTGTCGAGCCTTGCCGACGAATGCATGACTCGCGTGCTCGCCGAAGCGGCCGACGGCCTTCCGATTGCCGTGATGGCGATGGGGAAGTGGGGAGGGGACGAGCTCAATTACGCCTCCGATATCGACGTACTGTTCGCCGCCGGCGACTGCGACATCCAAGCTGCCGAGCGTGCCGCGCGCAGCGTGATGGAGGCGATGAGCGGTCCGCCGGTTCTCTTCCGTGTCGATGCCGATCTCCGTCCCGAAGGTCGCGACGGGCCGCTTGTTCGCTCCCTCGGCGCGTATGCCGAGTACTACAAACGGTGGGCTCAGGTCTGGGAGTTCCAGTCGCTGATCAAGTGCCGGGCCGCCGTCGGTGATCGTGGAACGTCATCTGCATTCCTTCGGATGATCCAACCGTACGTCTGGCCGGAGCGACTCGCGCCGGAGGCCATCGAGCAAGTCCGTGCGCTGAAGGCGCGCGCCGAGCAAGAGATCGTTCGGCGCGGCACGGGGGCCCAGGAAGTGAAGCTCGGCCCGGGCGGCATCCGCGATGTGGAGTTTGCCGTCCAGCTCTTGCAACTGGTTCACGGCCGTCACCATCCGCAGCTGCGCTCGCGAAGCACGCTCGAAGCGCTCGAGGCTTTGGGGAGCGGCGGCTTCGTTGGAGATGAGGACGTCGCCAAGCTGGTCGAGGCGTATATCTTCCTGCGTCACACCGAGCACCGTCTCCAGCTCGAGGCCGGACGGCAGACGCATACGCTTCCGCGATCCCGGGTCAAGCTCGAGCACCTCGCGCGCGGTTTGCTCCTCCGCGATTCGGCCGAGGGATCGGCGCTCGAGCGATTCGAGGATGCCTGGTCACGAACGACGACCGTGGTTCGCACTATTCACGAGCGGCTGTTCTACCGGCCGCTGATGGAGGCATACGCTGCCGTGCCGTCGGTCCGCCCGGCGCTGTCGGCCGAGGAAGCAGACGAGCGCTTGTCCGCGCTTGGGTTCGACCGTCCGCCGCGGGTGCGCGAAGCCATCGCCGAGATGACGGCGGGAGCAACGCGACGGGCACGGTTGTTCCGGGCGATCATGCCCGGCGTGCTCTCGTGGATGGCCGAGACGCCGGAGCCCGACCTCGGGACGCTCCGTCTGACCGACCTGGCCAAGGAGCTCGACGCGCTCCCGCATGTGCTTCCGATCCTTCGCGATGAGCCGCCCGTCGTCGAACAGGTGTGCAAGGCGCTGGGGACCGGACCGGTTCTCGCCGCATTGCTTCAGCGCGATCCGAGTCTGATTGCCGCATTGCACTCGGAGCGCTCGACGCGCGAGTACGACGCGCGCTCGCACGCGGTCGCGCTCGTCCGGCGCGCCGGCTCCACGGATGCCGCACTGGGCGCACTGCGCCGGTTCAAGGAAGGACACTTTCTACGGCTGGCAACGCACGACGTCGCCGCGGGAGCCGATCACAGCTCGTTCGTCGGCACGGGTGCCGAGCTCTCCGACGTCGCTGATTCGTGCATGGACGCCGCGCTCGCGCTGGCGACGGCGGAAGCGGCCGAAAGGACCGGCGGCGAGCCGCCGGGCGGCTTCGCCGTCGTCGGGATGGGACGGCTCGGGGGCCGCGAGCTGAGCTATGCGAGCGATCTCGACGTGATGTTCGTCTACGAGCGGGACGACCGGTGTCCGGACGGCACGGATGCTCGCCTCTTCTACGCGGGCGTCGCGGAGCGGATCATCTCGCTGCTCGGTGCGACGCCGCCGATCTTCAAGGTCGACGCCGAGATTCGTCCGGAAGGACGCAGCGGCCCGATCGTGAGGTCGCTCGAGAGCTATCTCGTCTATTACCAGCGATGGGCATCGTTGTGGGAGTTCCAGGCACTCACCAGAGCCCGGCACGTGTCCGGCGATCGCCAGCTCAGCAACAGGCTGATCGACGCAGTTGCAGCGAAGGTCTGGAGGGCGGCGCTCAGCGCCGACGAGATCGACGAGATCCGAAAGATGAAGGCGCGCATCGAGCGCGAGCGCGTCAAAGCGACGGAAGACCCGCGCTACCAGGTGAAGCTCGGCGTCGGCGGCCTTGCGGATATCGAGTTCACCGTGCAGCTCCAGCAGATGCGGTACGCGCACACGCATACGCGCCTCCGGACGTCGAATACGCTCAACGCGATCGAGGCAGTCGAGGAGGCCGGCCTGATCGCCGACCGCGATGCGACGTGGCTGAAGGACGCCTACTTCTTGCTCAATCGCGTCCGGAACCACATGTTCTTGCTGCGCGGTCTCGCGACGGATTCGCTACCGGCTCGGGACGACGAGCTCGAGCGGCTCTCGCGGAGCCTCGGCTACGGGCGACTCTCTCGCTCGAAACTCTTGGAGCGGTACAGACGAGTGACCCGGCGCGCGCGCCGTGTCACCGATCGTCTCTTCTACGGCGAGGAATGAGTCCGCAGTTCCTACCGAGCAGTCAGCCGAGCTGCTGCGCCAGTCCGACCATGATGCCTTCGGGGCCGCGGACGTAGCACATCAGATAGCCGGCGTCCTCTATCCGCGTCACCTCGCCCAAGAGTTCGGCACCTTTGGTCTTCAGCCGAGCGAGGACGTCCTCGATGTCTTCGACCGCGAACATGATTCGTCGGATACCCAGCGTGTTGACCGGTACGTCTTGCGGCTCCGATCTGATCGCCGGCGGTGCGTGGAACTTGTCCAGCTCGAGCCGGCCGTGGCCGTCGGGGGTCCGCATCATGGCGATCTCGGACCGGACGCCGTCGATCCCGACGATCCGGTCCACCGAACTTCCCTCGACTATCGTGCGACCCTCGAGCTCCATCCCGAGCTCGGCAAAGAACGCGATGGCAGCGTCGAGGTCGTCGACGACGATGAGGATGTTGTCCATCCGCGGAAGCGTCATGGCCCTGAGCAAGAGGCCCTGCTGAGCAGGGCTTTTCGAGATGTCAGATGTTAACGAGCGCTTACAGATCGAAGTAGAGGGCGAACTCATGGGGGTGCGGACGCAGCCGCACCGCGTCGACCTCGTTCTCCCACTTGTAGCTGAGCCACGACTGGATGACGTCCTCGGTGAACACGTCACCGCGGAGCAGGTAGTCGTGGTCGTCCTCGAGGGCACGCAGCGACTCCTCGAGCGAAGACGGCACAGTCGGAATCCCGGCCGCCTCTTCCGGCGGAAGGTCGTAGATGTTCTTGTCGACGGCTTCGCCCGGATCGATCTTGTTCATGATCCCGTCGAGGCCGGCCATGAGCATGGCCGCGAACGCGAGGTACGGGTTGGCCGACGGGTCCGGCGGACGGAACTCGAGCCGCTTCGCCTTCTCCGATCGCGAATACAGCGGGATGCGCACACATGCCGACCGGTTGCGCTGCGAGTAAACGAGGTTGACCGGCGCCTCGTAGCCCGGCACGAGCCGGCGATACGAGTTCGTCGTCGGTGCCGCGATTGCGAGAATCGACGCCGCGTGCTGCAGCAACCCGCCGGCGTAGTAGCGCGCGCTATCGGAGAGCTGCGCGTAGCCGGTCTCATCGAACATCAGGTTCTTGCCGTCCTTCCACAGCGACTGGTGCACGTGCATACCGGAGCCGTTGTCCATGAAGATCGGCTTCGGCATGAAGGTCGCCGTCTTGCCGCGCGCGAACGCCACGTTCTTCACGACGTATTTGAGGAGCATCACGCGGTCGGCCTGCTGCAACAGGGACCCGAAGCCCATATCGATCTCGGCTTGGCCGGCCGTCCCGACCTCGTGGTGCTGGACCTCGACGTTCACGCCCGCCGCAATGAGCTTGAGCATCATCTCGGTGCGGATGTCCTGGTAGTGGTCCATGGGCGGGACGGGGAAGTAGCCCTCCTTGTAGCGGGGCTTGTAGCCCTTGTTGCCGCCCGGCTCTTCACGGCCCGAGGTCCACGCACCTTCGACCTCGTCGATGTGGTAGTAGCCCTCGTGCTGGTTCTGGTCGAAGCGAATCGAGTCGAAGAGGTAGAACTCGGGCTCGGGACCCCAATACGAGATGTCGGCCGTCCCGGACTCTTTCAAGTACGCCTCGGCCTTGCGAGCGATACCGCGCGGGTCGCGCGTGTACCACTCGCCGGTCACCGGGTCCTTCACGAAGCAGTTGATGTTGACGGTGACGTGCTCGCGGAAGGGATCGACGTACGCGCTGTCGGCGTCCGGGATCAGGAGCATGTCCGACTCTTGGATCTCTTGGAACCCACGAATCGACGACCCGTCGAAGCCGTAGCCGTCCTCGAAGCCTTCCTCTGTGAGCTCGTGCGCGGGGATCGAGAAGTGCTGCATCAGACCGGGGAGATCGCAGAAGCGAAGGTCGACGACCTCGGCTCCCGAGTCCTTGACGATCTTCAGTACGTCGGCCGCTTTCGCCATGGTCAGTCCTCCCTAAGCGGTATCAAACGCCGTGCAGCATAGGGGACGGTGGTTGCCGAGCGGTAACCGGATGTTACGGGAAGGTAAACGCGCAGGCCGAGGTACGGATCGAGGCTGCGGCCGTGCTGGTAGCTTCGGTCGATGACCGACCTGGACGCGGCTTTCCTCGACCCCCTGCTGGAGCTGTTGCGGATCCCATCCGTCTCGACCGGCGAGGGCAACCCGGAGGCCATCTCGGCCGCGGCGCACTGGCTATCGGACTTCGTTCGCGCCGCCGGTGGCGAGTGCGAGCTCGTCTCGACCGAGCGCAACCCGCTCGTGGTCGGGCGGCTCGCGGCGGCGAACCCGCAGGCACCGACGGTGATGATCTACGGCCACTACGACGTTCAGGGACCCGAGCCGCTGGACGAATGGGACACGCCGCCGTTCGAGCCGGCCGTCAAGGAGGGCCGGATCTACGCGCGCGGAGCGTCCGACGACAAGGGGAACTTCTGGCCGCTCCTCTACGAGTCCTGCGAGATGGCGCGTGCCGGGGAGCTGCCGGTGCACGTCCGCGTGGTGATCGAAGGCGAGGAAGAGCGCGGCAGCTACAACCTCATGCCTTGGCTCGAAGCGTGGGACGAGCCGACGGCCGCGTGCATCATCTACGACTCGGGGACGATCGGATCGAAAGCCACAATCACCCTCGGCGCCCGCGGAGTCATTGCGGGGTACGTGAAAGTGCGAACGGCCGACTACGACCTGCACTCGGGGGTATACGGCGGCGTCGCGCTCAACGCCCTGCACGCGCTGATCGATGCACTGCGGCCGCTGCGGCACGGGGACGACGGGCTCCTTCCGGATTCACTGCGCGCGGGTATCGAACCGATCCCGCAGGCCGAACGCGAGATGTGGGCGAACATGCCGGCCGGAAATCGCGCACTGAAGCGCGTCGGTGCGCGGCCGATCGCGCCGGAGTCGGGTGATCGCTACTACGAGATGACCGGGTGGGAGTCCTCCCTCGACATCGACGAGATCAAGGCGGGCGATCCGCGGACGGTCATTCCGGCGTCGGCTAGAGCGTTCGTCTCGATGCGGCTTGCTCCCGGTCAGCGCAACGACGACATGCGCATGGAGATCGAACGCCTGGTTCGAGAAGCTGCGCACCCTGAAGCAGAGGTTTCCTTCGACTGGACGGGCGGCGTGGACGCCGCCGGCTACGCTCCGGACGACCCCGCGATCGTCGCCGCACGGCGCGCGTATGCGAAGGCATTCGGAGAGGAGCCGGCACTGTGGCGTCTCGGCGGGACGCTTCCGCTGCTCGGTGTGCTCAAGCGCAAGGGGATCCCAACTGTGCTCTCGGGGTTCGCGGGACCAGACGACCGGATCCACGCGCCGAACGAGAGCTACGCGCTCGAATCGTTGACCCGCGGCCGCATCGGCGCGCGTGCGCTCCTGAACGAGCTTGCGACGATCTAACCGTCGAGAAAGCGATTCGTGATGGGCAGGCGGCGGTCCCGGCCGAATGCTTTCGAGGTCACTTTCGGTCCGGGCGGAGACTGTCGCCGCTTGTACTCGTTGTAGTCGACCATGCGGATGACGGCCGCCACGGTTTCGCGGTCGAATCCGGCCCCGACGATCTCGTCGAGCGATCGATCTTCCTCGACGTAGGCCTCCAGGATGGGGTCGAGGATCTCGTAGGCG